>NZ_JBEGIB010000004.1:0-220575 GCF_040676495.1 Bacillus sp. LBA3-1-1.1
CCAGTCGGTCCGGTATCGCCAGTCGGTCCGGTATCGCCAGTCGGTCCGGTATCGCCGGTCGGCCCGATAGCACCAGTCGGTCCAGGTGTCAAAGAAAATTGTGGAAATGTAGGGTCAAATGTGCCGGAAGATAAAGAGTCAACTGGATTTAAGTCGTTTGAATCATTATGATTGGACATAAATTCACCTCCGTAAATCTCTCGTTATATAATAGGTGAAAATTAATGAGAAAATGACATAGATATTTGCATGCTTGAAAAGAAACTTTAATTATATTGAACAATATAAAAAAATGGAAAGTTTTGTGTGCATATAACATATGATTGAGATGGAACAGAGTAAGTATATGGAACATTATAAAGATGTACTATCTCCATCATAAGGGAGAGATGCATAATGAAAGGGATTATTTTAGCGGGCGGAACTGGATCAAGACTATATCCAATAACGAAAGTAACGAATAAACATCTACTTCCCGTTGGGCGGTATCCGATGATTTATCATGCAGTATATAAACTGAAACAATGTGAGATTACAGATATTATGATTATTACAGGTAAAGAGCATATGGGAGATGTTGTTAGCTTTTTAGGAAGTGGTCACGAATTTGGTGTGTCCTTTACGTATCGTGTGCAAGATAAGGCGGGCGGAATTGCACAAGCGTTAGGGCTTTGTGAGGATTTTATTGGGGACGATCGCATGGTAGTTGTATTAGGAGATAATATTTTTTCAGATGATATTCGTCCGTATGTTGAAGAGTTTACAAAGCAAAAAGAAGGTGCAAAAGTACTGCTTCAATCTGTAGAAGATCCTGAACGATTTGGTGTAGCACATATTCAAAATAAAAAAATAATTGAAATTGAAGAAAAGCCGACGGAACCGAAAAGTTCCTATGCTGTTACGGGAATTTATTTATATGATTCGAAAGTTTTTACTTATATAAAAGAATTAAAACCTTCCGCAAGGGGAGAACTTGAAATTACAGATATAAATAATTGGTATTTAAAACGAGGGGTACTTACTTATAACGAAATGAGCGGCTGGTGGACGGATGCGGGAACTCATGCTTCTCTTCAAAGGGCAAATACGTTAGCCCGAGATATAAACTTTGGGAAACAGTTTAACGGAGAATAGGTGAGAATATGAAAGTTGTAGAAACAAACTTTACCGATGCAAAATTGTTAGAACCGAGGCTATTTGGAGATGAGCGTGGCTTTTTTACAGAGAGTTATAATAAGAAGGTGCTAGAAACATTAGGGATTACGTATTCATTTGTACAAGATAACGTATCTTATTCAGCACAGGCAGGAACGATTCGAGGATTGCACTTTCAAAAAAATCCGAAAGCACAAACGAAACTCATTCAAGTTATGCAAGGGGCAATTTATGATGTTATCGTAGACTTACGAAAAGAATCACCAACATTTAAACAGTGGAAAGGGTATATTTTAAGTGCGGATAACCACCGGCAATTATTGGTGCCAAAAGGATTTGCGCACGGGTTTTGTACGCTTGTTCCACATACTATTGTTATGTATAAAGTAGATGAGTATTATAGTGCACAGCATGACTCGGGATTACTTTGGGAGGATAAAGAATTAGCAATTCCATGGCCGGTAACAAATCCTATCTTATCTGATAAGGATCGAATATTACCATCACTTCAGGAATATGAAGATAGTTTTTAAGTAGGAGAGTTGTTTATGAATATATTAATAACAGGTGGAGCTGGATTTATTGGAAGTAATTTTGTTCATTACATGCTGCAAAGCTATGAAACATATAAAATCATTAATTTCGATGCATTAACATATAGCGGGAATTTGAATAATGTAAAGTCTATTCAAGAGCATCCTAATTACTCTTTTGTAAACGGGAAAATTCAAAATGGAGAGCTGCTGGAGCATGTTATTAAAGAGCGTGATGTGCAAGTAATGGTTAATTTTGCAGCTGAATCACATGTGGACCGTAGTATTGAAAATCCGATTCCCTTTTACGATACGAATGTAATCGGGACAGTCACTTTATTAGAATTAGTGAAAAAGTATCCGCATATTAAGTTCGTGCAAGTATCAACAGATGAAGTATACGGTTCTTTAGGGAAAACAGGAAAGTTTACTGAGGAAACCCCGTTAGCTCCAAATAGTCCATATTCTTCAAGTAAGGCGAGCGCCGACATGATAGCTTTAACTTATTATAAAACATATCAATTACCAGTTATAGTAACGCGTTGTTCCAATAATTATGGACCGTACCAATATCCTGAAAAGTTAATTCCATTAATGGTTACGAATGCACTGGAAGGAAAAAAACTACCGTTATATGGTGATGGCTTAAATATAAGAGACTGGTTACATGTAACAGATCATTGTCGTGCGATTGATATTGTTTTGCATAAGGGGCGTGTAGGAGAAGTATATAACATAGGTGGAAATAACGAAAAAACGAATGTAGAAGTTGTGGAACAAATTATTACTCTCTTAGGAAAAACAAAAAAAGACATTGAATATGTTACGGACCGTTTAGGGCACGATCGCCGTTATGCGATTGATGCAGAGAAAATGAAGAACGAATTTGATTGGGAACCGAAGTATACGTTCGAACAAGGATTACAAGAGACGGTGCATTGGTATGAAAAGAATAAGGAATGGTGGAAACCACTAAAAGAACAGTAACAGTAAGGGGCATGTAAATGAAAGAGCGGGTTATCATAACAGGAGCAAATGGTCAATTAGGAAAACAACTACAAGAAGAGTTAAATCCTGAAGAATATGACATATATCCATTTGATAAAAAGTTACTAGATGTAACAAATATATCCCGAATCCAGCAAGTGGTACAAGAAATAAGGCCACATATAATCATTCATTGTGCAGCGTATACGAAGGTTGATCATGCTGAGAAAGAACAAGATCTTGCTTATTTAATCAATGCAATAGGAGCTCGAAATGTAGCGGTTTCTTCACAATTAGTAGGGGCTAAGTTAGTTTATATTAGTACCGATTATGTATTTCAAGGGGACAGACCGGATGGATATGATGAATTTCATAATCCAACGCCGATAAATATATACGGAGCTTCTAAGTATGCGGGGGAGCAGTTCGTCAAAGAGTTACATAATAAATATTTTATCGTTCGTACATCGTGGCTATATGGTAAATATGGAAATAATTTTGTGAAAACGATGATGCGATTAGGAAAAGAAAGAGAAGAAATATCTGTTGTAGCGGATCAAATCGGCTCTCCTACGTATGTGGCAGATTTAAATATGGTTATTAATAAGCTCATTCATACTTCTTTATACGGTACGTATCACGTATCAAATAGAGGTTCATGTTCTTGGTTTGAATTTGCTCAAAAAATATTTTCATATGCAAATATGAAAGTGAATGTATTACCTGTTTCAACCGAAGAATTTGGATCGGCGGCAGCGAGACCGAAATATTCTATTTTTCAACATAACATGCTACGACTAAATGGTTTTTTAGAAATGCCTTCTTGGGAAGAAGGATTAGAGCGGTTTTTTATAGAAACAAAAAGTCATTAACGAATTTACGTTAATGACTTTTTTGTTTGCCTTTAAGAGGTTTTATGATACTATAATTATAGTATCAGGTACTAATAACAAGTATAAGCATTTCTGGGAGGATATATCATGGAACTATTACAAGGGAAAACATTTGTTGTTATGGGCGTTGCGAACCAAAGAAGTATTGCATGGGGAATTGCTCGCTCTTTGCATAATGCAGGTGCAAAATTAATATTCACATTTGCAGGAGAACGTTTAGAAAGAAACGTTCGTGAATTAGCGGATACATTAGAAGGACAAGAATCACTTGTATTACCTTGTGATGTAACGAATGATGAAGAACTTACAGCTTGCTTTGAAACGATTAAGCAAGAAGTAGGTACTATTCACGGTGTAGCACATTGTATTGCTTTTGCAAATCGTGACGACTTAAAAGGTGAATTTGTAGATACTTCTCGCGATGGATTTTTACTTGCACAAAATATTAGTGCATTCTCTTTAACAGCTGTAGCAAGAGAAGCGAAGAAAGTGATGACAGAAGGCGGAAATATTTTAACTTTAACATACCTTGGCGGCGAGCGTGTTGTGAAAAACTATAACGTTATGGGTGTTGCGAAAGCTTCATTAGAAGCTAGCGTGAAATATTTAGCGAATGATTTAGGCCAACATGGCATCCGCGTTAACGCTATTTCTGCAGGACCAATTCGTACGTTATCTGCGAAAGGTGTAGGCGACTTTAACTCAATCTTAAGAGAAATAGAGGAGCGCGCACCACTTCGTCGCACAACGACTCCAGAAGAAGTTGGGGATACAGCAGTATTCTTATTCAGTGATTTAGCACGCGGAGTAACAGGTGAGAATATTCATGTGGATTCAGGATATCATATTCTAGGGTAAATATAATATTTATTATAGTTTGTTAAAGGGCAGTCTCTAAATATTGAGGCTGTCCTTTTTAATTGTTCTCGGAAAGAGCGATTTTTAACGAAAGTTCTTGCATCGTTATGAATATAACTATAATAGTACACGATTTATCCAGCTATGTATGGAAGTGGGAGGGACGAGTGTGAAGAATAAAAGCTCAACAGTTGGAAAACCGTTGTTATATATTGCGCAAGTAAATTTAGAACTTGCTGCACCGAAAATAAAAAGAATTATCTTAACAAACTTTGAAAATGAGGATCAAAAAGGGAAAAGTAATAGAAAAGAAAATATTGTAAGTAGTGCTGTGGAAGAGGTACTAGAACAAAAACAACAAGAAGAGCAGCAAGTAGAAGAAAAAATAGAACAAGAGGAACAAGAGGAACAAGAGGAACAAGAGGAACAAGAAGAGCAAGAAGAGCAAGTGAGAACAGTCCCGTATAATAAATCATTTAAGGATATGAACAATGAAGAAAAAATTCATTTCTTATTAAACCGCCCTCATTACATTCCGAAAGTAAGATGTAGAATAAAAACAGCGACAGTCTCATATGTTGGATCTATTATTTCATATCGAAATGGTGTTGTATCAATTATGCCGCCAAATAGTATGAGAGATATTCGAGTATCTATAGAAGAGATAAAATCAATTGATATGGCTGTTTTTTAAATTATGTAAAGGTGGTAGATAGATTCTACCACCCCAATAGTTTTTTAGTTTACTTATTAGATAGTAACGTCTCGTAAGCACTGAATAGCACAGAAACAGCTTAAATCAACAGTAATGCAAGTATTTGTACCGCGTAAAGTTGCATGTGGTGAATTTAAAAACGTACAAATTTGTTTAGTCCCATCTGTTACTGGATCTCCGCCGACAGTTACAGTTAATACACGTAATACAGCACAGCTATCATCATCTACGCTCTCGACGCGGAAAAATGGTGACGTACAGTCTGTAAGGCTTCCAGATGGCGCAAATGCCTCAAAAGGTGTTCCAGCTTTTGTGTATAAAATAAAAGGACGTGTATTTGCTACTGATGAACTGCTGTGTGCTCCTAAAAATGGAATTTCGCAACCAGATCCGCATGTTGTAGTAGAACAATCTTGTAATTCATTGATAAATTTTACAACATCAGCTACGCAATGAGAAGAGCTATGGTGTTTATTTTCGTTACAACTCATTAATGTCACTCCTTATCTTCTTGTTTGTATTTACATTAATAAGATATTGGAGTGGGGGAGATTTGGTCACAGTCTCAAGACTTTTTTTTTAAAATAGGCTAAAGAGGATAGGGAAGGTGGAATCATGTTATTTACAAGCTGGCTTTTATTTTTTATTTTCGCTCTAGCTGCTTTTAGGTTAACTCGTCTTATTGTTTATGACAAAATTACAGCCTTTTTGCGAAGACCGTTTATTGATGAGTTAGAGATTACAGAGCCAGATGGAAGTGTATCGACTTTTACAAAAGTGAAAGGTAAAGGTCTAAGAAAATGGATTGGAGAATTATTAAGTTGCTATTGGTGTACAGGTGTATGGGTTAGTGCTTTTTTATTAGTCTTATATAATTGGATACCTATCGTCGCGGAGCCGCTACTTGCATTATTAGCTATTGCAGGAGCAGCAGCGATTATTGAAACAATTACTGGATATTTTATGGGAGAATAATAAAGTGGAACTTTAACTATCGAGCTCTCTATTTCATACCGGCCTAACGTCCATGTTTTCTTTGCGTGTTGAGGTAGGAGATGCAAATAGCAGGATGAATTTTCATATTGAAAAGGCGGAGTTTAGGGGAGTGAGGGAACAAAAATAAGGAGTTGTTCATATAGTAAATAGACAGAATTGACAGTAGAGGAGATGTTTGCTGTGAGCAATAATCCAAGGCCAAATTCATATGATCTGCAGCAGTGGTATAACATACAGCAACAGCAACAGCAACAGCAACAGCAACAGCAACAGCAACAGCAACAGGTACATCAAGAGCAATTACAGCAACAAGGCTTTGTGAAGAAAAAGGGATGTAATTGCGGAAAGAAGAAAAATATAATAAAACAATATGAAGAATGAAACACTCATGTTAATGTGAGTGTTTTTCATTTAATAATTAAAAGTGGTATCTCAAATAAGAAATACCACTTTTAGTTAACCAATTTGTAAGACTGTTAATGCTGCAGCACGAACATCTATACTGCCCTGTAATTCAACAGGTACGATTTGAATGAGATTACCAGGGTTTAAGTTAATAAGAATAACACCGCTGGATATGTCTACTTCACCAGTGCCAATAATGTTAGAACGGACTGCTGTACCTGATCCGGGAATAATATTCTGGGGTGTATTTAATGATAAAAAGAAGCGAGCCAGGCTGGGGGTAATAGTAGGATCATTTAAAGATATTGATAAGGTATAGCTGATTTGATAAATGCCAATTTTTTGAATTTTAATTCCGCTTCCAGTGCTTACTGTATCATTTATTACTGTAACAGTGAGATCTGGGTTTGGACTTGTACTAGGTAATAGTAGTGGTGTGAATAATGAAGCGAATTGAGGGGCAGTAGCGTTGAATGCAAAGCCGAAAGCTGGCAATGTACTAACGGCTTTTGCGTTGCAATCAATTTTATTAAATTTATATTTATTAGAAGAGAGCATGTTTTTCACTCCTTTATTTCTTCTACTTTTAGTCAATGAAAGAGATAAGCCCTTTGCTCTAGACAAGTTCCTAATTTTATAAAAAATACGTTAGTACCTTTTAAGCATGGATTGGGTGACAGAAATTTCTGCCACCCAATCCATGCTTAAATCATTATTCAGTTTTAAATCGTAACATCACGTAAGCATTGAATAGCACAGAAGCAGCTTAAATCAACAGTAATACAAGAATTCGTTCCCCGTAAAGTTGCAGTTGGAACATTTAAAAACGTGCAAATTGGATCATCGCCAGGTGTGACAGGATCTCCACCAATTGTTACGGTTAGGACGCGTAGTACAGCGCATCCGTCATCATCTATGCTCTCCACGCGGAAAATCGGGGACGTACAGTGCTTAAGACTTCCTGATGGTGCGAATGCTTCGAAAGGTGTTCCAGCTTTTGTGTATAAAATAAAAGGTCGCGTATTCGCTACCGATGCGCTATTATGTGCTCCTAAAAATGGAACTTCGCATCCCGATCCACATGTTGTGGTTGCACATTCTTGAAGCTCATGTATAAAACGAACGACATTCGATACACAGTTAAAATCAAAATCATGATGATGATCTTCGTTACAATTGCAGCTCATTATGTTCACTCCTTATCGTGAGTTCTGACATACACTATTACAATATGAACGGGATATGATTGATATTACGTTAATTCTCAGGATAGAAACAGGGAATTTAAATAGAGGGGATGTACACAACGTGATATGCAAAAAGACACCCTTATTTAATGGATGTCTTTTCAGGTAAATCTTTTCGCGCAGTATATAAAAAACGAGATATATCTAGTTTCTTTCCTCTGAAAAATTGCGGGGAGGAAATGTAAAGTTCTTCTTTAGCACGCGTAATGGCGACATAGAGTAATCGTCGTTCTTCTTCTAATGCTTCAGAAGTCTCCGTCACACGGTCATTGGCATCTTTTAAAGAAGAAGTATGTGGCAGTATGCCATCGCTTGCTCCGAGTAAAAAGACGCATGGAAACTCAAGGCCTTTTGCGTTATGAATCGACATAAGCGATACGGCATCTTTTTGCGGCATTGTTTTTAATGCTTCCATTTCTTTTTGACCTTGAATTGCTTCATTAATAAATTGTAAATAAGCTGGAATATCCGTAAAGCGAGTTGCTGATTCCATTAATTCTTCTAGCATTTCTTCTTGTATGTCCTTATGCATCGTAAAGGAAGAACGATCGTTACTTTGTAAGTACTCTAAATATTTTCCTTTACCATGAATAATTTCTTTCAATGCTTTTTTCGGTTCAAGTTCTTTTATAAATTTAATAAAATCGATGCGTTCATTTACTTTTTTAACTTGAAAAGGTTTCAAGCTTGGATTTAGTAATAGGAAATGAAGAAGGGAAGGGAACCGGCCCTCACCATATTTCCATTGTTCACGTTCAATAAATGAAATGCACTCATCACGGCCAATATACATTGTTGGTAATATATTTGAAAGTGATTCGAGGCGGAACGGTTCAAGCACGAGTCGTAAGTGATCTAATACGGGCCTAATTAAAGAATGTTCGTAGAAAGATTGGCTCGCTCCATGTTTAATAAATGGAATCTTATGAATTGTAAGCTGATCAAGTAAAGAACGGCTTACAGAATGTGTACGATATAATAAACAAAAATCTTTATAATTTCGTTCACCACTATCTACTTTTTCCTGAATGAGTTGCAAAATTTGATTTGCTTCATCAAGAGTTGTCGCAGGTCGTGCATAAAACGGCTGCATGCCATCGTTACGAACAGAATATAGCTCTTTATCAAAACGTTCTTGATTGAGCTTAATAACTTCATTTCCAAGTCCGACGATAAATGGATTAGATCGATAATTCGTATTAAGCGCGATAATCGTTGTATTATCAAATTCCTTTGGAAAAGATAAAATAATTTGGTGACTTGCCCCTCGCCAGCCGTAAATCGCTTGATCGTCATCACCTGCGATAAATAAATTATTTCTTGGCGTGGCTAACAATTTTACAATTTCATATTGTGCATACGACGTATCTTGAAACTCATCTACTTCAATGTAATGAAAACGCTCTTGTAATTGAGTAAGCAGGGGAGCGTTATTTTCTAACAGATAATACATTTCTAATAAGATGTCGTCAAAATCGATATAATTGTATCGTTGTTTTACCTCTTCGAAACGTTCGTATACTTCTTTGAACTCTTGTTCAACCGGTGTTTTCGCTTTTACATCTTTCGGACGATTCAATTTGTTTTTCTCAAGTGAAATCATAGCGAGTATCGTTTCGGCATCATAAGCGTCTTTTAAGCGCAATTCTTTCAAAATTTTCTTTATCATAATTTGTTTATGTTTTTCATTTGCTAAAATTTGCTGATTATATCCTTGACTACGAAGCAATTTTAAAAAGACAGAGTGGAATGTACCAGCAACGACATAGCTACTTGCGGCATGATTCATACCAGGTAAATTCGCTACACGGCTTCGAATTTCTTCAGCTGCTTTTTGTGTAAACGTAAGCAGTAAAATATTTCGCGGATGAACATGTTTTACATTAACTAAATAACCAACGCGAGTTGTTAAAACAGATGTTTTACCACTTCCAGCACCAGCTAGTGTAAGGACAGGTCCTTCTGTCGTTCGCACTGCTTCTAACTGTTTTTCATTTAAATAAACACCTTGCTGTTCTAAAGCGCGGAAATACGCCGCATCTGCATCTTCTTCCATAATTAAATGGGTAGATGTTTTCGGAATATGATACGTCGCTTGCGGAATGCCAGCGTGTGTTAACGATTTTTGTGAAAATTTTTCTTGTGTCATATATTCACCTTCAAAACTATAGCATCAACATTTAACTTTAGCGGAAGAAAAAGAAAATAGCAATGTAAAAAACAGGAGGGGTTACCTCCTGCTACAAATTTACAATTCTTTTATCATTACGACGTGCGGGATATCGGCTTCCATAAATACATCAGAACTTGTAACATAACCAAGTTTTTTATAGAAATCTTCAGCGTGCGTTTGAGCATGAAGTTTCAATTTTGGTAGCGATTCTTCCTTCGCATATGCTTCAAGTGCATCCATAATGATTTTGCCAATGCCTTTTTTGCGATGGGAAGCTAGTACGCAAATGCGTTCCATCTTTCCAACTCCATCAACGATGCGGAAGCGACCAGCACCAACTGGAACATCATTATCATATATAACAACGTGTGTTGAAATTTCTTCAAACTCATCATACTCTTCTTCTGCAGAAACACGTTGCTCATTCACAAATACTTGCTTACGTACAGAGAATGCATCTCTTAGTTGTTCGTCCGTTTGTACGATTTGTGCGTGCAAATTAGTTGTTCTCCTTTCCAAGGTGGAATGTTTCATGTACAGTCCACGTTCCATTTTCTAATTGGTATAGAAGGTGGAAACGATCGATTGGTTGTTCATAATAGAAATCTTTCATACGTAATCGACCTAATACATCAGCATGCTCTGCATCTGATAAGTCTTGACCGATTGTTAAATGAGGTACGAAAGAGTATTCACGCTCTTGTGTAAAGAAACCATTATGCATTTCTTCATTTAAGAAAGTTAGTTCAGGTGTTTTTTCTACTTTAAAATAAAGGACATTATTAACAGGTGCGAATGAACCGACTTTTCCAACATGAAGGGTGAAAGGGTTCGTTTTACTTGCGATTGTATGTAACTCGTTTACAATCGATTCTAGTTGATCATCTTGCGTCTCAAAGGGTGTTTTCAATGTAATATGTGGCGGAACTAATGCGTAGTGTGGATCATAACGTTTACGCAATCCGTTCGCTTTATCTTGAATCATTTTTGATGGAAAAATTACAATGCCTAATTTCATGTTCCAATTCCTCCCTTTGTAAGTCTAGTTAGATTTTGAGAAAAATAAATCTCTTTATCTATTATATCAAATTATTCTGAATACTGCTCTCTATTATTTCATTGATAGAATATGAGAGAAAGCTTTCGGTAAATCAGCTTGCCAATACTTCCAAGTGTGATTCCCTTCAAACTCTTCATAATGCGTGATGAAATTTCTATCTGTAAGAAGTTTATTTAACTCGCGATTTGGTTCTACGAAATCAGATACTTGTCCGTCTGTGCGCTTTACAGCTGTTTCTTCTGTCCCAATGACGTGATAAAGTTCTAACGCCTGTGGATCTTTGAAGTCTTTTGCTAAGTTCATAACTGTTTCATCAACAAATGGTGATTGCATAACGACTTTACCGAATGTATGCGGATACATAAGTGCAGTCATGAAAGAAACTGTACCGCCAAGAGAATCTCCAATTAAAACGCGTCCTTTACCCATTTGATACGTTGGATAATTTTCATCAATATATGGAGCAAGCTCGTGAGCAAGGAAACGAATGTAAGCAGCATTCTTTACATCATTTGGGAAATATTTTTCCTTACGATCGTGTACATTTTTATATGGAATACCGACAATAATTGTGCAGTCAATTTCTTCAGTTTCGCGAAGGCGCTCAATTACACGGTGCGCTTTACCAAGCTGAAAATAATCTCTACCATCTTGTGCAATAACAACCGTATGCTTATGGAGAGGTGTGTAATTTACTGGTAAATAAACAAGAAGTGTAAGTTCCTCTTGAAGTGATGTACTAAAAAATGAAATTTCTTCAATTCTCCCTATTGTTTGATTCATGTATATCCCCCTAAATAAAAATTTACTATGATTGTAACAGCGACGCTTGTAGTGAAAAGGAAAGAAATATTCACTAATAGGTGCCTCAATTTCTATTTTACCATAATGGTACGAAGAATCTAAAAAATTAGTATTTAAGTTATGAAAGAAAACGGATATAATGAAGTGGGATTTTTACAGGTGAGAGGGGAGACAGGGTTTGAAACAAGAAAAATCAATCGCACTACCATTAGCAATTTCTATTATAGCAATTTCATTCGCAGCAGTTTTTGTAAAGATGTCCTCAGCACCATCTTCTATTTTAAGTATGTACCGATTATGGATTATCGTAATTATTATGCTGCCAATCGTTTGGAAAAAGCGGGAAGAGTTCCATAAGATTCAAATAAAAGATTGGGGATTTTTAATTGGATCTGGATTCTTTTTAGCGCTTCATTTTCTTTTATGGTTTGAATCTTTAAAGCATACAACAGTTGCTAGTTCGACGATTATTTTAGCACTTCAACCGATCGTATCTTTAATTGGAGGTTTTTTCTTATTTAAAGAAAGAACAACCTATTCAGCCATTGCGACGATGGGTATCGCTATATTAGGTGTAATGTGTATTGGTTGGGGAGATTTAGGTTTAAGTAAACAAGCAATTTATGGAGATATATTATCCTTTTTAAGTGTAATAGCAGTTGTCGGTTATTTATTTATCGGACAAACGACAGTAAAGAAAGTATCACACTGGATTTATAGCTTTACAGTTTTTGCATTCGCAGGTATTTTTATGGGGATTTATAATATCGTGCTGCAAGTACCTTTTACAGGTTATACGAAGTGGGACTGGACTATTTTTCTTTTACTTGCGATTGTGCCGACAGTGTCACATGTCATTAATAACTGGCTATTAAACTACGTAAATGCAACAACAATTTCAATGAGTATTTTAGGAGAACCAGTTGGGGCATCTATACTAGCGTTCTTCTTACTTGGAGAAAAATTAAATGCAATGCAAATTATCGGCAGCATACTCGTATTGTTTGGTGTATCTGTTTTCTTACTACAGCAACAAAAACGAACAGCAAAAAATGTGGTGAACGAACCGGCTTATACACAGGAATTATAACGAGTCTATTCTAATATACGAAAAGAGAAGTTATTGGTAACTTCTCTTTTTTTGTTCCATGCAGAAAATAAAACAGATCAATAGGGGGAATTCCCGCCATATAGCATGAAAAAGATAATATATAGTGGAGTTACATCATACGCTTCTCATACAAATATAGAAGGGGAAGGAGAGACCAAATGAAAGATATTTTAATGAAATACATGACAAAGCATACAACATTAAGTGAAGAGCAGCAGCGTATAATCGTGGAAGAATTACAAATTGCAGAATATAAAAAAGGAACAGTACTCCTAAGACAAGGAGATGTTCCGTCTAAATGTTACTTTGTATTAAAAGGATGCGTGAGGCAACATTGTATAGATGAAACAGGGAAAGAGGTTACATCAAATTTTTATACAGAAGAACAAGCAATCGCGAATTTCAACCATCATAAACAAGATAAATCATCCCCACATACATTAACGTGTCTAGAAGACTGCCTAGTTGTAGTTGGCGACCTATGTTGTGAAAAGGACATGTATAAGAAATATTCACAGTTAGAAGAAATGACGCGTCAAATGATTGAATACAATTTTGGTGAGGTACAAGAAGAACTTACATTATTTATTGCATCGACACCAGAAGAGCGCTACAAATCATTATTACAAAAACGACCTCATTTAATCAATCGTGTTCCTCAATATCAATTGGCAAGTTATCTAGGTATTACGCCAGAATCATTAAGTAGAATTAAGAAACGACTCAAACAGTAGAGTTTCTTCCACCTCTAATCAATAGCCATATACTAAATCCTAGTTCACCTGCGATCATCGGTAATTGAAAGACAACGTTAAGAATGGAAATCATCGCATCATATTGTGAAAACATTGTATTCATGACGTGAATTACGATATAACCGATAGCAGCGATGAATAGTAATACACTAATAAATTTCGGTATTTGTTTAGATAGAAAAGTTACATATCCTAAAACGAAAAGATGTAAGCCGAAAATGATTAACCCTACAGACCAAATGTATTCAAAAGCTTCTAGAAATAACATTGTATATGCTTCTGAATTAGCAACTGTACTTTTTGAAAGAAGTAATACAAATGTTAAATTGAATATAGAAATCCCAAGTATAGTTGTATACATAAGACGAAGACAGGTAGCTAGTAATGAGAGGCTAGCATGGATAGGTTTTAGAAAGAAATAAAGAGCCCACGAGGTGATAATATCCGTAATAAAAATGATAATCCATCCGAAAATTTCTGCTTTGAAAAGTGAACTTGAAGTTTGAATATTATGGAGTGTCGTGCTCGCATCTCCTTGTACAACGAGATTTCCGTAAACAAAACCGTAAGAAAAAAATGCAGCGAATGCTATAATAAGAAGAGAAGCACCAGCAAATAAGGCAAACTTTCGTTCATTCATATGTCGTCCTCCTATTTCAATATTACTTTCATTTTAATAAGAGAAGGAGGATGATTCATTGACTTAAATCAAGAGAGGAGAGAGCGTAATGGAATTTCCATCAAAAAAAGATGCATGGTTATATCCAATCTTTTTCATTGTTTTAGGCGCCTGTTTTGCTCCAATATTTGCAGGGAGAGACTACTTTCTTTTATTTTTTACAATTCCATTAGCGATACTGTTTAGTTGGAGTTGGTTTTCAACAAAATATATTGTAGGGGAAGAAGAGATTACTATTAGATCAGGTCTCGTTAAAAAGCGCATATTTATACGAGATATAAAACAAATTTCAAATACGAAAAACCCAATAGCAGCTCATGCATTATCATTTGATCGAATTGAAATTGTTTATGATTTATATAAAACAGAAATTATTTCTCCAAAAGATAAGGAACAATTTATCCAACTCGTAAAAAGTAAAAATAAGCATATTGAAATAAAGTAAAAGAGTGGCTATGAAGCCACTCTTTTACTTTGGATTTGTCATATAAGGTTGTACATGAATGACGCATAGGTCACGAAATTTTCCCTCAGCAGTTGTAACAATTACGACTGCTCTTCCTGCACTTTTTCCAGTAATCGTTACCGTATCACCTTTTGGATACATTGTGATGACATCAGCATTCATATTTGTCCAAATAAGTTCTTTATTCGTTGCTTGCACTGGCAAAACGGAAGCTGATAACTCAGTGCTTTGTCCAGTTCTTACTTTTAACTTATTTTTTTCCATATGAACACCGATGACTGAAATAACAGAAGGAGCAATAGAAATTTTGGGTGGATTAGGTTGTATGTTTAAACAAGAAGTAGAAGTATTTGTGATAGGTGAAAATTTTCTTATATGTTGTCGCTGGAAAGCTGCTAACATGTTGGAGTCCCCTTTCTGTATAAGTGCTGATACTAATACTATAAAGGAGTAGTGTTATGTTAAATTTAACGAAACATAAAGAATTTGTTAAATTTGAAAAGAAGATTGTCGAACTTTAATAAAAGGAAAGCTCTGCTGTTATGATAACAGCAGAGCTTTCTTCTTATAGATTATGACTATGTTGTTTTTCAAAATTCTCAAATTGCTCTTCAACTTCTTTTGAAGGTTTAGTTAGTAAACTAACAATGATGATCACTATTAAACTAATAGCGAAACCAGGAATCATTTCATATAAGAAATCTTTTAAGAATTTGAATTGAGTCCAAATAATTACTGTAGCGGCACCTGAAATCATACCAGCAAGCGCACCCCATTTTGTCATGCGTTTCCAATATAGGCTTAATAAAATAGCAGGTCCGAATGAAGAACCAAATCCAGCCCAAGCGTATCCAACAAGAGCTAAAATCGTATCATTTTGTTTAAACGCTAATGCACACCCAACTAAGGCGATAACAAGTACAGCCATACGACCGACAAATACAAGCTCTTTATCAGAAGCAGAGCGTTTAAAGAATGTACGATATAAATCTTCTGTTATAGCACTAGAGGTAACAAGAAGCTGAGATGAGATTGTACTCATAATCGCTGCTAAAATAGCTGCTAATAAAAATCCAGTAATAAGTGGGTGGAATAAAATTTTTCCTAGTTCAAGGAAAATTGTTTCTGGGTTAGATAATGTCAACTCTTGTTGTGAATAGTAAGCAATACCAATAAGACCAGTAAACATAGCTCCGACAACAGAGAAAATCATCCAGCTCATACCAATTCTTCGTGCGCTTTTAATTTCTTTTACAGACGAAATTGCCATAAAGCGTACGATAATATGAGGTTGTCCAACATAACCAAGGCCCCATGCGAATAAAGAAATCATTCCTAAAGTAGAGGCACCTTTAAAAATATCTAAACGTGTTGGATCTACCGATCGAATTGTATCAAATGCAGGCCCAAGTCCGTGTGAATTCATAATTGTTACAATAGGAACAAGAATAAGAGCAACAACCATAATGATTCCCTGCACGAAGTCTGTCCAACTTACTGCTAAGAAACCACCAAATAATGTGTAAGCTACAACAACGCCTGCTACAATGAATAATCCAACATGATAGTTCATACCAAATGAATTTTCAAATAATACAGCGCCTGAAACTAATCCTGAAGCTACATAAAAAGTAAAGAAAATCATAATAACAAGTCCGGATACTAAGCGTAGCATGTGAGATTTGTCGTGGAAACGGTGTTCCAAAAATTCTGGAATAGTAATAGAGTTGTTTGCAATTTCAGAGTAGGTACGTAAGCGAGGAGCGACATATAGCCAGTTTGCGTATGCGCCTAATGTTAGGCCGAATGCAATCCAACTACTACTTAATCCAACGCTAAACATTGCACCGGGTAAGCCCATTAAAAGCCAACCGCTCATATCTGATGCTCCAGCACTTAATGCTGTTACTGCGGGGCCTAGTGTACGCCCGCCAAGCATATAATCTGTTAAGTTGGACGTTCGTTTGTAGGCGAAATAGCCGATTACTAACATCCCGAGCATGTAAATAGAGATAGAAGTTAAAGTTAACATCTGCGTACTCATGTAGTTCCCCTTCCTTTTGTCATGTCTTTTGATGCGTTATGCATATTTATAATCTATCATGATTATTCAGAAAAATCCATTCAGAAATATGAATTTTCTGAAATGTAAGCGTTTTTTGACAATGTTTCGCTTTTGTAATATATGATTTTCTGACAAAAAACCGTAATTTTAATAGAGTATTTATTATATTTACATAAAAACAGGTTGTTTTGTCAATATAATATTGAATGAAGGAAAAATATTTTTTTCGGAAAAAGTATTGACTTATTAGAAATGAGAGGAATATAATGAGTGCAACTTAAAAAAATGCAAGCGTTGATGAAGAAGAGTACACATGATGAACATGTCAGAGAGCTGATGGTTGGTGCGAATCAGTATGGAATTGATGTGGAATGGGCTTCAGAGCTTCCAAACCGAAACGAAAGAAGTAGGCTTTGGCGACATGATCTCATCGATATAAGAGACACGTATTATTTTTTGATACGGCAAAGTGCGTTACATTCGTAACGAATTAAGGTGGCACCACGGGAGTACCCGTCCTTTCTATAGGATGAGTACTCCCTTTTTGTGTATAAAAAATTAAATAAATTAAATCGTTTAAGTAAGAAGAGTACGTATATTGGAGACGTTACAGAGAGCCGGGGGCAGGTGGGAGCCCGGTGCGGTGCCATATACGGAATGGGCTTACGAGAGGTATGCTGAACAATTGTTTTCAGTAGGCAACCCGGGTTCCGCCGTTACAAGGATAAGGTATATATTTTGTACCTGAATAAAGCGGGATGCTTTTGCGTCCAACATGAGGTGGTACCACGGTAAATTTATCGTCCTCTACATATTTCGATATGTAGGGGACTTTTTTTATTTTTCAGAGTGAGGTGAAAGGCATGATGACAAAAGAGGAATTTATGAAGCAAAAAGAACAAGGAAAAACATTTTTAGTAATCGCTGAAGAAGAAGGAGATAGCATTACGCCAATTTCTTTATATAGACGTATGAAGGGTAAGAAAAAGTTTTTACTAGAAAGTTCACAGCTTCATCAAGATAAAGGGCGCTATTCTTACTTAGGGTGTAATCCTTATGGAGAAGTGAAAAGCGTCGGTATAGAAGTAGAACGAACGATGTATGGGCAAACAGAAAAATTGCAAGGTAACGTATTGCAAGTATTAGAAGAGGTAATCGCACCAGAACAAGTAGAGAGTCCATTTCCGTTTTGCGGAGGAGCGATTGGATATATCGGCTATGACGTAATTCGGCAGTATGAAAATATAGGAGTAGACTTACATGATCCATTAAATATTCCAGAAGTACACGTACTACTGTATCGCGAGTTTATCGTTTACGATCATTTACGCCAAAAGTTGTCGTTTGTATATGTATGCGGGCAAGAAGATTCAGCTTCTTATGAAGAAGTATACGAAAGATTGCAAAGATACAAAGAGGATGTGTTAAACGGTGAAGAAGAGAAGGTGAGTGAAGTAATATCATCGTTATCATTTACTTCTTCAATAACGAAAAAAGAATTTTGTGAAATGGTAGAAACAGCGAAAGAATACATTCGGGCCGGAGATATTTTTCAAGTTGTATTATCCCAGCGTTTGCAAAGTGAATGTATTGGAGATCCATTTGCATTATACCGGAAACTTCGAATTGCAAATCCATCACCATATATGTTCTATATCGATTTTCAAGATTACGTCGTTCTCGGTTCTTCGCCAGAAAGTTTACTATCAGTAAGAGACGATAAGGTGATGACAAACCCAATTGCGGGTACGAGGCCGAGAGGGAAAACGAAGCAGGAAGATGAGGAAATCGAAAAAGAACTGTTAGGAAATGAGAAAGAGCGAGCAGAGCATATGATGCTTGTGGACCTAGGCCGAAATGACATTGGTAGAGTAAGTGAAATTGGCTCTGTGACGATAGATAAATATATGAAAGTAGAGAAATACTCTCACGTTATGCACATTGTATCTGAAGTTCACGGAACATTGCGAAAACTAACGAGCGGATTTGAGGCATTAGCGTATTGTTTACCAGCTGGCACAGTGTCAGGAGCTCCGAAAATAAGGGCGATGGAAATTATCAATACATTAGAGCATGAAAAAAGAAATGTATATGCCGGAGCAGTTGGATATATTTCATTCTCAGGAAACCTTGATATGGCGCTAGCAATTCGAACGATGGTTGTGAAAGATGAGAAAGCGTACGTTCAGGCAGGAGCGGGTATCGTCTACGATTCAGATCCGGTTGCTGAATATGAGGAAACATTAAATAAAGCGAGAGCGCTTTTGGAGGTTATGAAATGATTGTACTGATTGATAACTATGATTCCTTCACATATAACTTGTATCAACTATTAGGTGAGTACGAAGAAAACATCATCGTCGTAAGAAATGATCAAATAACAATTGAACAATTAGAGGAGATGAAACCGAAAGGAATTGTGCTTTCACCGGGACCTGGGAAACCAGAAGATGCTGGAATTTGTATCGATGTTATTCGTCACTTTTATAAGAACGTTCCCATCTTAGGAATTTGCCTTGGCCATCAAGCAATCATATCCGCATTTGGAGGAGAAATTGTTAGAGCAGAGCGCATTAAACACGGAAAAACATCACGTGTGAAACATAACGGAACGTCAATCTTTTCATACGTAACGCAGCCGCTAACGGCAATGCGTTACCATTCACTTGTTGCAGCGCAAAATAGTTTACCACAATGCTTTGACATACTCGCGACGGCGATGGATGACGGAGAAATCATGGCAGTTCGTCACAACTATTATCCGCTCTTCGGATTACAGTTTCACCCAGAATCAATTGCAACAGAAGAAGGCGGGAAATTAATACGTGCCTTTTTAGCACAAGTGAAAGAGGAGGAGAGAGTATGAACAGTTATCTTCGAAAATTAGTAGAGGGACAACATTTAACAGAAGAAGAAATGTATGAAGCAGGGCTCCTTTTATTAAGTGACAACATATTGGAAAGTGAAGTTGCAGCTTTCTTAGTATTGCTGAAAGCGAAAGGCGAAACAGCAGAAGAGATATACGGTCTCGTTCGTGCTCTTCGCGAAAAGGCATTACCGTTTTCAAATCATGTAAAAGGCGCGATGGACAATTGCGGAACGGGTGGTGACGGTGCGCAAACATTCAATATTAGTACAACATCGGCATTTGTACTTGCCGGAGCTGGCGTAAAGGTTGCGAAACATGGAAACCGCGCTGTTTCTAGTAAAACAGGAAGTGCTGATTTATTAGAAGAACTCGGTGTAAACATAAGCTGTACGCCAGGTGAAATTGACTACTTATTAGAAAATGTAGGGATTGCCTTCTTATTCGCGCCAGCGATGCATCCAGCATTAAGACGCATTATGAAAATAAGAAAAGAATTAAACGTTCCGACGATCTTTAACTTAATTGGACCGTTAACGAATCCAGTTCATTTAGAAACGCAATTTGTCGGTATTTATAAACGAGATATGTTATTACCGGTAGCGGAAGTATTGCAGAAACTTGGCAGAAAACAAGCACTTGTCGTAAACGGAAGTGGATTTTTAGATGAAGCATCATTACAAGGAGAAAACTGCGTCGCTATTTTAAAAGATAACGAAATAATTGAAATGAGTATTGAGCCTGAAAAATACGGTTTTTCTAGAGTGAAAAATGAAGAAATTAGAGGCGGAAATTCAAAAGAAAATGCAAAGATTACGCTCGGAGTATTGAGCGGAGAAAAAAGTGTATACCGCGAAACAGTTTTACTAAATGCAGGGCTTGCTCTTTTCGCAAACGGAAAAGCGGAAACGATTGAAGAAGGAATTAAACTAGCGGCACATAGCATTGATTCTGGAAAAGCATTAGAAAAATTAAACTTATTAATTACAGCAAGCCATGAAAAATTAGAAAGGGTGAATTAAAATGGGGACGATTTTAGACAAAATTGTAGAGCAAAAGAAAGTAGAAGTTACGGAGTTATATGAAACATATTCACCAGTGAAAGAAAAAAGGAAAACACACTCACTTGTAAAAGCTTTAGAGCAGTTTACTGTAATTGCAGAGGTAAAGCGAGCGTCTCCATCAAAAGGCGATATTAATTTACACGTTGATGTGCCAAAACAAGTGAAAACATATGAAGAATGCGGCGCAGGAGCAGTTTCGGTTTTAACAGAAGGTCAATTTTTTAAAGGGTCGTTTCACGACTTACAAACGGCAAGAGCAGAAAGTAACATTCCGCTTTTATGTAAAGATTTTATAATCGATAAAATCCAAATTGATAGAGCGTATGAAGCAGGAGCCGATCTTATTTTATTAATCGTTGCAGTATTGTCAAAAGAGAAATTAAACGAGCTTTATAACTACGTACTAGAAAAAGGATTAGAAGCGATTGTTGAAGTTCATGATGAACAGGAATTAGAAATTGCAATCCGATTAAATCCGCACGTTATCGGAATTAATAACCGTAATTTAAAAACATTTGAAGTAGATTTAAGCCAAACTGAAAAGCTCGGAAAACGACTGGATGAGGAGAAAGTACTTTGGATTAGTGAAAGCGGCATTCATTCAAAAGAAGATATCATTCGCGTCAAACGAGCTGGTGCAAAAGGTGTATTAGTTGGTGAAGCGCTTATGACATCATCTTCTATAAGTAACTTTTTCGAAGACTGTAAGATGAACATATGAAAGTGAAAATTTGCGGTATTACTGATGTTGAAACAGCGAAAAGTGCGTGCGAATACGGAGCAGATGCAATTGGATTTGTTTTTGCAGAAAGTAAGCGGAAAATCACCCCAGGGCTAGCGAAAGAAATCATTCAGGAGCTTCCAACAAACGTGTTAAAGGTCGGTGTTTTCGTAAATGAATCAGTAGAAGTGATCCAGAAAATTGCAGATGAGTGTGGGTTGACACATGTGCAACTACATGGGGATGAAGACAATCATCAAATTAGAAGATTGAAAATTCCGTCTATAAAAGCTGTAGGAGTAGCTTTAGAGCAAGATATGGAACATGCGAAAAAATACGAAACAGATTATATGTTATTTGATAGCCCGAAAGAAAAGTTCTACGGAGGAAATGGAAAGACATTCTCATGGGAGTTACTTGCACATATGCCAAAAGAGTCGCGAGAGAAAACGATATTAGCTGGCGGATTAAACATCATTAATATAGAAGAAGCCATTCAAACCGTTCAGCCATATATGGTCGATGTAAGTAGCGGAGTAGAGACAGAAGGAAAGAAAGATCTAAAGAAAATAAAACAATTTATTAAAAAAGCGAAGGGGTGTTCCAAATGAACTACGCATATCCAGATGAAAAAGGTCACTACGGTATATACGGGGGGCGATACGTTCCAGAAACGTTAATGCAGTCCGTATTAGAATTAGAAGAAGCATATAAAGAAGCGATGCAAGATGAAGAGTTTCAAAAGGAATTAAACCATTATTTACAAACGTACGTTGGAAGAGAAACACCGCTATATTTTGCTGAAAATATGACGAAGTATTGCGGCGGTGCAAAAATTTATTTGAAACGTGAAGATTTGAATCATACAGGCGCACATAAAATTAACAATACAATCGGTCAGGCACTTCTTGCCGTACGAATGGGTAAGAAAAAAGTTGTCGCTGAAACAGGAGCAGGACAACACGGAGTTGCAACAGCTACTGTATGTGCCCTTCTCGGATTAGAATGCGTCATCTTTATGGGAGCAGAAGATGTGAGACGTCAAAAATTAAACGTGTTCCGAATGGAATTACTCGGAGCAAAGGTAGAAAGCGTAGCGGCAGGTAGCGGCACATTAAAAGATGCGGTGAACGAGGCGCTTCGTTACTGGGTTTCACACGTGCACGATACGCACTACATTATGGGATCAGTTCTAGGACCGCATCCATTCCCGCAAATTGTTCGTGATTTCCAAAGTGTAATTGGGAAAGAAACGAAAGAACAATACGAAGCATTAGAAGGGAAATTACCAGAAGCAGTCGTTGCTTGTATCGGCGGTGGTAGTAATGCAATGGGAATGTTTTATCCGTTCGTACACGATGAAGAAGTTGCCCTTTACGGCGTAGAAGCAGCTGGGAAAGGTGTTCATACAGAAAAGCACGCAGCAACTTTAACGAAAGGAAGCGTCGGTGTTTTACACGGATCGATGATGTACCTTCTGCAAAATGAAGAAGGACAAATTCAAGAAGCGCATTCTATTTCGGCGGGACTAGATTATCCAGGGGTTGGACCAGAACATAGCTTGCTAAAAGATATTGGTCGCGTTTCTTATCATTCCATTACAGATGAAGAAGCGTTAGAAGCATTTCAGTTATTAACGAAAAAAGAAGGGATTATCCCGGCATTAGAAAGTTCACATGCTGTTGCATACGCTTTAAAGCTAGCGCCGCAAATGAAGAAAGACGAAGGACTTGTTATTTGTTTATCCGGCCGTGGTGATAAAGATGTAGAGAGTATAAAACGTTATATGGAAGAGGTGTAAAAAATGGGAGTAGCGAAAATTAAAGCAGCGTTTGAAAATGGTGAAAAGGCATTTATTCCGTACGTAATGGGCGGAGATGGTGGGCTTGAAAAGTTAAAAGAAAGAATTCGTTTTCTTGATGAAGCAGGAGCAAGCATCATTGAAATTGGTATCCCATTCTCAGATCCAGTCGCAGACGGGCCAACTATTCAAAGAGCAGGGAAACGAGCATTAGATAGCGGTGTAACAGTAAAAGGCATTTTTCAGGCATTAATAGAGGTGAGGCAAGAAGTTCAAATTCCATTTGTACTCATGACATATTTAAATCCAGTACTCGCATTTGGAAAAGAACGATTTATTGAGAGTTGCCTTGAATCGGGTGTGGATGGCATAATCGTTCCAGACTTACCGTATGAAGAACAAGAAATTATTGTACCACTTCTTCGTGAGGCGAATATAGCTTTAATTCCACTTGTTACTGTTACGAGCCCAATTGAGCGAATTGAAAAAATTACGAGTGAATCAGAGGGATTTGTCTACGCCGTTACAGTAGCGGGTGTAACGGGAGTACGTCAAAACTTTAAAGATGAGATTCATAGTTATTTAGAAAAAGTAAAATCACATACGCATTTACCGGTAGTGGCAGGGTTCGGTATTTCAACGAAGGAACATGTAGAAGAAATGATTACAATATGTGATGGCGTTGTCGTTGGAAGTAAAGTTATTGAGCTGTTAGAAAATGAAAAGCTAGAGGAAATATGTGAGTTAATACAGGCAGCAAAACAAAAAGAAGAGGCATAAGTCTCTTCTTTTTGTTTTGCGTAATAAATGTTAAAATATACAGAAAATACATATAATTCAGAGGGTGAGAAGGCATGCTAAGACGTAAACTACTATATCTTCTTTTAACTGTACCACTATATGCTTGGCTCATTAGCATGACGAAAATAGAGTTGATGGCTCTATTTTTAGGATATGTATTCATCTTTTCCCAATTAAATCGAATACAAGAGCAATCTATTTTAGAAGTATGTATATTTTCGATTAGTATAGAATTATTTAGTATCGTTTCGATTGTGTTATTAAACGAGTTATTTCGGGGGATTTATTCATTTGAATTAATGAAATTTGGAAATATTGTATTGCAAGTAATATGTGCTTATATTGTGTTTGTTGTGCTAGAAAAAATAATCGGACAACAGACGGTTTTTCAGGATAAAAGAAAATGGGAGTGATTCAAAAAAGGAGCCAAACGGCTCCTTTTTTGAATCTGTTGTAAAAACAATTGAAAAATATGACAGCTGTTATATAATAGTTAAAAATTGTATTTTTAATGAAAAGAGATGATAGTATGGCCATATTGTTGGCACTTATCCCGATTATGATGATTTTCATTTGTTTGTTTTTGTTTAAACAAACGTCATTAAGAGCCTCATTAATCTCTTATGCCGTTTCTGTCGGAATCGTTTTACTCTCGCCAACGTTTCAATTAGGGATAAGTGAAACTGTACACGCAACAATTAAAGGGTGGTTAATTTGTTTTATTGTCGGATACGTTTTGTTTTTCGGTATTTTTTTATTTCACCTCATGAACAAAATGGGGTACATCGATCAAGTAGCACGATTTCTAGAACAAGTCACGCGCGATCGATTATTACAAATGCTTCTAATGTGTTTTGGTATTTGTCCACTTATTGAATCGGTAAGTGGATTCGGTATTGGTTTTATGGTCGCAGCGCCGATCTTTCTTTCGTTAGGCTATAAACCATTTCAAGCTGTACTGCTCTCGTTTATCGGTTTACTTGCAAGTTCATGGGGCGCGATGGCAACGGGTACGATTATCGGTTCGCAGCTTATTAACATGCCGCTCACAACTCTTGGCACAAATACAGCATTATTAAGCATCCCGATTTTTGCATACTTTATCTTCCTTTCTTTATACGTTGTCGGTGGCTTTCAGGCAGTTATAGAAAAGTGGAAGGAAGGCGTTGGTTTCTTTCTATTATTTTCTCTCGGAATCTATCTTTCTAACGCATACGTAAGTGTTGAACTAGCAGGGATATTAAGTTCTATCGTTACCATTACATTTGGCTTTCTTATCATAAAATTAAAAGGGAAAAATGAACAAAACCTTTTAACAGAACATGCGGCGGCTACGGAGAGGGAAGTATCCATTATAAAAATTATTAGCCCTTATATATTCTTAACAGTTTGTATTTTACTATCTCGCCTCGTTCCTGCATTACATGATTTGCTCAGGTCATATGCGGTTCTCGATTTAAAATCATACTCTTACAAACTAGAGCTACTATATTCGCCAGGATTTTGGCTCGCCATGACGTGTTTGTTTACAATTATTTTCTTCCGCATTCCATCTAATATTATGAAACAATCACTCTCGCAAACGATAAAACAATGGATTCCTTTCGCAATTACAACGACTATGTTCATTGCGATTTCAGAACTAATGGGGGCATCTGGCATGCATTCATTACTTGCAAAAACAGCTGGTGAAACATTTGGTACATTTTTCGTTTTCATTGCTCCATTCATTGGCGGAATCGGCGGCTTTTTAACTGGTAGTAACGCAGGATCAAATGCGATGTTTATAAAACTCCAAATGCAAACAGCACAAAACGTAGCACTTCCGTGGCAATACGTCACAACACTTCAAAACACCGCATCATCAGTAGCGACAATCGCTTGCCCATCACGTATTACGCTTGGTGCTTATTTATGTAATATACCGTATCGTGAAAATGAACTATTAAAGAAGACGACGTTAATGATTTTTGGTGCGGTGTTGCTTGTAGTGGTGGAGGTGATTTTTTGGTATATGTTGAAAAAATAAAAAATCCTCCTGGCAAAGGAGGATTTTCTTTTTATATGGATAATGCCTTAAGTATGAAAAGCTTCTACTAAATGAATAGGAGATGAAAGAGATGCCCTTAAAAAACTACGGTGTATTAAAAGGTACAGTTGTACAATCTAAGATTGGAAAAGGGAAAACACCTCATTATCAAGTTCATTTACAAGGCGAAGCAGGAGTAGATTATCGCATTGCAATTAACGTGAAGTCGCAAAGTTATCCGTCAGAAGTTTTATATTTTGCGAGCGACAATATTTGGTCAGAGGCGATTCATATTTTACCGATATTACCATTCGGTTTTACAGAAATAAAAAACAATGAACCGAAAGTGGCCTTAGATTATGTAAGAGGTAATTTATTTGACTCAAAGAAAATGATTCCTTTACCTGCTGAAAGAGCAGGAGTTGATAATGATTTAAATGAAAAGATAGAACGTTATATAAAACGAGCGATAGAGGAAAAAGTAATTATTTACGCGTTTGGGGAAAGGTGGGGACCAGAAGAAACAGTGCCTGATTCATATTTCCACTTTAAACCTGGAAACGGTATACACGATATTCATATGAATCAAGGGAATGTAGAGAAATGGCAAGGTGATGATGGCATATGGCAAGACGGTGGGATATTGATTCACTTTGAGAAGAAGGAAGAGTGGATTGGTATTTTTCTTGCTTTTCAGTCGCAATCATGGTGTACCGATGAAGAGGGGCATGCTCGTGTTCCGGTTGAGCATTGTGATTATAAGAAAAATAATTAATAAGAAGAGGGCGTTCAAAAAGAACGCCCTCTTCTTATTTTATAAAACCCAAAACTAACAAGTGTAGAAATACAAGAGAAAAGAAGCGCTACACTAGAAAATGCAATGAGATACATATTATATTTCATCATTTTGCCGATTAGTTGGTTACTATCATACTGAAAAAGTCCTGCTATTATATTGAATAAAAATAATATGATAAACATGACGATGACACCGTCTATTGATCCTTTAATGTCTGGTTTACTTAAAGCAATATGTGCAGAAATACAAATAGCGATAAATAAAAATAACCAAAAAGAAGGGGTCAATAAATTGCTCATTGTAAACAAGCTTTTTAATAAAAAGAATGTTGATAAAAACATGTTTTGGATCATGTCTAAGTTAATAGAAGTCGATGCAACAGTTGTTTCGAGAGTCGTATTAAATAAAGAATATGACTCTGGTACGAAATAGCGCATTAAAAGTATTAAGGCAGTAATACCAGAAATAATAGGGCCAATTCCAATGAAGAAATTCCCAATGCGTTGATATACACTTTTTTGATTGTATTGATGTTGTACGTAGCCTAAAGCACCTTGACTTGTATCTGTCGGGAAAAACTGTGTTGCTACAATTTTATGACGAAATAGTACACACATAATTGCATGTCCAAGTTCATGAATAGGAACGCCGATCCATGCAGTTAAAAGGAAGCCTTTCCTACCAAAAGCTCTCGACCAATACGTTCGTGTGAGAGATTCTAAATAACCTAATATAAATCCAATTACAATGACGACACCAATTAAAGAAAATAATTGGATCACGCTTGTAAGGAGTGTTTGAAAAATCGAGTTTACAAATTCCACTGTCTTCATCCAATCTTTTAAAAATGTTATTTGCTCTGTTTCATAATAACATTATTTTTCTATATTACTAGCACACATAGTTTCGTTTAAAAGAAGGATTTCATATTCTTTTTCTTGTAGTCATGTTTTATGTCCAAAGTCATATATTGAATTTGTAACACCCTATAAGGTATATGCTTAAGGAGGGATGAGAGAATGAAATGTCCGGCGTGTCATACAGAAAATGCAGCGGAAGCAAAGTTTTGCGGGAATTGTGGACATTCGTTAACGGAAGAAGTGGTAGAGAGTGGTGGGCAGGAAGAAGGACAGCTATCGCGCAAGGAACAAGTAAAGGAAACTCGCCCAAATGAAACAGTAGAGCAAGCAAAACAATTTGCAAGTGGCTATTTTCAGTTCTTTAAAAATGCTTTTAAATCACCATCGGCCGTTATGAAAAGTGGAAATATTGAAGTACGAAATGGAATTACAAGCCTTGTACTTATTTGTTTTTTAGGAGCATGTATTTTTTATAGATTGATGAGTGCTGGGGCAGCAGTTACGAGAACGTTAGTGCCAGATGTTTCTACTCCTACATTTTTTGGAGAAGCTGTAACGGTCTTTTTCTTTTTATTGATTTTAACTTTGTTTGTCGGATTTATTATTTTTGTAAGTGGTAAGATGATGAAATCTTCTTTTTCATTTCTTGAAGTATTCGGCGTATGGGGAACGATAGCAACGCCGGCTATCGCTATATTAGTTCTTACTTTTCTTTTTAGTTTCCTATTAATCTTTTTCTTACCGATATTATTATCTGTAGCTACAACTTATATAGGGATTAGTATAACCGTTGCCATATTAAAATTAGACAACGGCGGATTAGATCTTGTTTACACACTTATTATCGCAAATGTTTTAATTGGAATCGCAACATTCATTGTACTTTGGTCTTACATTAGCACGATAATTCAAACCATTACACAGGGATTAACTGGCTTCTAACGAAAAGGTGGTTGAATGGATGAATGTATGTACAAAGTGTGGAGCTCAGTATGAAGATGGAGTGCAATTTTGCCAAAACTGCGGGATGAAGAGGGGAAGTCTTGTAGTAAAGAAGAAAATGAGCGGCGGTACAAAAGTTGGCATTACACTCTTAACATTACTTGTTATAGTAATTGTTGGATTGTATTTGTATGGATCATCGTATTATAAGCAGACGGCACAAGTAGACCGAATGATTACTATTTTACAAGAGAGGGACGGGGAGGAATTAGCTGAGATCATCACGGCAGATGATCCAGCCGTTATTATCACGAGAGAGAGTGTAACGCCTCTATTTTCATATATAAACGAAAATCCATCTTACGTGAATGAATTGAAAGAATATTTGAGGCAAGGTGAAAAACAAGGGGATGGAATAGAGAGAGCAGATTTTTCTTTAACGAAAGACGGGAAGTATTTCTTTATATTTGATCGGTATAAATTGAAAGCGAAGACGTATTATACGACTTTGCTTACAAATGAAAAAGGTACATTATTAAAAATGAACGGAAAAGAAATTGATAAGACAAATGATAAAAAGTTTGAGAAGCAATATGGACCGTTTCTTCCAGGGGCTCAAGTGTTTCAAGCGGAATATAAAAATGACTATGTAAAACTATCAAGAGAGGAAAAGGTTGTACTTATAAAACAAAGTCAAAATAATGTAACGGTAGATTTAACGTTGCAAGGGCAATATATTACAGTTCAAACGAATGCGCCTGGTGCAACATTATATGTGAATCAAAAGCCGGTTACAGCGTTGACCGGAGAAGAAATTACGTGGGGACCGGTAGCGACTGATGGAAGTGCGGCGATTTATTTAGAACGAAATGGAGAAAACGGAAGGGAAACGACAAAGGTAGAAACGGTAACGGCACTTTCGGCTTATAATCTTCCATTTCAAAAGAAAAGTGTAGAAAAAACAGTTGTTTACAATGTTAATCCGCCGCCTACTACTCATTATGTATATAATGGTTTCATCTTCCCTGATAGTGATATTCGAAAATTAACGAGTGCGGACTTAACATATTTATCGAAAGAACAGTTGAAAATTGCTAGAAATGAAATATATGCAAGGCATGGACATATGTTTCAAACGAAAGATATGCAAGCTTATTTTTCAAAACAGTCTTGGTACAGAGAAAATCCGTATTTTACAGGAGTGTTAACTAATATTGAATCTTATAATGTTGAACTGATTAAATCAAGAGAATAGAGTGCATGAAAAAGGTACAGTGTATATTACTGTACCTTTTCTATGGTTGTTTAGCGGGACCAGGATCCCTGGAGAAAAAGATGTGAAAGAGGAATGTGACTTTACTTGCTCCTCCTGATGTACTAGCTTGCACATCAGATAATGCACTAGATGTTAAAACACCTTCAGAATGAGGCGGTACGACTATTTTGAGGGCATCATCTGATTCTGATGATGCAGTAACTGTTATTGTATCATCAGATAAGTTCAAAATTTTAACAGTACCGATTGGTAAGATGGACTTGCCAGCGTGTGATGCTGAAGCGAAGCGAGAGCCTTTCCAAATAGTTTGTGCGAAAGTCTCGTCGTTAGATAACCAAGCACGAGCGCTGTATAATGTTGCGTTAATGGAAAATTCTTGGTCAAGTGACACGGCGGGTTTCGGTTCTAGTGGTTCCTCTGGAAGCTGGGCGAGAAGGCCGGCACACATGTATGTTTCACCTACTTTCAATAGTAACTGTTATAGCATATTAAATTTCTGGTTTATAAGACACGACGGTTACCTATTAAAGCATAGTTTTGTGCACCAAATTTGTAGATTAAATTCTTTTTCTTTACAATTTAAGTAGGTGTTATTTCTATAAAATATGGAAATCGTAAAGAGTATGTAAAAAGAAGGAGTGGTAAAGTGAACTATGTCATTATTGGTGGGGATGCAGCTGGTATGAGTGCAGCGATGCAAATTGTTAGAAATGATGAAACTGCAAATGTTGTAACGTTAGAAAAAGGTGAAATCTATTCATACGCTCAGTGCGGATTACCGTATGTGATTAGCGGTGTTATCGCCTCTACTGAAAAGTTAATTGCACGCGATGTAAAGACGTTTCGTGATAAATATGGAATTGATGCGAAAGTGCGTCATGAAGTAACGAAAGTAGATACTGAAAAGAAAATTGTGTATGCAGTACATACGAAGACGAAAGATGTATTTGAATTTTCATATGACCGTTTATTAATTGCAACTGGTGTACGCCCTGTTATGCCGGATTGGGAAGGTAAAGATTTACAAGGTGTTCACCTTTTAAAAACAATTCCGGACGCTGAGCGCATATTAAGTACACTTGAAACGAATAAAGTTGAAGATGTGACAATTATTGGCGGCGGTGCAATTGGTCTAGAGATGGCAGAAACATTTGTAGAACTTGGTAAGAAAGTAAGAATGATTGAGCGAAACGATCATATTGGCACAATTTATGATGCCGATATGGCGGAATATATACATAAAGAAGCAGACAAACATAATATTGAAATTTTAACAAATGAGAATGTAAAAGCGTTTAAAGGAAAAGCAAGAGTAGAACAACTGGAGACGGATAAAGGGACCTATAAAGCAGATCTTGTTTTAGTATCTGTTGGTGTACAGTCAAATACTGATTTTCTTGAGGGGACAAATATACGTAAAAATCATAAAGGGGCAATTGAAGTAAATGCTTATATGCAAACAAATGTGCAGGACGTATATGCAGCTGGTGATTGTGCAACACATTACCATGTTATAAAGGAAATTCATGATCATATCCCGCTCGGAACGACTGCCAATAAACAAGGGCGACTTGCCGGACTTAATATGGTTGATAAACGAAGAGCATTTAAAGGTACGTTAGGTACAGGCATTATTAAATTTATGAATCTGACGCTCGCAAGAACAGGCTTAAATGAAAAAGAGGCGAAAGGACTAAACATCCCGTATAAAACGGTCAAAGTAGATTCAACAAATATGGCAGGTTATTACCCAAGTGCCAAACCACTTTACTTGAAATTACTATATCACGCCGATACGAAACAATTGTTAGGCGGTCAAGTAATTGGAGAAGAGGGCGTAGATAAACGTATTGATGTTATCGCAATGGCACTCTTCAATAAAATGAGTATTCACGATTTAGAAGATGTCGACTTAAGTTACGCACCACCATATAACAGCGTTTGGGATCCAATTCAACAAGCAGCAAGGAGAGCGGAATAGCACTTTTTTAAGTGCTATTTTTTCGTTAAAGGGGAGTAATCTTTTTAATCGAATAATAAAGATGGGGAAAGGGTTACATGTAAGGAAGGGGATCTTTAAAAACGGTTGTGGCACTTCAAAAAGTTCAAGAATCAGAAAAAATGATTTTACGTAACTTATATTCACTATATCTTCATGACCTCTCTAAATTTACGACTAATATAACGATTGGAGCGGATGGTTTTTTTGAATACGAAGATTTAGACATGTTTTGGAAAAATGACGGAATCACTCCGTATTTTATAAAAGTTGATCATAGTATTGTAGGATTTTTATTACTATTGGAACGCCCATTTTTGAAGAAAGAAAACGACTTTAGTATTAATGATATTTTCATATTGAATCAATATAAGGGAAAAGAAATCGGAAAGAAGGTTATTGAAAATTTACTAGAAGAGAAACGAGGACAATATTTCGTTATTGAACTTACAAAAAATATACCGGCTGTTTCTTTTTGGAAGAAAGTATATAGAGAGCTGAAAATTGAATTTGACGAGCGAACACAGCTAATTGATGATGAAGAATGCCTCGTTCAGACGTTTAAAATATAATGAAATAGGTGCCCCTGATATATTACTTTGAAATTTAACTTTATCCCGCTATTTGCCGGGCAGTAAGACTCCCACCTCAAAATTCGGCTGGAGCAAAGAAGTTAGATGGGAGTCGTGCTGCCCATAAATGCCCGATTGGTGAGGGCTGATTAAAGTTTCACTTTATTTTGAATATACCGTTCACCCTTGAAAACATAGTACGTATAGCTTATATTGTCATATAGTATTTATTTTTTAATAAAGCAATGAACGAACCAGGGGGTACAACATGGCAATTAACATGAAAACAATCGAAGAATGGATTGCTGAATCAAATGCAAGAAACGAAGAAGACTTAGGAAACGTTGTTGAAGAGATGAAAGAAGTATGTGTCGGACTTGATAACGCGACATTAATTTATACGAAAAATGTATTTTGTTTCGGTAAGAAAGTAGAAGTATTGTTCTTCTTCCAAGATCATGTTGTTATCGGACAAGAAAAAGACGAATATATTGAGATTGAAAAATTAAAGTATGATGCCATTACAAATAGTAATTTAAAAACAAATGACAAAAATACAACGTTAGAATTAAAGTTTGCTAACGGACAATCTATCGATTTAGACAGTCTAAATGATAACTACGGTACGAAAAATTGGTTATTTGCAAGACAAATTAAGAGTATCTTTAAATTAATCTAGTGAAAAAGCAGGCCTTGAAAGGTCTGCTTTTTTACTTGTTTCCTATTACACAAAGGCAACCTCTTTCTTCATAACATTTTACACTTTTAAATCCCGTCTTATAAAAAAGGTTTACTAATTCTTCTGTTGTCTTAAATTCATCCATATGATATTGAATTTTGAAAGTTTCGGCCACTAATAAAAAGAATCCATTCGGTTTTAATATGCGAAATACTTCTTTTATATCGTGTTTAACGTCAGGCCAGAAGTAGTGGGTTTGAAAGGCGGTAATGAGATCGAAGCAATTCGCATGATGTGGAATAGAAGAGACGCTTGCTTTTTGAACAGTTACTTTTTGTGTTTGTACATCTTTCATATTCGTATGTATAGAATCTTTCACAGCTTGATCGGAGTAATCAATTCCATATATTTTACCAAACGGAGTTAGTCTCGAAAGCGTATGTATTGTTTTACCACCCCCACAACCAATATCTAAAATAACTGCATCTTCACGTATATGTATTTTTTGTAAAGCCCAATTTGTTAGTCTCGTATGTGCAGAGTTCATAATACAAAGCATTGAGGAACCGATTGTCCCACGAGGATTTTTCGCTTGTTTGATTAAACGTTGTAAAATGCCCAATTTAAACGCTCCTTTCATGTAAGAATATATACTCATTTCGCTTTTAATAATTTAACTCCTCTAAAAAAAGCACGCCATCAACCGGCGTGCTTCTAATTATACAAATACCCCTTCAACCAATTACGCGCTCGATACGCCCCAACCGGAATTTGAATGAGAGACGTTTCATTGCCGCCGTCTATTCCGTACAATTGATCGCATGAATTTGTATCAAAACTAAGTAAAGGGTGGCCACCCATTCCCATATCAGTCGCAGCTAAAACGAGTTTATGAACGAGCATGCCGGCTTCCATTTGATGAATTCGATATCCTCTATAACCTAATTTACTTTTATAGTAATCTTTATTTCCGATTACATGTAGACAAAGTGGTACTTGAAAAAGATTTACGTTATCCATCGTCATACTTGATTGAAGGGAATAACGAAGATCTCCATACCGTATTGGCTGTATGGAATGCGATTTACTGTTATAAGCGTAAGCACCGTTTTCAATACCTTTTACGTTATAAAAACATCCATATAATGAGACACGTGCGTGTTCATTTAAAGAATTGCCATCAAGATCGTTGTAATAAGGGAAGGCGAGGCTCGCTTCTTGTAATAAAGTAGCAAGTGAACGAGTATCCCATTTTGTTAAAGTAAAGTCAGCATCAGGTGAATATCGCTTTTTACAAAGATGTAAGAAATCATAGGATAACCGTTCCACTTTAGGTAGCTGTACAGCGTGTGCACTGTATTGCTGTCGATTTTCTTGAGTTAATGTTTGGAAGTGTTCTGTCGATTCAATCATAGAAGCTGCGTTAACTTTTGTTATCATCGGATATTCATCTACATGCTTTGAGCGAACGAAATGCTCATGTGTTAAAGGCGGGATTTGCTGCAACAAGTCATGAGAAGTAACAGTTGTATTTTCACGGTAATCATTATGAAACCAATCTTTATGCGGTTCTGTACTTAGAGGAATAACACCATACACATTTTCCTCGCCTTCAGACAGTCCAAGTAAATGATTCATTGCTCGGTCTAGAAACTGAAAATATACTCCATTTGTGTAACCGAATTGTTTTGCACATTCAAGTAATTGCCCGATTAGAACACCACTATCTAACCCTTGAAGCCGGTATGAAAAGTTATTGTATTTAAAGAAGTTTTTCCAAAACATAGTGGATACGAATACTGCGCCAAAACAAGAATGTATGTTACAACGATTGCCGAGTGCTTCTGTAAGATAAGAATCGAAATTTCCCTCACGAAGTAAGATAAGACGGTGATGCGCGGCGTCATAATGGTAAATGCCGTCTGGATAATGATCAATTCTTAAATATATATATAATTCATTTGGATATAAAGCACCCCCAGAAGGGATGAATCTTCGAAATAGAGTCGTTGTTTTATTATTTTCTAGGCTAGTAGTAGGTTGACATAATTGTGTTAAACCAAATGAGTACCAAAGGTAATGTCCGATTTCCTCTAAGTTAGGTTTAGTAGAAGAGTTCCGCAAAGTTAATGGGATTTCTAAAGAGAGAGGGATGACTGGTAAATTTCGATATAATTTATAAGGAAGCGGTGCATCTTCCCAGTCTACCTCATGATTCGGCATAATTTCATCAATAGAAAAATGGAGATGATGTAAAAAAGCATCCAGCTGCATGAAATCCCCTCCTTTACTATGGAAACGGGTGTGGATGTGGATTTAATTGTTCATTCGTTAAAGGCTCAGCCATATATCCAAGTGTCATCGGTACGATATACACTCTATCCAGTCCTGTAATCCGAGTGAGATGATGTCCGAATGTCATTGGAAGCATGCCTGGAATTAATACTTTTACACAATGTAATCCGTTCTTTTCTATGAGAGGAACGGTTTGATCTACAACGATTACTTCAAGTCCAGATTGATGTAACCTGTTTAAAAGTTGATGAAGATCAGATGTTAAATCCATATCAAATGAATGTAATGCCCTCATTTCTTGAAACGTTTGCACCGGAGCATTTTCACGTAAAAGGAAGTGAAGACGTTCTTCCGCTTCTTTCAATCCGTACAGCATACTATGGTCTTCCATTTTATTAACGAGATAAGAATCTTGTAAGCAATTTTCGTAATACTCTCTTTTTTGCTGGAGCTCATCGTCTGTTATTAGTAACATGCCAGCTATTTCGTGAATCGCACTCTTTAGAGCACGGATTGGGTCTAAATGAGCGCCTCCCGCACAAACGACGTTCATTCCATTTTCACGTGTATTTTTTGCAATGACCCATAAGCTCGGGATACCATGCTCCATCGTCGCGTTAAAAGCGTATAATTCATACCCCGTAATCGTGTGTAACCGCTGGATCATTAATTGTAATTCTGTATCATTTGCTGAATTAAGATCAAGACGGGGAAGAGGTAATTCTGTATACCAAGTGAGTAAAAAGGCGTCACGCTCTACAATTTCTAAAATGCCGTGAAAAATTGCTTCTTCTAAACTACCACCAATTGCACATCCATTTGATGTTTCATATACGAAAGCATCTCGATGACCGAGGCTATAATAAGCGATTGATTCTGGAACTAAAAGGGGCCTGTTTTGTGATAAAGAATATCCCCATACCCAGTTTTGCTCATAATCAGGATCAAATGGTTTAAACGGAAAACTATCACGGTTGTAATGTTCATTTGTATGTACACCGAGTGTGAGGGGATTCAGTGCATGATCCTCTAAATCATGAAAACTACCATGCACATTTGTCTTTTTCCCGCGAGGTGACATACCGCAATATCGTTCTAAACCTTCTAAAATAGCAGTTGCCTCACTCAGTGCAAATGAATGAGTTCGGCCTGCAACACCTTCATTTCCGAACAGTAACGGCATGTTTATAATGACGTCAGCAAATGGCAATAAAGAATGCTGCATTTTTCCATTCAAAATACCAGTCCGGTAATCTAAATAGTCTCTCGTTAAAAATGTGTTTAGCTCATGAATAGAACGACAGCGATACGCTTCAGTACTTGTTTTTAAGCTCGGCTGTAAAGAAATCTCTGCCGCATCCGCAGTATCATTAGGTAAATTACTACATACAGGACAGAGAGGATCTGGAAGGAACGAATGCCGCATACATTGCAGGGTTTGTAAGTTTAGTAAAATGAGTTCATTTTCTAAAGAAGAATGTCCGTGAGCTAATATTTTCTCCGTTTCAGCATGAATGAGCTGGCACATTTGTAACATACCATTTTGAGTAGCGCGTACATCACGCCTCGTCTCGTTATCCGCTTTTAACGCATATTTCCGCTGTAGTTCCCACATTTCTTTTTGATCAAATCCAGCGATAAAGCGTCGTCCATCGGCACAATGGGTACATCCCGTTGCAAGAGGGTCAATGTAAGGACCGATAACGCCTTCACCAAATGAAGTAAATGCACGAAGCCACGGAATATGGTTCGAACGAAATGTCAGCTCAGCATCATGATGAATAGTAGAAGGAGAGCCGTCATGTAATACGAGAGCGAGGTGAATATTTTCAGGCATTTCGTCTGTAATTGTATGTTGGCGAATGATGGAATATTGTTTGCATAATTGATCATGTACATAGTCTACAAGTAGGCCATCTCCTGTAAGTAATATATTTTGAATCATAGACCGTCCTCCTTTGCAATTAATACCCCGTATACACCGTCTAAGTTGTCTCTTAAAAATGATTCAATAGCTAAATCAAAAACAAATGGATAAAAATTATTTTCTGCTAAATTTTGTAAGGCGACTTGTAAAGACTGTACGCCTGGAATTTCTTCCTCTTCTTGTATTGCTACTCTAACAGAATCCGTACTATATAAAACAACGGATGATTCTGGCAAAATATTAGCTTTATAAGGAATCTCTTCATTTTGAATATGAAGGAGTGCTTGTTGCAGAGCGTTTCTTAACGCCAATGTTATATTAATATTTGCCGCACCGTACCATCTATCATTTATACCGATCCAAATGACAGGAAAACCGAGTAACTCCTCACTCATTCCCACTTTAGGTATCTCATGAATTGTAGAGAGAGCATCATAGTAAAACCTACAATGTTTATCATGAATTTCGGTTAAATCAAGCTCTGTAACTTCTTCTAGCATATGTGATTGGCGTTCACACAACTTATTATTTAAATGTTTTTGCAGTGCACGGTATACACCTTCTATCATCGTTTCCCCAGCACCAATACCGATATCAGTATGTTCGGGGATAAGGCGATGAATCATTTCAGCTACATACGTTTCAACTCCTGTTAAACCAGCTTCGCGGCGTGCTTCATTATGAGTTAAACCACCACAAGTTATAGTAGGAAGGGGAGAGGTAGGTCCGTCTGATAATGGATTTGCAACTTGAATATAGCATTGTGATAAAGGTAATTGGTGCAAATCTTGTTCATCCCACATGTGGAATATGCCAGCTTCTTTAGAAGTTAATGTATCAAAAAAACGAAAAAGTTCAGTTGAAGTATATTGTCCAGAACGATGGGCAAGGTTTTCTTGAAGATTTTGCACTGTATCAATTGTAAAGGTTTCATCGGTTGCGAGAAGATGCTTTATAAAAGGGTGCCACTTTCCTTCAAGTGTTTCAAAGTTTAATAAAAAGAATTGAGGATTATGCTGCCGGTGTAAATCGTCAGCGACATGTTTAAATAATTCAAAAACGATAATATTTGCTAACATTGCAGATGTAATTGGTGAGAACGGCTCGGGCGGATTTTCATTTTGTAAAGTAGTTTCGTGTAGACGATGCCATGCGGATTCCCAGCATTCTTCACGATCTGCTATTACGACGGGACCAGCTAAACCGACCCTTGATAAGCAAATAGCTGGTATGAAATTTTTCCCCTCATCTCTACAAATAGCATGTATTGCTCTTAAACTTTCAATATCTCCATTTTGAGAAACGTATAAAATCCAGTCGAAAGGCTCGAATACTTCATGTAAAGGACGATCCATTGTCGTATCTATTTCTTGAATAATTACATTGTCATCAAGTTCATATGCACGTTCTACTAGTTCATGAATTCGGTCGTAATTTGTTTCCGTATAATCTGTGACAAGGTAATGAAATTTAGGTAATCCGGATTCTAGTAAAGAAGAAACTAAGGAAGTAAGCATATCCCCAGAACCAATTATAAGGACATTTGCCGCACGATACGTCTCGAATTTTAAAGCGCCTGAATGAGAATCGGCTTCTAAAAATTCAATTTGAGAAGCGTACCTGTCGAGTAACGCACTGTTTAATTCATGAGGAGCATCTTGACTTACATCACGGACGAAACCATTTTCATATAAAATCTCTCCAATTTCAAATACACGATTTTGATAGGGGAGAGGGAGACCATCGGTTATTTCTGTCAAAGAATGATTACCGTTAAACATAGGCATTAATTTCTCAATCCAGTCATAAATTCCATCACCATCCATACGGAATGAACTGGAGTTATTTCGAAAGTAAACACCCCCGTTTGAATCGGGGAGGAAGAAAGTATCCTTATTTGCTTTAAGTTTTGCATGAACTGGAAGGTTATTCATGTTTATCCCCCTTACGCTTTAGGCATACATTATTAGTCTATGTAGTGTGATTTGTCCCGTATGAACACAATAAAAAAAGGCTGTAGAATGATTCATTCTACAGCCTTTAATAGATTAATAATCTATCAACCTTCTAATAATAATGATTTTGGATCTTCAAGCATATCTTTAACAGCAACAAGGAAGCTAACTGCTTCTTTACCATCAACAATACGGTGATCGTAAGATAGTGCAAGGTACATCATCGGACGGTTTTCCATACGCTCGTTATCAATCGCAACTGGACGTACTTGGATTTTATGCATTCCTAGAATACCTACTTGTGGGCTATTTAGGATTGGTGTAGACATTAGAGAACCGAATACACCACCGTTTGTAATTGTAAATGTACCACCTTGTAGCTCTTTTAATGAAAGTTTGTTATCACGTGCTTTTAGACCTAAATTACGAATCTCGCTTTCAATTTCAGCGAAGTTCAATTGGTTAGCATCACGTACAACTGGAACAACTAATCCATCTGGAGCTGCTACTGCAATACCGATATCATAGAATTTTTTAATGATAAGCTCATCGCCTTGAATTTCAGCATTTAATAATGGGAATTGTTTTAATGCTGCAACAACTGCTTTTGTGAAGAATGACATGAAGCCAAGACGCACATCATGTTTTTTCTCGAAAGCATCTTTGCGTTCTTTACGTAATTCCATGATCGCACTCATATCAACTTCGTTAAATGTTGTTAACATTGCAGATGTTTGTTGAACTTCTACAAGACGTTTTGCAATTGTTTGACGGCGGCGGGACATTTTCACACGCTCAACTGGTTTTTCGAATTCAGTTTTTGCAACTGGAGCAGGAGCTGGACTTTTTGGAGCAGCTGGTGCTTCTGTTGGTGCTGCAGCATGAGCTTGTACATCATGTGGTCTCACACGTCCAAGTGGATCTGTGCTGCGTACATCGTTTAAGTCGATTCCTAATTCACGAGCCATTTTGCGAGCAGCTGGTGATGCGATAGGACGATTTGTATTTGGTAAACCTTGCAACGCTTTATTTTGTTCAGCACTTGGAGCTTCTGCTTTCGGTGCTTCAGTAGTTTCTTGTTTTGGTTGCTCAGCCAATGGTGCAGGTGTACTTACTGCAACTGGTGCTCCGTTTGCATCTAAAATTGCGATAGTTGCGCCAACTTCAACTGTATCCCCAGGTTCGCCTAGTAACTTCGATACAATACCTGAATCTTCTGCAATGATTTCTACATTGACTTTGTCAGTCTCAAGCTCAACAACGCTGCCACCTTTCTCAACTTTGTCGCCTACGTTGATAAGCCATTGTGAGATAGTTCCTTCGGTAATAGATTCTGCAAGCTCAGGTACTTTAATTTCGATCATTTTAAATGTCCTCCCCTTATTTGCCTAACGGTGTGTTTTGTCTTCTTTAATCTTCGGTAATCTCCATTTGTTAGCTCGACTTGGGCAGATACTCTGCCCAAGTCGAGCCGGAAAAACTCATTGTTATTTTCAGTTGCTGAAAACTTCAATTTCTTGTTTATCTTGACGGAAGTTGTACTTCACATCTAAAGCGTGTGCAACAATTAGTTCTTGCTCAGCTTTGTGAGCGAATGGATCGCCACCAGATGGGCTAGAACGATCCGGGCGTCCAATGTAACCTGTTTTCACTTTATCTCCAGCTAGTTCGAACAGAATTGGAGCCATGTAATGCCATGCGCCCATATTACGAGGTTCTTCTTGAACCCAAATAATTTCTTCTAAGTTTTTAAAGCGTTTAATAATAGATTGAACTTTTTCAGCAGGGAATGGATACAACTGTTCAATACGAACAACATGAACTTCATCTAAGTTGTACTCATGTTTTCCAGACTCAATTTCTGCAGCTAAGTCAATCGCCATTTTACCTGTACTTAAAACAAGACGTTTTACTTTATTTGGTTTTGTACCAAGGTTTTCTTGTTCTAAAGCAGGTTGGAAACGTCCTTCGCTTAACTGACTAGCAGTTGAAAGCGTAAGTGGATGACGTAATAAACTCTTTGGCGTCATAAGCACTAACGGTCGAACAGCTTCTGTTCCTAAGATAGATGCTTGACGACGTAAAATATGGAAGTATTGTGCCGCGCTCGTTAAGTTTGCAACTGTCCAGTTGTTCTCAGCAGCTAATTGTAAGAAACGCTCTGGACGTGCACTAGAGTGTTCTGGCCCTTGACCTTCATAACCGTGTGGTAATAGAAGAACTAAACCAGATTTTTGACCCCATTTTGCTCTTCCTGCTGAAACATATTGATCAAATAATGCTTGCGCAGTATTTGAGAAGTCACCATATTGAGCTTCCCACATAACAAGAGTCTCTGGAGCAAATACGTTATAACCATATTCATAACCAACAACAGCAGCCTCTGATAATGGACTGTTATGAACAGAGAATGATGCGTTAATGTTCGGTAAACGGTGTAATGGTGAATATGTTTCGTTTGTATCAGTATCGTGTAATACGATATGACGGTGCGCGAATGTACCACGCTGTGAATCTTGACCAGTTAAACGAATTGGCGTGCCTTCTTGTAAGATAGAAGCGAATGCTAACGACTCAGCAAGTGCCCATTCAATTTTACCGTTCTCTTCAAGAGCATCTTTACGGCGCTCAAGAATTTTCTTCACTTTTGGATATACGTTAAAGCCTTCAGGCCAAGATAATAGTCCTTCATTAATTGCACGAAGTGAGTCAATTGAAATACCAGTGTCAATCGGTTGAATTCCTTTTGCAACAACCTCTGGAACTTTTACGTGAATTGTTGCAGCACTCGTATCAGCTGGTGGCACTTGTGCGTATTCAGCCTTTAATTCCTCTTGTATAAACTGAGTAATTGTTTCAATCTCATCTGCATTCAGAACGCCAGCAGATTGTAATTGATCTGCATAAATTGCTCTTACAGTTGGGTGATTTTTAATTTTTTTGTACACTTGTGGTTGCGTAACTGCTGGATCATCCATTTCGTTATGACCATATCGGCGGTAACCGATTAAATCGATTAAGAAGTCTTTTTTGAACAACGTACGATATTGGATCGCAAGGTTAGCAGCAGCAAGACAAGCTTCCGGATCATCAGCGTTTACGTGAACAATCGGGATATCGAAACCTTTTGCAAGGTCGCTTGAATATTTAGTAGAACGAGAATCATAGCTATCAGTCGTAAAGCCGACTGCATTATTAGCGATAACATGAATCGTTCCGCCAGTTTGGTATGCATTTAATCTGCTTAAGTTGAGTGTTTCAGACACAACACCTTGACCAGGGAATGCAGCATCACCATGAACTAAAATTACGAATGATTTTGAAGTATCTTGTTCTGGAAGACCAGATTTTTTACGATTCTCTTGAGCTGCACGTGCGAAACCTTCAACAACAGGGTTAACGAACTCAAGATGACTCGGGTTATTTGCTAATGTAACGCGAGTGCTAACTTCTTCATTACCAACGACTTGCTCTCTACCTAAATGGTATTTCACGTCGCCAGTCCAGCCAGCATTTGCCACTGCACCTTCTATTTTTGCATGTTTGAACTCAGCAAACATGTGAGCATATGGTTTTTCTAGTACGTGAGCGAGTACGCTTAGACGACCACGGTGAGCCATACCAATCATGACATCTTCAACGCCGCCTTTAGCACCTTCTGAAACAATTTCATCTAGTACAGGTACAAGCATATCAACGCCCTCGATAGAGAAACGTTTTTGACCAACGAATGTTTTATGCAAGAATTGCTCGAAACCTTCAACAGCTGTTAAACGTTTTAAAAGAGCAGTTCGTTTTTTATTTGATAATGGTTGACGCAATGAATTTGATTCCACCATTTGATGCAACCACGCGCGTTCTTCACTATCTTGTATATGTGAGAATTCATAAGCTAAAGATTTTGTATAAACGTCTTTTAATCTATGAATTACATCAAGTGCAGTGTGAATACCCTCTGGTGCATCTTGCCATACTGTTTTAGCTGGAATCGCTTTCAAATCAGCATCGCTCAGTTCGTTCAATGCTTTTTCAAGAAGAGATTGTCCATTTGCAGCATCTTCCATCGGATTGATGTGAGCCAACGTATGCCCGAAAGAACGAATCTGTTCAACAAGTTGAACGACTTTAAGAATCTTTTCAATGTTCCCTGTGTTTTGAGGAGAAAAATGTGTTGCTGTGTTGTCCCCTGTTACGACATCATCTTGAAACGAAGGAGCTCCAAAAATTTCAAAAAGCTCTTGTAATTCCGGATCAACAGAACCTGCTCCAGTTACGTAAAGATCATACTGTTCAATAACATAACCAAGGTTCGGACCATGGAACTTGGCCCAAGGGTTTGTCGTTGTATTCTTCCTCGTCATTTGTTTAAACCTCCCAATGCATATAATCCTTTTCCTATACAAAAGGTGCATTTTGCTCTTTTTCAATAATTGATGAACTAAAAATTAATGTAAATTTTATCTTTACTCTTATGTTATTACAATAATTTACATAATACCAAACACTATTACTTATCTGTTTTGTAAAAAAACATTCACAATAACTTATCACCCAAGTTAATCTTTCATGTTATAAAGTAATTTTACAGAAAAATGAGGTGGATATATTTGGTATACCTACATTAATGACTATAATTGTTGCATTTAAATATAAGTAAAGTTATTAGAATGTTTCGATAAATATTAGTTTGAATTATGTATATTGAAATAATAAGCGCTTTCATTGATATTATACAACAATATAACGGAATATAGTATAAAAAATAAAAAATTATGAATTTAGCGTAAACTTTATTTCGATAGTGTTAAATATCGAAAGGAAAATGAAGGATTTCTACAAAAAAAGTGGCTAAACATAAAAAATGGTTCATAAACCGTTAGTTTCTATAAATATGGCGAAAAACAACGTAAAAACAATAGCGCATTTCATCTAATAAGGAGAAGAATGAAATAGTTTAAAAGGATAAAACAAATATGGAGATATTAAATTTTCACAAAAGTGGGGAGGAGATATAGTAACGGATATATACATTGTTCCATGTTTCATTTCAAAATAGACATGATTAAGTTGAAAAAGTTTCTTCTATATAAATAGAATGCAAAATAATCTAAATGAATGTAAAGGAACCTTGACGTAAAGCTTCCTTTACATATATACTCGATATAAGGGAGGAGGGAGAAATTTCCTTGAAAAATAAAATGATCGAATACCGAAAAAAATTTGGACTATCTCAAGAGAAATTGGCTGAGAAACTTGGGGTTTCGAGACAAACCATCATTTCAATTGAAAAAGGGAAATATGATCCATCACTTCCATTAGCATTTGAAATAGCGAAAACATTTCAAACAACGATAGAACATGTATTTATTTATGAAGCAAAAGAAGAGGAGGAGTAAGGATGAATTATTCACAAAAGTACTTTGTTATTATGGGAATTATCTTTTTAATTATGAGTGGATTTATGATACTAGCAGGTATAATGACCCATTCAGCACCGCCAATTCCAACTTATACCGTGCTTGCAATGATGATTATGTGTTTCTGCCTAAGCTACTTGCACCCGCAATTTAAGGAAAAAGATGAGCGAATGAAACTCATTCGTTATAAAGGGATGTTCTTCAGCTTTTTTGCGCTAACAGCATATTATCTTCTTTTCTCTATTGGTTTGAACTTAAAAGTAATTACACTATCTGCGGTTGAATTATTGAATATACTTATGGCACTCACGATGAGTACAGTTTTTATCTCATTTGTTGTTTTATCGAAAAGATATTAAGATGGAAGAGAGAAAGGAAGATTAACATATGCAAATGATGTATGCTTTTGGTATTGGGCTTGTATTATTTTTAGCCGTATTCTTATTTATTCGTAAAGACGTTCAAGGCGGGACGTTAACGAAAAGAGGATTTTATAAAATGATCGGCTGTCTAGTTGTTATGTTTATAGCGATTATCGTAATGATCGTTTTAATAAATCAGTCACTATAGAATTTAAAAATGGAACCTTACTTTTGTAAGGTTTTTCTTTTTGAAAAATAAAACAAAAATTACCATAAAACCCATTTGCTATTTATTCTGTATATCATATAATCCAATAAAATGATAGGTAAGGAGAATAGTATATGAATAAAAAAGCTATCTTCTTCATAGCAGTATGTCTACTATTTATGGCTAGTATTACTTACATAATATGTAACAAACGAGAACAAGTGCCACCTATGTTAGTATGGGAGGGCCAGGAATACTACGTTACGAATGAACCTGTCAAAGTAGAAGAAGTCGGGCAAAAGCTTGGCGAAGTGACAAAGAAAATTGAAACGAGCAAACAACCTACTAAAAATAGCGAATCCAACATATTACAAGAAAAAACAGAAGTAATGGAAGATATAACTGTAACTCAAAAAATGCACGATTTTAGTAGTATTGTAGGTTATGATGAGTATACAGCGAAGGTAGGTGCGGAATATAGTTCGCGCAAGTATGAATTGCTTTTAGAGAAAATTGATGTTCCGGATATTATTCCGTATTTCAGTGATCACGATATAACAATCCGCTTAGAATTGGGAGTAGGGATTTATGGGTATAAGCTTCACATGGGTCAAGAGAAAGGTTTTTATGCATCATACGAAGGTTTTGGAGGAGGTTTTTTCTTGAAACTTGAAAAAAAGGAGTAATCACACATGTTTAAACAAGGACGTATTTTGATGTATATTTTTACCGCGGTTTTATTTTTTTCTTCATTCTTTTTTCCGCAGCCAATGGAAAAAAGGTTTTTAACAGCTATTGCAGCATTGATTATTGGTGGAATAGGTATTGGAATTTCCTATCTATTAGAAATTTTGAGTAACAAGTCGAAGAATATATCTAAAAAGAACGGAGAATGACGATGGAGCTTTTCCCGATTGGTTCAGTTGTAAAGCTAAAAGATCTAAACCGACCTGTTATGATTATTGGAAGAATGGTCATTTCAGCAGATAAACGTGATTTTGATTATGTAGGGGTTCTTTATCCGGTTGGTTATTTAGGTGATGAAAAAGTGTTATGCTTTAATCATGATAAGATTGTAGAGGAAATACATAGAGGGTATTTGAATGAGAGTGAATTAGTTTTACGTGAGAGGTTAGTAGAATTGTAAAAAGATTGAAAAATACATATAGATTTTAAAAACACGATAGGGGAAACAAAATGGGAAAGATAATGAGAACTCTTGTAATCATAGGTATACTTATCCCTCCGGTACTACTGTGGAGTGCACCTGATATTCCTCTAAATGATAAACTGCTGTTTACAGGTTTACAACTAACTGTAGGATTCACCACAGTAGTAGTGTTAGAGGTTATATTTAGAAATCGAAAAAAGAAGAGGGCAAAATAGATATAAATTGTATAGAATGGCAGATAAGAATATTGGTGGTTAATCTTCTCAATAAAAGAAACTAACAGAAGCAGGGAGAAATCCTTGCTTTATTTTTTGTATAGAATTACTAAGTAGAGCATCATTAAATTAGGATATCCGAGGGGGATTACTGTAGGTAAAACTGGGGATCTGTGCTAAATAAACAGTAGTCCCAAGAGTTATCTCACTGGTTTCAGCCATTAAGCAACGATGAGCAAAAGTATGACGGAAAGTATGAGCTGATAAGCGAACATCTTTAAAGTTCATTACTTGCTTGAGTCGCTTAAATATGAGTTTGATACCATTAGGTGTAAGCTGAGTGCCTTCCCGAGTAGTAAAGACGTACTCAGGTGTTTTACCTAGCTCACGTTCTACAAACACCTTGTACTCACAAAGCTCTTTTACAAGCTTGTCCGTGAGAGGGGCAGTTTGCTGCTTACGAGCTTTACCGAATAGGGTTACTGTTTGGTTTACCAAGTCCAATTCATTCCAACGTATATTGATAAGCTCTCCTAATCTAGAGCCAGTTCCTAAAAGGAAAACTATAATAGTGTGATCTCGATAAGCGTAGAAGCTTTTATTTCTTGCTTTCAGCCTCCTATAGTAGCGAAGCATCTGTTTGATATGTTCATCTTGAAAGACTTCAATTTTTATTTCCTCTTTAGCCAGCTTCATTTTACGAATAGGGTTTTCTTTCTCAGCGATAATCTCCTCATGTTGTAAATAGTTAAAGAAAATCTTGAGATGGTGAAGCTTGGTATTTCTAGTTACTACGTTGTTTCCTCTTGTCTTTTGGCAATACATGAGGTAGCTCTTAACAGTTGCTTCTCTAATATCTCGTGTATCTATCAGTTCTCTCTCAGAGCAGAAAATCTGGAACTCATGCATTGTAGCCATATAAGATTGAATTGTACGAGGAGACAGATTAGCGAACTCTTTTTCCTCTTTGAAATCCTTCATAGCAAACTTAAGTAGCATTTTCTTTTCAGTCCTTTCTCAGTTTTATGGAAACAAAAAAGAGGACTACCCCTGAGCCAGCTGGTTTGCTGACTAGAAGTAGTCCTCTGTTAACTTGTGGTGTCTGATGGAGACCTCCACAGTTTTAGCTTTTGAGAATACCCTCTCAAGCCTTGATACTATTAGGTTATATGACCCCGGAGAGGCTCGAACTCACGACCTCCACCCTGTCAAGGTGGCGCTCTCCCTGCTGAGCTACGGGATCTTCAAAATGCTTATGTAGTAGCACCTTTAATCATTATGCTAAAGCAATTATATATAATTAACTGAAATTTTACAATATTTTTATAGTAAGTTTTTAAAGAGGGAGCATGTGCAAGTATATTAGTAGTGAATAAAGGGAGAATTAATAAGGAGAGAACTGAATAGAAAGTAGGTTTTGAATGTAGCGGTTATATTATTTTCGATATTTATCTAAAGGATTTTCGTCACTTAGATCAACAAGTAAAGGACATAAGAATAGCAAAGGTAAAGCGGCGTTAGCATGATGAAAGGTATCATTAGACATATATTGTCTTCCGAAGCAATACGGACAATCTTTTTCAAATGTTATGAGAAGTGACCATACATCTTTTACTTTCCACTTCGTTTTACAATACGTGCAACGCGCCATGGAGTTCCTCCTCATTTTAAGTTTTTTCTAGTATATTCTATTTTATTGTACTAAAGTCAAGTGTATTTAGTGTGATAGAATGTAAGTTGGTTTGTTTTTTTATATGGATGTATTTAGTAATTTATGACCAAATGAATGTAGATTGAGGATTATATAATAATAGATTTTCATTTGCAGCATTCGAATTGGCCAATATATCCTTTTTACAATTTTCAAGAAATCATGTATAAAAGAAGTACAAGATATTTATAAATATTCAGGAGTAGAGGGAGAATTATTGTAATGGTAAGAAAAACGTTTAAGATGCGTGTGTCTAGAAATAGAACGATTTCGATTAATGGATCGATTCTTGATGTGGATGTGACGCATGATGAGTTTTTGCAAGAGTTTGTTGAGTGGGTCGATTCTAAAGGTTGGTCGTTTATGGGGATGACGGATGAGATTACGGCTGAGGAAGCTGGACAAAAGTTAATAGATTCGTTGATTGATGAGAAGGATAAGAAAGAGTAATTCCTTCTTATTTTTTATTGTATATTTATGTTCTTCATCGTAAAGGTGTGATATAGTAAAAAATAGTGAATATTCTTCCAATTTAATACAAATTTTACATAGAGAAGATTGGTAGAGTTATTTTATAGAATGTGAAAGTAAAGTGAAAAGGGAGAGTCATATGGTAAATTTTAAGAAAATTTCGGTTTTTGTTGCGGTTATTTGTTTATTTTTTTTGACGCCTATGACGTTATATGCTGAGACGAATATTGGGGTAAATCCGGAGCAAGTGGCACCGCCGCCTGCGGAAGGGCCGAATGTTTTTAGTCAGTTTGCGACTACGATTGATGCAAAAACAGGAGATGTGTTGTACGACAAAAATGCACATCATCGTGCGTTTCCTGCTAGTATGACAAAAGTGTTAACGGCGATTTTACTGATGGAGCATACGAAGCCAGAGGATCAATTCACGTTTTCACAATTAGCATTAGATCAAGAGAAGAGTAATTATCAAATTGAGTTTCAACCTGGTGAGACTATTAATAGAAATACCGCACTTATGATTTTAATGGTGCTGAGTGCAAATGATGTGTCGTATGCGATTGCGGAGCGTATTGGAGGAAGTGTTGAAAATTTCGCCAATATGATGAATGAAAAGGCGAAGCAATTAGGGGCTAAAGATAGCCATTTTGTAACGCCGAATGGGTTGCATGATCCAAATCATTATACGACGCCGTATGATATGGCAATGATTACAAGAGGTGTACAAAAGTATCCCGAAATTTTACAAGCGATGAATACGAAAAGAACGACGGTTACGACATCTACGCAAACAGTGTCTATTTTTAATAAGTCTACTTATTTTGAAAATCCATATAGCATTGGTGGTAAGACAGGATTTACGAATGAAGCGCGCAATACGCTCGTTTTATTAAATGAGAAGGATGGTAATCGTATTATAAATGTAGTAATGGCTTCTCAAAGACCTGAAATTTATGAAGATTTGAAGCAGATGGCGGAATATTCTTTTGGGCAATTTACGAAGCAAACTGTACTAGATAAACATAGTTGGCATCAAAAGACAACGTATTTAAATAAAGATATTGATAGTGAACTTGAAAAAAGTGTAGAACTTATGCTTAAGAAAGATGAAGGGAAAAATGTGAGAACGACTTTCCGGGCGGCTTCATTAGATAAAGATTCGTTGTATCATAAAGGAATCCACCGTGGTGAGGTAGTTGGTGCAGTTGATATTACGAAGAATAATCAAACGATTGCGACGATAAATGTTCTTTCAAAAGAAGATGTTACTTTTGCGATGCCTAAAAAAGATACAGTTGAACCTGAAGTAAAGGAATCAAATGTGAAAGTGATAAGTGTTGGGATAGGTGCGATTGTATTATTTGGAGCGATTTTATATGTAGTGCTGCGCCGAAATAACCAAGGCATGAAATCAGAAGAGAAGTAAATAGCTAATATGGAGACTGTGATGAGATTTTGTCACGGTCTTTTTTGCGTTAATATACCCCTTTAAGATAACTAATAATTGTAAATTTTCTTATTGCATTCCTCTACTGTTCGTTATATTATTTAGTTGTGTTCTTGCTAGAGAACAAAGGTGGATATTGCATACTTCAAATAATATAAAACACCGGAGAGGGAGAGAGATGATGAAATTAATTTGGAAAGTGATTAGCAACGTTATCTCATTTGTTTTATTTGCGGTAATGGTTTGTTTAGCTTTTGTAGTTATTTCTTCAAAAGCGAGTGGTGGTGATCCAACAGTGATGGGATATCAATTTAAGAGCGTTCTTTCAGGATCGATGGAACCAACATTTTTGACAGGGTCAATCATTGCGATAGAGCCAACGAAAGATGGTTCTAAATATCAAAAAGGTGATGTTATTACGTTTAAAGAGAAAGAAAACAAAATTGTCACTCACCGTATTATCGGTGTGAAAGATATAAACGGAAAAGTAATGTATGAAACAAAAGGGGATAACAACAACGGACCAGATTTAGCACCAGTACTTGCAGAGAATGTAATCGGAAAATATGTAGATATTACAGTTCCATACCTTGGTTATGGACTGAATTATGCGAGTTCAAAAGCGGGATCAGCATTACTTCTTATTATTCCAGGAGTCTTTTTACTTGGCTATTCCGCGATTTCTATTTTTGGCGCTATTCGTAGCATCGACGGAGAAAAGAAAGATAAAAAAGTAGAACAATCCGTCTAGTTATCGTAGTTATAATTTCCTACTAGGAAATTAACAAATATATATATTATGGGGGATTTGGACATGACTTTAAAGAAAAGATTAGGGATGGGCATCGCATCAGCAGTACTAGGAGCAGCATTAGTTGGTGGAGGAACATTTGCATTCTTTAGCGATAAAGAAGTGTCAAATAATACATTTGCGTCTGGGACATTGGATTTAGCGCTGAACCCATCAACAATTGTGAAAGTGGATAATTTAAAACCAGGTGATACAATTGAAAAAGAGTTTACATTAGAGAATAAAGGTACATTAGATATTAAAAAAGTATTATTAAATACGGAGTATGATGTAGAAGATGTGAAGAAGGATAATAAGAGAGACTTTGGTGAAGACATTGAAGTAGTTTTCTTAAAAAATATTGATAAACATGAGGACGTAATTAAGAGAATGACATTAAAAGAGTTGAAGAGTACAACAATGACTGCTGCAGAAAATGATATAGTAAGTTGGCTGTCGCCTGAGAAAGGTATTGAAGCAGGAACTAGTGATTCATTTAAAGTGAAATTCCACTTCAAAAATAAAAATGAAAATCAAAATGAATTCCAAGGTGATAAACTTCAATTAAAATGGACATTTGAGGCACAACAAGGCGATGGTGTGGAGAAGAAATAATCATACTGAAAAGAGACTATCAAAAGTAGTCTTTTTTTGTGCTAAACGGGAAATGTAAAAAGAAACATAATTTGTATTTCATTTTGTAATTCACTTTATTATAATAAAGTTATAGTTCTTGATAAAGAACAAGTTGTTCGATAGGAGAGATTAAAATGCTTAAGGCACCTCGTAAATTCAAAAAGATGCTTATATTGCCATGTTTGTGCTCTATTACTTTTTATTTAGGTTCTCAAATGATGACTTATACCGAAGCAGCTTTCATTCATGAGACGAAAGTGCAGGCTACTATTTCTACAGCAAGTATTTTTCCAAAAACAGTTGATCAGTTAACAAAGCAAGCTAATCAGCATAAGGAAGTTATTTTGCATGAGTATGGAGAGATGAAATCAAAATTAACTTTCACTTCCACTCAAGAGCTAGAACAGACACTTGCTACGTGGAAACAAGGACGTGAGAAAATTGTTGCGGAGAGAGAACTGTTACAAAAAGTATATGTATCAATAGAAAATCCGTATAACGAAGTGAAAGAAGAGTTAAAGGAAAATAAAAGTGAATCCACTAAGCAAGTATTCTCTTATGTGAATGCTGGTTTTCATATAGTGAAAGAAAACTGTGAGTATGTTGATAAAGAGGTTAATTTACAGGTAATTGATAAACAAATTCAAGCTTTTGAGAAATTATTAGTAGATGAAACAGAAAAGAAAAAGAACCTAGAAGAGAGTAAGAAGCAGGAAGAAGCGAAAAAGCTAGAAGAGAGTAAGAAGCAGGAAGAAGCGAAAAAGCTAGAAGAGAGTAAGAAGCAAGAAGAAGCGGAAAAGCTAGAGGAAAGTAAGAAGCAAGAAGAAGCGAAAAAGCTAGAGGAAAGTAAGAAGCAAGAAGAAGCGAAAAAACTAGAGGAAAGTAAGAAGCAAGAAGAAGCGAAAAAGCTAGAGGAAAGTAAGAAACAAGAAGAAGCGAAAAAGCTAGAAGAGAGCAAGAAACAGGAAGAAGCGAAAAAGTTAGAAGAGAGCAAGAAACAAGAAGAACAGAAGAAATAGGAATAGCAAGTAAAATACAGCAGCATTTCGGAAGGTATAAATACAATCATAAGACAAATAGATGAGAGAGCCCTACTACTCATCTGTTTGCTTTGTTTTTTTCGAAGGTATAAGGGCCAAAAAATTCAACGAATGCGAGGAAGTTAGTTGGCCGCACGCTATTTGGTGAAGGTTAATAATCAGTGGGGATGGACAAAAACCACTGATTAAAGTTTTATTTTATTTCTCAATAATTTTCTGGGAAAAATAAAAAATGTTGAGAAATAAAAATAATCAAAAAATATGTTGTATTTATATAGTTTCGTTCGTTATAATGAACTTGAGGTTTTCAAAAAAGAACAAATATTAGCTAAGCTAATATAGTTTTAGTTACACCTCGTATTTGAAATAAGAAATAAGCATGTAAAAATACAAAAAATGGCTAGGGGGAATTTATTGTGAGTCTAAAGAAAAAATTAGGTATGGGAGTTGCATCAGCAGCACTGGGGTTATCTTTAATTGGTGGAGGAACATTCGCATTCTTTAGCGATAAAGAAGTGTCGAACAATACATTTGCAGCTGGGACATTAGATCTTGCTTTAAACCCTAAAACAATTGTTGATATTAAAGACCTAAAGCCAGGGGATTCAGTTAAGAAAGAGTTCTTATTACAGAACAACGGAACGTTAGCAATTAAAGATGTTAAATTAGCGACAAAGTACAGTATTGCAGATGCAAAAGGTGATAATGCTGGTGAAGACTTCGGTAAGCATATTAAAGTGAAATTCCTTTGGAACTGGGATAAACAAAGTGAGCCTGTATATGAAACAACTTTAGCAGATTTACAAAATGTGGATCCAGATGTTTTAGCTAAAGACATCTTTGCTCCAGAGTGGGGTGAAAAAGGTGGCTTAGAAGCTGGAACAGAAGACTATCTATGGGTACAATTTGTATTCGAAGATGATGGTAAAGATCAAAACAAATTCCAAGGCGATTCATTGAACTTAGAATGGACATTCAACGCAAGCCAAACAGATGGCGAAGAAAAATAATAAAAAAAAGCGGGTATCCCCCGCTTTTTTTTTATAAAGAAAAAGAAGTGCCGTTTTAAGCACTCCTTACTATGTATTATTTTTGATTTTTCTTCCATTGTGTAAACTCGAGAAACTCACGAAACTGTTCTTTTGAGACACCAGAGCTCATCGCATCTTTAACGAGCTGTGTCCATTCGGAGTCTAGATGACTTTCCGTAGTTGTTTCATCGTGAAGTAAAGTATCGACTGGAATTTGTAGAACAGCTGCAATTTTTTCAAGAAACTGGATGGAAGGGTTTTTTTGTAAATTTCGTTCTATAGAACTAATGTAAGATTTAGCGACACCAGCTTTTTCGGCGAGTTCTGTTAGTGAAATACCTTTTTGTAAACGAAGGCGTTTTATACGTTCTCCTATCATATTTGCGCACCTTTCTATCAATATGTAGTCGTCTTATGATGTCATTATTATAACATAAAATTCGTTAAAAAGAACAAGGCTATTAAGCCTGGCTCGTATGCTTCATACGTTGAAAAAAGTGTTCAATATCTTGCAGGGCAATGCCAGCATCTAGAGCTTCAAGTATTAAATCAATCCATTCTTGATCTAGTGAGTCAGCCTTATCTTTGTACAAGTGTAATTCCTCCCTAATTATTGGTCATAATTGCTGCTACATAGTAGACGATAATTAACCGATTTTTATATTTTATGTGTCAAATTATCGAATATTTTGTAGATGAAACAAAGATAAAATCCCCATTAAATTCCCTCTATGGCGATTATAAAGTTTCTGACAAATATTTTCAATATTTTCTGAAAACATTGTTGAATTGTGATATATTCGTATACTAACTATGTAATTTTTACAAATATATTAAAAAAATTACATAATATAACTAAATATTGAAAATATATTGAATTTTTAATAATATAAAATATGTAATACATATTTTATATTAGGGGAGGAAATAAGGGATGAAAAAGAAACCGTTTAAAGTGTTATCATCAATTGCTTTGACAGCTGTTCTAGGCTTGTCACTTGGTGCTGGAAGTCAGCCTACATATGCTGAAACGCCAGAGAATAAGACAGCTACAAGCCCAGTGGATGATCACTTAATCCCAGAAGAGAGATTAGCAAATGCGCTAAAAAAACGTGGGGTAATTGATTCATCTGCTTCAGGGACAGAAACAAAGAAAGCTGTCGAAAAGTATGTAGAGAAGAAGAAGGGTGAAAATCCTGGGAAAGAAGCGGCAAATGGGGACCAACTTACGAAAGATGCATCTGACTTTTTAAAGAAAGTGAAAGATGCGAAAGCAGACACGAAAGAAAAATTAGAGCAACCAGCAAACGGGACTGCAGCAGGAGCAGGTCCAGTTAGAGGCGGCTTAAATGGGAAAGTGCCAACTTCACCTGCTAAGCAAAAAGAATATAACGGTGAAGTTCGTAAAGATAAAGTACTTGTTTTGCTTGTAGAGTACGCTGATTTCAAACATAACAATATTGATAAAGAGCCTGGTTACATGTACTCCAACGATTTTAATAAAGAGCATTATGAAAAAATGTTATTCGGTAACGAGCCGTTTACACTAGATGATGGAAGTAAAATTGAAACGTTTAAACAATATTATGAAGAGCAATCTGGTGGTAGCTATACAGTGGATGGAACAGTTACAAAATGGTTAACGGTTCCTGGTAAAGCAGCTGATTATGGTGCTGATGCTGGTACAGGTCATGATAATAAAGGACCAAAAGGACCACGTGATCTAGTAAAAGATGCATTAAAAGCAGCTGTAGATAGCGGACTTGATTTATCACAGTTTGATCAGTTCGATCAATACGATGTAAATGGTGATGGAAATCAAAATCAACCGGACGGTTTAATCGATCACTTAATGATTATTCATGCGGGTGTTGGACAAGAAGCAGGTGGCGGTAAATTAGGTGATGATGCAATTTGGTCACATCGCTGGACAGTTGGACCAAAACCATTCGCAATTGAAGGTACACAAGCGAAAGTTCCATATTGGGGCGGAAATATGGCAGCATTCGACTACACAATTGAACCAGAAGATGGCGCGGTTGGTGTATTCGCACATGAATATGGCCATGATTTAGGTCTTCCAGATGAGTATGATACACAATATAGCGGTGATGGTGAGCCGGTTGAAGCTTGGTCTATTATGAGTGGCGGTAGCTGGGCTGGTAAAATTGCTGGAACAACACCAACGAGTTTATCACCACAAAATAAAGAGTTTTTCCAAAAAACAATAGGTGGTAACTGGGCAAATATCGTAGAGGTAGATTACGAGAAATTAAATAAAGGTATCGGTCTAGCAACATACTTAGACCAAAGTGTTACGAAGTCAGATCGTCCAGGTCTGATTCGTGTTAACTTACCAGATAAAGAGGTAAAAGGAATTCAGCCTGCATTTGGTAAACAGTATTACTACAGCACAAAGGGTGATGACCTTCATACAACGATGGAAACGCCACTATTCGATTTAACGAAAGCAACGACTGCAAAATTCGATTATAAGTCATTGTATGAAATCGAAGCAGAGTACGATTTCCTTGAAGTACACGCTGTAACAGAAGACGGTCAAAAAACGTTGATTGAAAGACTTGGTGAGAAAGCAAATAGTGGAAATGCAGCTACGACAAATGGAAAATGGGTTGATAAATCATATGATTTAAGTCAATTCAAAGGTAAGAAAGTGAAACTAGTATTTGAATATATTACAGATGGTGGATTAGCGTTAAATGGATTCACACTTGATAACGCGTCACTAACTGTAGATGGAAATGTTGCATTCTCTGATGATGCAGAAGGTACACCACAATTCAAATTGGATGGTTTCGTTGCATCTAACGGAATGGATAAGAAAAAACATAACTACTATGTAGAGTGGAGAAACTATGCGGGTTCAGATAACGCATTGAAATTTGCTCGCGGTCCAGTATATAACACTGGTATGGTTGTATGGTATGCGGATTCAGCTTACACAGATAACTGGGTTGGCATACATCCAGGACATGGTTTCCTTGGTGTAGTTGACTCTCATCCAGAAGCAATTGCAGGAACTCTAAATGGCAAACCAACATTTAAAAGCAGTACGCGATTCCAAATTGCTGATTCGGCGTTCTCATTCGACAAAACGCCAGCTTGGAAAGTTGTATCTCCAACGCGTGGAACATTCGTATACGATGGATTACCAGGAGTACCGAAGTTTGATGACTCTAAAAAGTATATTAATGAGCAAATTCCAGATGCAGGACGTATTTTACCGAAGCTTGGTCTGAAGTTTGAAGTAGTAGGACAAGCTGATGATAATTCTGCAGGTGCTGTTCGTTTATACCGTTAATACAGTAAAACTACCGAGAGAATTTCTTTCGGTAGTTTTTTTGTGAGCAATGAATTTTATATAGCTGGAAAAGTCATATATAATGTAACTTTACGTATAGAAATTTGTTACATATAAAGTCTATATAAATAATGAAAGAATTGGATAAAAATAGTGGGAGAAGGTGAGTGAATGAGTATTTCTTCTATTGTAAATAAACAAAAGCAATATTTTTATAATGGATATACGAGAAGTATAGAAACAAGAAAAAATAATTTAAAAAAGCTTTATGATGGAATTCAGCGTTTTGAAGAAGAGATATTTCAAGCATTGAAATTAGATTTAAATAAGTCAGCTCATGAGTCGTTTACAACGGAAGTGGGATATGTATTAAAAGAAATTTCTTTTCAATTGAAACATATGTCATCGTGGAGTAAACCGAAGCGAGTTCGAACAGCACTAACTCATTTTGGATCAAAGGGGAAAGTAGTGCCAGAACCGTATGGTGTGACGCTTATTATCGCACCGTGGAACTATCCGTTTCAGTTAGCGATTGCACCTCTAGTAGGAGCATTGGCAGCCGGAAATACAGTTGTTTTAAAGCCGTCAGAGTTAACACCAAACGTTTCAAATGTGCTTACGAGAATGATAGAAGAGTTATTCCCAGAAGAGCTTGTATCGGTAGTAGAAGGCGGTGTGGAGGAAAGCACTGCACTTTTAAAGGAGCCGTTTGATTATATTTTCTTTACAGGTAGTGTTGGAGTCGGAAAAGTTGTGATGGAAGCAGCGGCGAAAAATTTAACGCCTCTTACGTTAGAACTTGGCGGGAAAAGTCCATGTATTGTGCATAAAGATGCGAAGCTAGATGTAACTGCAAGACGTATCGTTTGGGGCAAATTTTTAAATGCGGGACAGACGTGTGTGGCACCTGATTATATGTACGTTCATTCTTCAGTGAAAGAACAGCTAATCGAGGCATTACGACATGAAATCACGGAGCAATATGGAAAAGAGCCTTTACAAAATGACAATTACGTAAGAATTGTGAGCGATCGTCATTTTGAACGATTATGTACCTTTTTACAAGACGGTAAGCAGGTGATTGGCGGGAGTTATAAGAAAGAAACATTGCACATTGAGCCGACAGTCTTAACAAATGTTACATGGCAAAGTGCTGTTATGGAGGATGAAATTTTCGGACCAATCTTACCAATCATTGAGTATGACAAACTAGAAGATGTAATTGAAACGATTCAGCAACATCCGAAGCCGTTAGCTTTATATGTTTTTTCTGAAGATAGAAAAGTACAAGAGCAAGTGACGAATAATATCCCATATGGCGGAGGATGTATTAATGATGTTGTGTATCATCTTGCAACGCCATATTTACCTTTTGGGGGAGTGGGGAGCAGTGGATTAGGCGGCTATCATGGTGAACAAAGTTTTCGGACTTTTTCCCATTATAAAAGCATTTTGTCCCAATCTACAGCATTCGACATGAAAATTCGTTACTCTTCTACAAAAAGTGCTTTAAAATTCATACGAAAGTTGTTAAAATGATGATGGTGTTTATCAGTAGGCGTAGCCGTATGGTAATAGCCCCTTCGCAATGGAAGGGGTTTTTCTGTTCGACATATGTATCATGCGAAAATGAATCAAACATACTACATATAGAATAGAAGTGAACGCTTGCTAAATAACCATTTTTGTTTGGATCGAAACAAAAAAGAGTCTATTAGAACATAAATATTTATTCATGAATATAAAAATTAAAATTTAAGGTAGATAGGACGGGAAAATGAAAAAGATTATTAAAGTTGAAGCAGTAGAAAAACATTTTGGAAATCAAGTGATTATCCCACCTCTTTCTTTAGATATTAAAGAAGGAGAATTTTTAACAATTTTAGGGCCGAGTGGTTGCGGGAAAACGACTTTACTCCGTATGATCGCAGGATTTGAAACTCCAACTAAAGGGAATCTTTTATTAGATGATGAAAAGATTAACGATTTGCCACCATACAAGCGTCATATGAACTTAGTGTTCCAGCATTACGCACTATTCCCACATATGAATGTAGAAAAAAATATTTGTTTCGGTATGAAAATGCAAAAAGTACCAGCTGCAGAACAGAAAGAACGTGCGGAAGAGGCAATGCGTTTAACGCAGTTACTTGAATTTCGTAATCGTAAACCTTCAAAGCTTTCTGGTGGACAGCAGCAGCGTGTAGCAATTGCAAGAGCAATTGTAAATAATCCGCGTGTATTACTATTAGATGAGCCACTTGGAGCGCTTGACTTTAAGTTGCGAAAAGATTTGCAACGTGAATTGAAGAACTTACAGCGTAATTTAGGAATTACGTTCATATACGTAACGCATGATCAAGAAGAAGCGATGAGTATGAGTGATCGTATTGTTGTTATGAATAAAGGGCATATCGAACAAGTCGGCACGCCTAAAGAAATTTATAATAAGCCGAAAACATTGTTCGTTGCGACGTTCATCGGTGAAAATAATATCGTAAAAAATGGGGAAAACTATGTAGCAGTTCGCCCTGAAAACGTAAAGGTTCGTTCGGTTGAGCAATCAATTTTAAAAGAATACCATCTTGGACATATTGAAGACATTGAGTTTGTTGGAAATATGGAAAAGCTGTATGTACGTGATGAGAAAACAGCAGAATTGCTGATGGCTTATCAAACTGCTGAAGAAGCAGCGCAGTGGAACATTGGAGATAATGTATATGTAGGCTGGGAGCAAGAGGACGAGGTGACCTTAAATTGAAAAAAGGGAAATTACTCGCATTACCTACAGTCGTATGGCTGTTAATCTTCTTCCTAATTCCACTTTTATTCGTATTAGCATTTGCCTTCATGCAGCGCGGAGCATACGGGACAGTGGAAATGAAATTTACATTAGATAACATAGCGCGTGTGTTTGATCCATTATATATGGGGACGTTATGGGAAACAGTAAAAATTGCGGTTATTACGACAGTACTATGTTTATTAATTGGTTATCCATTTGCCTATACAATTACAATTGTTGATCGTAAATATCGTTCTATCCTTTTATTATTGGCAACGATTCCGTTCTGGATTAACTTCCTTGTTCGTTCATACGCATGGATTGTTATTTTACGTTCACAAGGTCTTGTAAACACATTGCTATTGAAACTAGGTATTATTAGTGAACCTTTAAATCTGCTATATAATACACCCTCTGTAATACTCGGAATGGTATATTCTTTATTACCATTTATGATTTTACCAGTGTATGCAGCGATTGAGCAGCTTGATAAGCGTAAGCTAGAGGCGGCTTATGATTTAGGAGCAACACCAGTAAAGGCATTTTGGAATGTAACGGTACCGATGACGATGTCAGGGATTGTTACTGGTTCTATTTTAGTATTCGTTTCTTCTATCGGAATGTTTGTTGTATCAGACGTTATGGGTGGATCGAAGGTAGCGTTAATCGGAAACGTAATTCAAAATCAATTCTTAGGTTCGCGTGATTGGCCGTTTGGTTCTGCGTTATCTATGATTGTTGTTCTATTCTCTATTCTGTTAATTTACTTATATTATCGTGCAACGAAAGTATATAAATATGATGGGAACGGAGGGGAATAGGCAAAGATGAAGAAGTTTCTAGTTTCTTATTCTTGGTTAATTTTATTGTTTTTGTATTTTCCAATGATGGTTTTAATGGTATATTCCTTCAACGATTCGCGCATTAATGCGGAATGGGAAGGCTTTACATTCCATTGGTATACAGATTTATTTCAAAAACAAGATGTTATTGATGCGTTTATAAATAGTATGACGATTGCAGTTATAACGACGGTTGTAACGACAATTCTTGGTGTGATTTTTGCGATTGCATTACATCGTTATAAATATCGTTTTGAAGGGGCTATTAATGGTCTTGTATACTTACCGATTCTAATTCCTGATATTTTAATGGGATTATCTTTACTAATCTTATTTAGTCAATTAGGTATGGAACTTGGACAAGTAACGATTATTATTGCGCATATTACATTCAGTATTTCATTTGTTGTTGTTATTTTAGCGGCACGTCTTTCAAGTATGGGACGTGATTTAGAAGAGGCTGCAAATGATTTAGGAGCAACACCGTGGCAAACGTTTCGCTATGTAACGTTTCCAGCAATTGCGCCGGGAGTTGTTTCAGCAGCATTATTAACATTCACATTATCAATTGATGATTTTGTAATTAGTTTCTTCGTATCAGGACCAGGATCAACAACATTGCCATTATATATTTACAGTATGGTTAAGCGCGGAGTATCACCTGAAATTAATGCTCTTTCTACAATTTTAATTGTTGTTATCGTAGGATTAATGGTTCTATCTGAAATCTTCCGTAACAAAGGTGCAGATGGTGAAGAAAACTCTGGAGGACACCTTCCTTTATAATACGAATGATATAGAAAGTACAAGGAGGTAATAAACCGATGAAATTAGTGAAGAGATTAGCTGGTGTAGCAATTAGCTTCAGTCTTGCTGCAGGTGTACTTGCTGGTTGTGGTGAGAAAAAAGAAGAATTAAACATTTATAGCTGGGCTGACAATTTTGATGAGCAAGTTTTAAGAGATTTTGAAAAGAAATATAACGTGAAAATTAACTATGATAAGTACGCAAGTAACGAAGAAATGCTTGCGAAATTACAAGCTGGTGGTGCGAATTATGACCTAATTCAGCCATCTGATTACATGGTGAAAACGATGGCGAAGATGGACTTATTAGCACCTTTAGATAAGAAGAACATCCCGAACATCGAGAATCTTGTTTCTAACTTTAAAACACCTGCGTTTGATCCAGAGAATAAGTATTCTTTAGTATATACTTGGGGTGTAACAGGAATTGCATACAATAAAAAGTATGTGAAAGAAGCACCTACAAGCTGGAATGATTTATGGAACGAGAAATATAAAGGACATGTTACTTTATTAAACGATTCTCGTGAAGTATTAGGAATGGGACTTAAGAAAAATGGTTTCTCTAATAGCACGAAAGAGGATGCACAGTTAAAGACGGCTTCAGCTGATTTGCAGAAGCTACTTCCAAACTTATTAGCATTCGATACAGATAATATTAAACAGAAATTCATTACAGAAGATGCTTGGATCGGGACAGTTTGGTCTGGAGACGCAGCATTTATCGCAAAAGATAATAAAGATGTAGAGTACGTTGTACCAAAAGAAGGCGGCACAATTTGGGCTGACACGTTAGCAATTCCAAAAGGTGCGAAAAATAAAGAGCTTGCAGAGAAGTTTATGAACTACTTATTAGATGAAAAAGTAAGTGTGAAAAACTATGAGTCAATTGGTTACAGTAATCCAAATGAAAAAGCTCATCCTCTTCACAGTAAAGAATATCGTGATAACCACATGATTTTCTTAACGAAAGAAGAATTAGATCGTACAGAATGGCTTGTTGATGTAGACGATAAGTTAAAAGACTATGATCGCTACTGGACAGAGTTAAAAACAAAAGGTAAATAAGTGAGAAGATGCGGTTTCTAAAGTAGAAATCGCATTTTTTCATAGTAGGAGGAAATCGCTTGAAGAAGAAGTTGCATCAATATGAGGGAATGTGTATCGTTTTATTATTTGTTCTATTTAGTATCATCGCTTGGAGGGTACATGTAGGTGGTGTTACAATGATGGATACATATGTCCGCGGATTAGTAAAAGGGTTACAAACGGAAAGCTCTCTTACATTTTTCTCATACTTTACAAAGATGGGATCTGAGATTGGGATCATAACTACGCTTGTTATAAGTTTGCTTGTTTTTTGGCAGAAACGTTATTATGCTGCTATGATTGTGTATCCGATGGCCATATTAACGACACATCTTGTTAATAAGGGAATAAAAGAAATTGCGAAAAGAGACCGCCCATCATTAAATGAGGCACTTGACGCACTTGGGTATAGCTTCCCAAGTGGACATGCAATGTTATCTATTATGACATTCGGGTTTCTTGCTTATATCATTGCGGCAAATTTGAAGAGTGTAACTGGGAAATATGTTATAACGATTTTGATGGGAATATTAATTTTATCGATTGGATTAAGTAGAGTTATTTTAAATGTTCATTACCCGACTGATATTTTAGCTGGTTACTGCGCAGGTGGCATTTTGTTAATCATTGCAATTTATTGTCATCGTTTGCTTACCGAGAGATTGGGACTTAATAACGAGAGATAAAAAAAACGTCTAGAAAAACTAGTATTATAGTTTTCCTAGACGTTTTTTGTTTATAGGGAGATGTGATACAGTATAAATGACAAGTGAATTATATAAAGTAGGTGAAAATGTGTGAAAACCAATATACATAAAATTGATAAGTGGGGGAAGTTAGGCGCTTTTTTGTATCAATTTCGTTATACAGTAATCGTCGTATTACTACTACTCGCAATAGCACTCGGTATTTTTGCTCCAAAGCTTCCGGGAGTATTAGGTGGTGATGGTTTCCAAACAGAAGGGGATTATCAAAAGACGAAAGAAATTTTAGATAAAGATTTTAAGCAGTCTCAAGATACGCTTTTACTCGTTTTTGAGAAAGAAAAGAATGCTTCTCAAGAGGAGTTTCAAAAGCGTATAGATGGAATTATAAATCACGTTCAAGAGAAGGAAACATACGAATCTTTCCATCATCCGATGCAAAATAAAGAGATGCTAAAAGATGATATCGGTTATGCGACGATATTATTTTCCGGGAAAACAAATAAAGAACGAATGGAAAAGACATTACAATTCGCTGAAAAAATTGAGAAGGAAAGTAATGCAGTATTAAAAGTAACACCGACAGGATATCCGAAAATTAATCAAGAGATTAATGAAAGGACGCAAAATGATTTAAAAGTAGCAGAGATGATTGGTTTACCTATTGCTTTTCTCGTACTATTATTCTCATTTGGTAGTCTGCTTGCGTCTATTTTGCCGATTTTAAATGGCGTACTTAGTGTAATTAGTACGATGGGGATTTTATATTTTATAGGTAGCGATAAAGAGTTATCTATTTTTGTATTAAATGTTGCACCGATGATTGGGCTTGCATTATCAATTGATTTTGCACTGTTATTTGTAAATCGCTTTCGAGAGGAAGTGGCGAAGAGAACAGTGAAAGAAGCGATAGCGACTACGTATCAAACGGCAGGGCGTGCTATCGTATTTTCAGGGTTATGTGTATTCGTCGGTTTATCAGGTTTATTTTTCTTTAAGATTGATTATATTCAGTCTGTTGCTATTAGCGGGATGATTGTCGTTATTATGAGCATTTTATTTTCGCTCACACTTCTTCCGGCGCTATTATCTTTAATTGGTAAAAGGATATTAAAAAAGAATCAGGCGGCGCCTACGCCATCAAATGTATGGCGTAAATTTGCACAGTTTGTAATGAAACATCCAATCGTCATGATTATTGCCGTTACAGCATTTATTGTTATTTGTTTATTACCGCTACGTACAGCTAACTTGCAGTTTCCTGGTGTTGAAGCGTTACCTGAAAAGAGTGACACAAGGGTTGCTTATGAGAAATATGAAGAAGCATTTAATAAAACTGTCAAAACACATGCTGATGTTACATTAGTAGTAGAGACGAAGAAAGATATGACAGCAAAAGAAAGCTTACAAAAGGTAGAAGGTGTTATTCAAAAGTTAAAAGATGATAAGCAAGTATATAAGGTGAAAAGTGTATATGACGAGCTAAATGGAATGAAAGCAGATCAAGTTGCTGGGATGTTACAATCACCAGAAGCTGCGAAAATAGCTCCTATATTTGAAGCGTATACGAAAGAGAATAAGACAACAATTGAAGTCTTTTTGGATACGAAACCTCGTACAGAAACTGCTAAACAATGGGTTCGTGATTTCAAAAATAATTATAAAGAAAACGATGTTACTTATTATTTAGGCGGGATGACAACGTTCCAACAAGAGTTAGAAGATGAAATTAAAGATAAAGTTGCAATTGGTATGTCTGTTATATTTGGGTCAACCTTTGTCATTTTATTATTCGCATTCCGTTCTATACTCATTCCAATTAAAGCAATTATTATGAACGTACTTAGTTTAAGTGCAACAATTGGAATTGTTATTTGGTTGTTTGAAGGTGGACATTTCGGATTAGAAGAGAGCTCGGTTTTATTTGTATTACCCATTTTCATTTTCGGCCTCGTATTTGGACTTAGTATGGATTATGAAGTATTTCTTATTTCACGTATTCATGAGTTGTATGAGGAAACAGGAGATAACGACCAAGCAACGTTAGAAGGGCTTGTATCAACAAGCCGTATCATTACATCCGCTGCTTTAATTATGATTGTTGTTACCGGTGCGTTTGCATTTACAGATATTTTACCAGTAAAGCAGATGGGGATTGGGGTTGCACTAGCCATATTTCTTGATGCAACAATTATTCGCCTTATGCTCGTACCAAGTTTAATGAAATTGTTTGGAGATTGGAACTGGTGGTTACCATTCCGAAAGAAAAAAGAAAAATCGTCCTAAAAAATACTCATCTATAAGGTGAGTATTTTTTTATGAATAGCAAGGCCTATATTTTGCAAATAGTATGTGATAAGAACATTACATACAAGTAGGTGAAGGCAATGTTTCGTTATTTTAAGTTTAAGCTAAATGATACAGTACAGTTTGCTGAAAAAGATGGGCATATGTATCGCATTGTCGGTTATCGGTTAGAAAAAGGATTTTATCCAAAAGATGAATGGACTCATATCATTTATGAACTGCTTAGAGAATTTGATGGGTATACGATGGATGCGGAAGAAGAGGAACTTGTAAAGGTCATTCAAGTAGAGGATGAGTATTACAAAATACAAGAAGTATCGGGGTATCGTTATCCAGTAAAAATGAAGCAAAAGCAGCAAGTTATGAAAGAAGAGAAGATAGACGACTTATTAGATACATACAACGACTATAAACGATTGGCAGATTTCTTTAAAGATTTATCGTATGAACAAAAAGCTGAAGCAGTATTGCAAGAAATGAAAAGGATTAGAGCATGAGGGGGCAGTCTATTATAAGACTGTCTTCTCTTTTTGACGGTGCATCAAAGTGTGTTTTCCGTTACAATGAGAGAATCAATAGAAATAAGGTGATACAGTATGGAAACAAAGAAAAAGGGCGAATGGTGTGAAATTACGGTTCCAGCGATATGGAATAGTATAAGCATTGAATCGCTGTTAAAAGTAGAATGGGAAGTGCCAAAAAAGTTATTACATCAGCTTCGTATGGAAAAAGGTATTACGGTTAACGGAGAACAGAGGAGATGGGATGAACTTTTAAAAGAAGGAGATAAGTTACAAGTTCATATGTTTATGGAGGAGGAGTACGGCGTAGATCCAGAATATGGTGAATTAGATGTAGTGTATGAAGACGATCACGTACTCATTGTAAATAAGCCCGAGCAAATGGATACACATCCATCTGAAAAAAATGGGGCGGGAACACTTGCTAATCTTGTTGCTTTTCATTTTCAAATGCAAGGTTTAGAGACGAAGGTTCGCCATATTCATAGGTTAGACAAAGATACGACAGGTGGTGTTGTATTCGCAAAACATAGAATTGCGGGTGCAATTATGGATCGTTTATTAATGGAACGGAAAATTAAAAGAACGTATGCGGCACTTGTTGAAGGAAAAGTAAAGAAGAAGCAAGGGACAATTGATGCAGCTATCGGAAGAGATCGACATCACGCTACGAGACGCCGTGTTTCTCCAAAGGGAGACCAAGCTATAACATATTATAAAGTAGAGAAATATTTTAACAAACAAAATGCTACGCTCGTAACGTTACAGTTAGAAACCGGTAGAACGCATCAAATTCGTGTTCATATGAGCTATAATGGAAATCCGTTAGTTGGGGATGTATTATATGGCGGACAAACAAAATACATGTCTCATCAAGCGCTACATGCGATGAAGATTAATTTTTTGCATCCAATTACGAAAGAAGAGATCATGGTTGACGTACCCTTCCCTGCAAAATTAAACAATACAATGAAAAAATTTGAAAGAGAAAACGGGTAAAGTGTAAGTTGAAAATTGAAAAAGGTAGATTTTTGCAGGAGTTTCTCTAAAAGAGGCGAAGCCGTTAAGAGAAAAGAGAGGTGAGAATCACTTGGTCAAATATAAATATGTGCTAGGAATATTTTTCGCTTGTCTTTTACTTACTCTATGCATCTATCCATACTTACCAACTCGTATGGCAGTGCATTGGAACGAGAATGGTGTAGCGAATGAGTTTATAAGTAAACAAGTTGTCGTGTTATCTCTGCCTGTCCTTATTATTTTTTTACATGGATTCGTGTATATTATTTCACATAATATATATAAGTTTAACGAAGGAGAGCATTTTATTGTAAGCGAATTTATAAAGAGTATTACTTTATTTATGTTGTTTATCCATATGCTTATTCTTTTTATTAATTTGAGAAGTATTATATTCTTTCAGACAGGACTAACGATTGGAATTAGTATGTTTCTTTTTATGCTTAGTAAGGTGTTTAAAAAGGTGAAGGATACAGAGAAAGAACCGATCAAATTACAAAAAATCCGTTTAGTTAGTAGGCGAATCTTTCAAGTGATGGCATGTAGCATATTATTTTCATTGCTTTTGAGCCTGGAATGGGGATTTTATGTATTAATTAGTGTGATAAGCTTCGGGTCTATTTTATTTATGTTCTACATTTTATATTCGTACATAATAGAAAGTTATGAAATTTAAAAAAGAGTCTTCTCCTAATGAGAAGACTCTTTTAATCTATTTATTTCGTAATAAATTGTTGTGTCCAGTAGTTGCCGCTTTCTACATAGCCAACACCGATATGAGTGAAGCCGCTATTTAAGATGTTTGCACGGTGTCCAGCACTGTTCATCCAAGCTTGTACAACTTCTTCTGGAGTACGTTGACCTTGGGCGATGTTTTCACCTGCAGATTTATAAGAAATACCAAATTTCTTCATCATGTCAAACGGAGACCCGTATGTAGGGCTGTTATGATCAAAGTAGTTGTTTTTTTGCATATCTTCAGACTTAATGCGTGCTACTTTGCTTAATTCAGTATCAATTTGTAATGCTGGTAAGCCTTGTTTTGTACGCTCTGCGTTTGTTAATTCAACAACACGTTGTTCGAATTCGCTTAAAGATTTTGCTTCTTCAGCAGGCTTTTGCTCAGCTGGTTTTTGTTCAGCAGGTTTTTGAGTATTGTTGTTTTCAGCAGGTTTTTGAGCTTCTGGTTTTTGAACTTCTTCAGCAGGCTTTTGCTCAACTGGTTTTTGCTCAGCAGGCTTTTGAGTTTCTGGCTTAGCTGTTGGTTGTTCAGTCACAACATTTTCAGTAGGCTGTTGACCAGGAATGAAGCAATCTTGTTGGAATTGTCCTTGATTCCATTGTGCTAATGATTCAACTCCCATAGATTGTAAGAATGCTTGTAATTCTTGTTGGCTCATTTGCTTCATCATCATTTTTGAATGCTGAATATTTTGAACCTTTATGTTAGATGGTTGTACTGTTGCAGCTTGTGCATCTAAAGAAGATACTCCTAAAGTAAGAGCTGTTGCAGCAGCTACAGATAATAAAACACGCTTTTTCATGATGTGTGTCCCCCTATATAAAGTTTTAATTTGTTTTCACACGATTTGTTTTTGACAGCCTGTCTGACTGACAAATTCATCGTAGCATACAATTTACAAGAAAAAAGATGGAAAAAAATTCATAGACTTCAAAATTACCTAATTTATCCTAAGGGAAGAAAAGGGCGGAAATAAGAGAAACATAGAGTATAAAAGGAATTTTCAGCATTTTTATACTTCATTTTAAGAGGGGGTTTTTGGATAAAGTTACCTAAATAGAAAATGAAGAATCCTATTGTATCAATGGTTTGAGCGATTTTTCGAGGAATATAATGGATTGATTTTTACGAAACTGTAATGTTTCTGTTGTTCTTTTTTATAATAAAGTAACATATTTTTAATGTTGTAGCAGACAAAAAAGCGGCTATCTCTTTACATAGACGAAGGAGATAGCCGTTTTCCTATTATTACGTATGTTACGAGTTATTACGAGTTGGTTTCAATTGCTTCTAATAATAGATCTACAATGTGAATTCCTCTCATTTTATGAGAAAGGTCTTCACGTTCGATACCTAGTTTCATTTGTAATAGACAACCTGGATTTGCAGTAACAATTGTCGTTGCATCTGTTTCATGCACACGTTCCATTTTGTAATCTAGGAATTCCATTGATAACTCTGAATGAACAATGTTGTAAATACCAGCAGAACCACAGCAGCGGTCCGCATCTTTCATTTCACGGTATGTTGCACCTTGAATGGCTTCTAGTAACATACGAGGTTCTGAGGATGTTCGCATAACGTTACGTAAATGACAAGAGTCTTGATACGTAATGATTTGCGGCGTGAGTCGTAAGTCATTACGTTTATGGAAATCTAATTCTACTAGTATAGCGGTAATATCTTTAATTTTAGAAACAAACTGCTTTGCACGTTCAGCCCACTTTGGATCATCTTTTAAAAGATAATCATAGTCTACGAGGTAAGCTCCGCAACCACCTGCATTCGTAATAATATAGTCGATGTTTAAATCTTCAAATGCTTTTATATTTCGTTTCGCTAATTCTTTTGCTCCACTTTTCTCACCAGCATGCCCATGTAATGCACCGCAGCAACTTTGTGTTTTCGGAATAACGATATCGCAACCAGCTAACTGAAGAAGTTTCATCGTTGCGTTATTTGTTTCTAAAAACATCGTATCCATTAAACAACCTGTGAAGAATGCAACTTGTTTCTTCTTTGTCACCTCAGCAGGTAAAAATTCAGGACGATCTTTCATTGCTTTCATTTTAGGGACTTTTGGTAAAACGAGATCCATCGTTGCAAGTGTTTCAGGAAATAACTTCATAATCCCTGTTTTATGTGTTAGCATTTGTAAACCAGACCGCTGGTAAAATCCGATTAGTCCTGTTAATGTTCTCATTCGGTTTTGATGAGGGAATAGTCCTTCAAAAACGACTTTACGAACGGCTCTCACTGGCACTGAGAATTTTTTATTTTGATTAATAATATCACGAGCTTCTTCTAATAAATGTCCATAATTCACACCAGATGGACAAACAGGTTCACAAGCACGGCAGCCAAGGCAAACATTTAATGTATTTTCAACATCCTCATCCGGCTCAATTAAACCATCGACGACGGCTTTCATTAATGCGATACGTCCGCGTGGTGAATGCGATTCTTTATACCCAGATTGAATGTAAGTAGGGCAAGTTGGTAAACAAAAGCCGCATCGCATACAGTTTAGTAGTTCATCTTCACTTAATCGTTCTTTAAATTCCTTTTGAATGTTTTCTGTATTTAATGTCGTCATCGTTCAACCACCACTCTTTTACGAGAGTCTTTCGCGAACATTTTACCTGGATTCATAATGTTATTTGGATCGAAGGCTTGTTTAATTCCTTGCATAGCTGCAATACCCTCTTTACCTAATTTCATTTCTAAATAAGGAGCTTTCATCGCGCCAACACCATGTTCACCAGTAATTGTGCCACCAAGTTCAATTGCTTTCGCAAATATTTCAGCAAAAGCTTGTTCAGCTCGGTGCATTTCTTCTTCATTACGGGCATCTGTCATACAAGTTGGGTGTAAGTTGCCGTCACCAGCATGACCAAAAGTACAAATAGGAATATTATATTTCTTTGCAATTGCATTAATTGCTTCTACCATTGGAGCAATTTGTGAACGTGGTACCGTTGCATCTTCTAATATTGTAGTAGGCTTTAATCTTGCAAGTGCTGATAGTGCACTACGACGTGCTGTACGAAGCGCATCTGCTTCCGCTTCATCTTTTGCAACGCGAACATCGACTGCATTCATAGAACGACAAACGTTAGCCATTTTTTCAATATCTCGATTGACAACTTCGGGCGGGCCATCTTGTTCAATTAATAAAATTGCCTTGACGTCAGTTGGTAAACCGATTTGTGCAAACTCTTCTACAACTTCAATTGTCGGTTGATCTAAAAACTCAAGTGTCGCAGGAATGATTTTATTTGCAATAATAGAAGAAACAGCACGTGCAGCTTCGTTAATATCTTCATATAGTGCGAGCATTGTTTTCTTCGTTTCAGGCATAGGAACAAGTTTTAATATCGCTTCCGTAACAACACCAAGTGTTCCTTCAGAACCGATAAATAGACGAGTTAAATCGTAACCAGCTACATCTTTTGCTAATTTACCGCCAGTATGAATGATATCGCCGTTTGGTAAGACAAGCTCAAGCCCCATTACATAATCACGTGTTACGCCATATTTTAACCCGCGCAATCCACCTGAGTTTTCATTAATGTTACCGCCGATTGTAGAAATTTTCATAGAGCTTGGATCTGGTGGATAAAATAAACCTTTTTCTTCTACTGCATTAATAATATCAAGTGTAATAACACCAGCTTGTACAGTAATTGTTAAATTCTCTTCGTCAATTTCTAAAATATTGTTCATATGGCGGAAAATAAGAACAATGCCGCCTTCAAGTGGACACGTTCCAGCACAAAGATTTGTTCCAGACCCGCGAACATATACAGGAATTTTATGAGTGTTACACACTTTTAACACGTCTGCTACTTCATTTGTATTACGAGGAGCAATGACTGCATCAGGCATCGCTTGGAAGTTTGGAGTGGCATCATAACTATAAGTTAAACGCCCCATATTGGATGTATCTACATTATCTTCGCCAACAATGGATACGAATGAATCAATAATTTGCTTTTCTAACATTGGAAATCCCCCTCAAACTGTTAACGTATTTAGTAATAATAAAAAACGTTGTAACAGTGCTTTCATTATAATGATAAAAAAGTCAGGGGATTCTTTCTATGTGTAATCATCTAAAGATTAATCTGTTTTATCGTTCTTTTTTGTATGATTATCTAATAATAGAAGTGCAAAGTATAAAACATTTAAATCTTTGAATTGTTTTGGGTCAAGTTCTGTATGTTCCTCAATCTTTTTTAACCTGTAATGCAATGTGTTAATGTGTATATGTAATTGCTGAGCTGTTTGCTTATAGGATTGGTTATAATCAATAAATAAACGTAAAGTGTGCATCAGTTCAGGAGATGATATTAAGTTTTCGATGGTACGCTCTAGAAACTGTTCCCGCGTTTCAGTTGAAATATCTTGTAAGCACATTTCTAAACGTAAATCTTCATTAAATACAATTTTTTTCGTTTCAAGTGATACTGAAAGAGCTTGTAATGCTTGTTCGTACGATAAGTTCATATTGCTTGGTGTAACTGTTTGCCCAATCCCGATATATAAAGTAATAGAAAATAAAGTTTCACAGTCTTGTTTTAATCGTTTTAAAAATTGATAAGTTTGCTCTTTGGAGCTTATCGTCGTAAATAAGATGAATCGATCATTTCCCCAGCGAACAAAGAGATGCTCCTTTGTTAATATATTGCGTACGTGTTGCCAAATTTTACGCTGAAGCATCGTGTCATTTTGATCGATAGAGAACAAAATAAGTTGTTTCTTCTTATATAAATCAATACCAAGTGTTTTTGCACGATCGAAAAAACTTGGAGACCAGTCTGTATTTTGAAGCCAATCAAAAACAAATGCTTCATAAGAACGGTGCTCAAGTTCTAGCTGTTCTAAAAAGTAATTTTCATGAATTAATAGTTCGGTCATTTTACGTAATATCTCTCCATATTGGGAAATGTTTTCAGGTTCTCCTGTGATTCCAATAACACCGATTACTTCATCATGGAATAGCAAAGGAAGATTCATCCCCGCCTTTACGCCTTGCAGTCGCCTTTCATCTTCTTTGGTAATAATGACAGTCTTTTTTTGTTTCGCACAGCGGAGTGCGCCTTCATGAAATTGACCGATTCTTTCTGCATCTGTACTTGCGATAATAACGCCTTGTATATTAATGATAATAATATTTTCTGTAATTAGTCTGCGTACTTCCCGTACAATTTTATTCGCTAAATCAGGAAAAAGCATAATTTGCACACCTCAAATTCTATTTGTTGTACATTATATATGTAAGTTTATTAATAAAGGAAGATTTCACATTTTCCACACATTTATTTGTTATTTTACAATTATAACGAAATCATCCGAAGATGGAGGGAATCTTTTGAGAAAGTTTATTTTTCTTCTCTGTTTTTTATTTCTATTAGTAGGGTGTCAAGGAAGTTCATATACACCAATTGCTAAAGATAAAAATGTTATTATAACAACGAATATAAAAGAAGGTAGTATTAGTTTTATTGATAAAAAATCTAAAAAGTTAATCACGACATGGGAATTAAATGAACCGATGGCAGGAATTGCACTACTTCCAAATGATGAGGAAATACTTGTATATGGCAAGCAGTTAGAATATATGTATGTATACTCACTAACAGAAGGAAGACAGGTGGACAAATATAAGACTGGAAAAGGAATTGTGAATGTAGTCGTATCAGAAGACAAAAAACAATTATTTGCTGCCGATCAAAATGCTCAAAAGGTAAGGTTCTTTACGATAAAAGGGAAAGAGACAGGGAGTGTTTCAACAGGAAAAGGACCAATAACGATGGTAGAGTATGATAAACGATTAACTGTGCTAAACTTTTATGATACGAAACTAACGACAATTGATACAAAGAAAAAAGAGGTTATACAATCCTTTATGATTCCCCCAGCATCAACGGGAGCAACGGTTAGCGCTGATGGGAAAGAAATATGGATTGGTGGACATGGTGATGGAAGTCAAGTGAATGAGAAAGTATTAGTGTATTCTTTACAGAGCGGAGAGATGGTGCGTTCTTTACATGCTCCGTTTATGCCTGTGAATATAACAAAGGATGATAAGTATGTATATGCGCTAAGTCACGGTTCAAATACGCTAAGAAAGTTTGATGTTAGCACGTATCAAGAGGTAGCTTCTGTAGAAGTAGGATCGAACCCATTTTCATTTTTGAAAAGCGGAGCAGAAGGGTATGTAGCTAGTTATGATGGCGATGAAGTATGCGTTATGGATATGAAGAATATGAAAATAAAACAAACAATTAAAGTCGGAAAAGGACCGTTTCAACTCATAGAGAGAGAAGGGGAAGGGCAATGAGTAAATATAAAGTGCTAGTTGTAGATGACGAAAGTGATATGAGACAACTTGTCGGAATGTACTTAGATAACTTCGGATACGAGTGGGGAGAAGCTGAAAATGGAAAAGAAGCACTTCGAAAATTAGAGAATGATCATTATGATTTCGTCGTACTAGATATAATGATGCCAGAGATGGATGGACTTTCAGTTTGTAAAGAGATTCGAAAAACATCGGATGTACCGATTATATTTTTAACAGCAAAAGGTGAAGAGTGGAATAGAGTAAATGGCTTACGTATGGGAGCCGATGATTATATTGTAAAGCCATTTAGTCCCGGGGAATTAATTGCTCGCATGGAAGCTGTACTAAGACGGTATACAAAGCAAGAGCAGCAAGAGGAGATTCAATTTGGCCCAATCCTTATTAATGAAAAAAGTAGACGAATTGAGACGGATGGACAAGCAGTGTCACTTACAGTTAAAGAGTTTGATTTACTATATTTTCTTTGTCAACATAATGGACAAGTATTTAGTCGGGAGCAATTACTTGAAAAGGTATGGGGATATGATTATGCAGGAAGTACAAGAACAGTAGATACGCATGTGAAAACGATGCGTCTAAAGCTCGGAGAAAGTGGAAACTACATTCAAACCGTTTGGGGTGTAGGTTATAAATTTGAGGTGTAACGTATGTTTACGATGGTACAAAAGCTTTGGCTTACAGTAGTATGTGCAGTATGTGTAACAGTTTCTTTTCTTTATTTTGTATCTTTATACTCATATGAAAAGCTATACGTGGACAATTTAAAAGATTCATTAGTAATGGAAGGGAAGCGTCTTGCTACGCAATATGATAAAAATGAAGGAGTATCCACTTTTGAAGAGAAAGTAAGAGCATACGATCAAATATCTAGTTCAGATGTTCTTTTCGTGTATAATCCGCGTGATTTAAGTGCATGTTTGCCTTTCGATGTGCACCACCATTCTCTTATAAGTGAAGGGGATAGACAGTCACTATTAGATGGGGAAACTGTGACTAAGATAGGGTATGAAGAACATTTTAATCGCAATATTATGGGTGTTGTCATTCCTGTTTTAGATAATAAAAAATTAGTTGGTATTGTATACTCCTATATTCCTTTAAAAAGTATAAAAGATTTAATATTTGATATGGGCCTTATTTTAGCACCGTTAGCACTTGCTATGATTCTAATTACAGTATGGATTGGTAGAAAAATTATTATTGCTATTACAAGACCGCTTTCGCAAATGGAACGGGTTGCAAATCATTTGGCTACTGGAGATTTCTCAGAGCGGATTACAATTTCTTCAGAAGATGAAATTGGACGATTGGGAAAAGCGTTTAATAAAATGGCAAATTCTTTAGAAACAGAAGATGTAAAGCGTAAGGAGTTTTTAGCTAATGTTTCGCATGAGCTTAGAACACCACTTAGTTATATTAAAGGATATAGTGAAGCTATTTTAGATGGTGTGGCAAAGGGGCCGCAGCAGGAAAAAGTAACGCAACTCATCCATAAAGAAGCAGATCGCATGCAGCGCCTCGTTCATGATTTATTAGATTTAGCGCAGCTAGAAGGTGAACACTTTCCTCTAAAGAAACAACCTATCGTTTTTTCACAGCTTATTGAAGACGTACTTGATACGTACGAGTTACAGTTTATAGAAAAAAAACTTCGTATTTCAACGGATTTAAATCCTGAAATTATCGTAATGATTGATGATGATCGTATGCAACAAGTACTTCATAATGTGTTAGATAATGCGATACGTTATACAAATCAAAACGGGGATATCATAATAACATTAAAGCAAATTGATGATTACTGTGAATTGCACATAAAAGATACAGGAATAGGTATTGATACAGAGCATTTAGAAAATCTCGGAGAACGCTTTTACCGAGTAGATAAAGCGAGAAGTCGTCAACATGGTGGAACAGGTTTAGGCCTTGCAATTGTAAGGCAAATTGTTCATATACATGATGGTGAGTGGAGAATAGAAAGTGAAAAAGGTAAGGGAACGACAGTTGTTATTAAATTAAAAGTACAAGATGAGGAGAGCATGTTCTAATTCCGGAGACATGCTCTTTATAGTTACACGGAAATATATTAATTAATATCTAACAAATATCAAAAATTTGACTATTTTATGAACAAAACATTTGTACTTCTTACTAATTCGTTCTAAAATAGTTATGGATGTTAATTTCTTATAAAACGTTACAATTGTTGTTTGGAAGATACTGAGGTGATTTAACTGGAGTACAAATCTATTAAACCAAAAAAAATTTACGAAGAAGTATCTGAAGCTATTTTAACAATGATTAAAAATGGTACGTTAAAACCTGGTGACAAGCTACTCCCTGTTCATCAATTAGCAGAGCAGTTTCAAGTTGGCAGATCTGCAGTTCGTGAAGCGCTAAGTGCGCTCAGAGCAATGGGCTTAATTGAAATGAAACAAGGGGAAGGTACATATGTAAAGAATTTCGATTCTTCTTCATTAACAAAATCATTAAATAATAAGTTATTAATGAAGAAAGAGGATATTTTGAATTTATTAGAAGTACGGAAGGTGCTTGAAGTGGGGGCAGTTCGAGCAGCTGCGGCAAAACGTACGGATGATAATTTGCAAAATATGAAACATTGGTTAGATGAAATGGCAAAAAGCATTGGAGATGAAAAAGCTGGTGAAAAAGCAGACTTTCAGTTCCATATGGGAATCGCACAATCTTCGCATAATAGCATCTTACTTGAGCTCATGAATCATGTTTCAGAGATGATTGCTGAAACAATTGGTGAATCAAGACGCATTATTTTATATGGTGAACAAACAACATCAGAACGACTTTTAGAGGAGCATCAATCTATATATGATGCGGTGTTAAAGCAAGATGTGGAATTAGCGCAGCAAGCGATGCTAGATCATTTAACAAATGTAGAACATATTGTCACAGGTAAAAGCGATATAAATTCGTAATTTAATCTTTTAAAAATCTAATTTTCTGATAAAATAGAGAGAGATTAAGTAAGCGTTTTCTTTGGAAGAGGGAGAGGATAGGCCATGGTTGAGCCTACTTCTTCTAGTCTTAGTCATCTGATGACCATATGATTGTTGGCGAAGTTGTAATGAGGGGGAATTATAGTTATGAAAGTTACTTTATTTGTTACTTGTTTAGTCGATATGTTTGAAACAAACGTCGGTAAAGCAACAGTTGAAGTATTGGAGCGTTTAGGTTGTGAAATTGAATTTCCAGAAGCACAAGTTTGTTGTGGTCAGCCTGCTTATAATAGCGGCCATGTAGAAGCAGCAAAAGAAGCGATGAAACATATGATTGAAACTTTCGAAGATGCAGAATATATCGTCACGCCATCTGGCTCTTGTGCGACAATGTTTCATGAGTATCCGCATGTTTTTAAAGATGATCCAAAATGGGCTAAACGTGCACAAAAGGTTGCTGATAAAACATATGAATTTACACAATTTATTGTAGATGTTTTAAAAGTTACAGACGTTGGTGCAAGTTTACCAGGGATTGCTACTATTCATAAATCCTGTCATATGACACGCCTACTCGGAGTAAAAGAGGCACCAGGGATTTTATTATCAAACGTAAAAGGATTAACTGTAAGAAAACTTCCAAACGAGCAAAATTGTTGTGGGTTTGGGGGAACGTTTTCAGTTAAGATGACACCTATTTCTGAGCAAATGGTGGATGAAAAAGTAGATAGTGTAATGGAAACAGGTGCTGATTATTTAATTGGTGCAGATTGTGGGTGTTTGTTAAACATTGGCGGACGTATTGAGCGTTTAGGTAAAGAAGTAAAAGTAATGCATATTGCTGAGGTACTGAATAGTCGCTCATAAAGGGGGAACATAAGCTATGTCTATGAAAATCAGTGAGAAAAAATTTAATGATCGCGTAGGCGATGGAATTCAAGATTCGTTTATGCGCGGAGCGGTATCTTCTGCACAAACGAGATTATATACAAATCGATTAAAAGCAGCGGACGAATTAGGAAACTGGGAAGAGTGGCGTGAACTAGGTGAACAAATTCGTCAACATACGTTAGAGAATCTTGATTATTATTTAATGCAGTTAAGTGAAAATGTATCAAAAAGAGGCGGTCACGTTTACTTTGCAAAAACGAAAGAGGATGCGGCAAAGTACATTCAAGACGTTGCGAAAAAGAAACAAGCGAAAAAAGTTGTAAAATCAAAATCAATGGTAACTGAAGAAATTAGTATGAACCATGCGCTTGAAGAAATTGGTTGTGAAGTGTTAGAAAGTGACTTAGGAGAGTATATCTTGCAAGTAGATAACGATCCACCTTCACATATTATTGCGCCTGCACTTCATAAAAATAGAACGCAAATTCGCGATGTGTTTAAAGAAAAACTTGGCTATGAAAATTCTGATGATCCATACGAAATGACAAAGTTTGTTCGTAAACAACTTCGTGAAAAATTTATGGATGCGGAAATTGGTGTAACAGGTTGTAACTTCGCTGTTGCAAATACTGGCTCTCTTTGTTTAGTAACGAACGAAGGTAATGCCGATCTTGTTATGTCGATTCCGAAAACTCAAATTGCAGTAATGGGTATGGAACGTATGGTTCCGACAATGGAAGAATTAGATGTTTTAGTTGGTTTACTATGTCGTAGTGCAGTAGGTCAAAAATTAACAAGTTATGTAACAGTAGCAGGACCAATTCAAGAGGAAGAGGTAGATGGACCAGAAGAGTTTCATTTAGTCGTTGTTGATAATGGCCGCTCTCAAATTCTTGGATCGGAATTCCGTTCAGTATTGCAATGTATTCGTTGTGCTGCTTGTGTTAACGTATGTCCTGTATATCGTCACGTTGGTGGACATTCATACGGTTCTATATATTCAGGACCAATCGGTGCAGTGTTAACACCACTTCTAGGTGGATATGATGATTACAAAGAGCTTCCTTATGCATCTAGTTTATGCGGAGCATGTACAGAAGCTTGTCCAGTAAAAATTCCATTGCATGATTTATTATTAAAACATCGTCAAGTTATCGTTGAGCAAGAAGGCCGCGCGCCACTTGCAGAAAAATTAGCAATGAAAATGTTTAGTATGGGTGCTTCTTCAGCAGCTTTATATAAAATGGGATCAAAAATGGCACCAGCAGCAATGAGTCCATTTACATCGGGCAACCGTGTATCAAAAGGTGTTGGGCCACTTAAAAACTGGACAGATATTCGTGAATTCCCGGCTCCAAGTAAAGAAAGATTCCGTGATTGGTATAAAGATCATAAGAAAGGCGGGGACAAATAATGACAGGATTAATTCAAAACCGTGAGTCCTTTCTAGATAATATCGCAAAAGAACTTGGACGCGCGCGTAAAACAGAAGGCGTAGTACGTCCAGCATGGAAAAGTAATGTGAATGTAGAAACGTTAAAAGACTATTCACAAGAAGAATTGTTAGAAGTATTTAAAAATCAATGTACAAACATTCATACAACTGTTGTGGAAACGACAAACGACCGTTTACGTGAAGATATTCAAAAGGTAATCGTTGAAAACGGCGGGGGACCTATTATGTTATCAGCAGATGAACGTTTTGATTCCTATGGATTGACTTCTTTATTTAAGGAAGAGCTTCCAAAGCGAGATGTTGAAGTAAATGTATGGGATCCTGAGAAAAAAGAAGAGAATATGCGTATAGCGGAAAAAGCGAATATTGGAATCGCATTTAGTGATTATACTTTAGCTGAATCTGGTACGATTGTTGTACAGAGTCATAAAGGTCAAGGGCGTTCTTTACACTTTTTACCGACTGTATACTTTGCTATTATTCCACGTGAAACACTTGTACCTCGTATTACACAAGCAGTTCAACATATGAATTCTCGTGTAGAAAAAGGTGAAGCAGTCGCATCTTGTATTAACTTTATTACAGGACCAAGTAACTCTGCGGATATTGAAATGAATCTTGTTGTTGGAGTACACGGACCATTAAAAGCAGTATATTTCATCGTATAAAATAGGGGAAAGCAGGCCGTAAAACGGCCTGCTTTTTTAATAGAATAAAGATAATATGAAGTAGAAGTTCTCTCCTTTTTTTGTTATGTTCTTTTGGAAAGGAGAGGAAGGGATGTTCACTTATTTATATGCATTGTTAATGGGTATGGTGTTTGGTTCTTTTTTTATGGTGATTGCGATGAGAGTTCCAGTAGGGGAATCTATTATTACACCGCGTTCGTACTGTCATTACTGCAAGTATACGTTACAGCCGAAAGAACTGATTCCAATCATTTCATTTTGTATGCAGAAAGGGCGTTGTACGAGTTGTAAAAGAAAAATCTCAAGTTTGTACATAGTATTTGAATTCGTTACAGGGAGTTTATTTTTTCTTACTGTATATGTAATTGGAATAGAACAGGAGCTCATCATCATTTTATCGCTCATTTCTTTACTGCTTATTATTTCAGTTACAGATTTAGTATATATGTTAATACCTAATCGTATTTTAATTTGGTTTGCTTTTTTGCTTATTTTAGAATGTATTTTTGTACCGTTAGTTACTTGGATAGATAGTATAGCTGGCAGTGGAATTATATTTATTTTGTTATATTGCATGCAAAAGATTTATCCAGCGGGTCTTGGCGGAGGTGATGTGAAATTACTTTCATTACTCGGATTTATAATAGGAGTGAAAGGCATTTTTATAACTTTATTTTTAGCATCTTGCTTTAGTCTTTGCTTTTTCGGAATAGGTATAGCGCTAAAACGTATAAAGATAAGAACCCCAATTCCGTTTGGACCTTTTATTAGCCTTGGAGCAATATGTTACGTGTTGGTTACATATGCAAAATAGAGGGGAGATAGAAAATGAATGTATATATGGATGATCAAAGAAGTTGCCCGTACGGATATGTTTTGGTAACTACAGTAGAATCTGCCTTGCGTATGGTTAGGGATAATGATATAAATATTATTTCCCTCGATTTTAATATGGGATGGCGAAAAAAAGTGGGTTAGATTTTGTAGAAGCTTTCTGTAGGGAAGGTTTATATGCAAATGAAATTCACCTTCATACAAATGATGTCATCGGTATGCATCAGATGAAACAGAGAATAGAGAGAGGGAAGGAAGAAGGGGAAATTAATCCTTGTATTGCCTTGAAATATGTGGGGAGCTAAAAACTCCAAAGTAAAACTTTGGAGTTTTTAATGTTTCATATGTGCTTGTAAAGGTATGATTTCCTCTGTTTGAGCTGCGACTAATTCAGTTTCTTCTTGTTCAATAACAGGTGCTTTCTTTGTTAAATAATGATAGACCATGCCGACAAATACGGATCCACCAATAATGTTACCAATTGTAACAGGGATTAAGTTATGAATAGCACCTGCAAAAGAAATTGTCTCCGGATGCGGTGAAACTAAAGATAGTGCAAACAGTGATAAGTTTGCAATACTATGCTCGTAACCAGATAAGAAGAATGTGAAAACAAGTAGCATCATCATCATGATTTTTGCTGTATCACCTTTTACTTGAGAAGGTAAGAAGCAAGCAAGACATACGAGCCAGTTACATAAAATCGCTTTAAAGAATAATTGCATTGTAGGTGTATTCATCTTTCCTTCAACGACTTTATTCATTAAATGACCGTGATCAATTGCTTCGAAAATTCCAGTTGCGTAAAATAGTAAGGCAAAGAATAAAGCACCAGCTAAGTTACCTGCATAACAAGCAACCCAGTTGCGAAGTGTATCAGAAATAGTTGTTTCTTTTCTTAAAGTTGCCACTGTGAAGTACATTGTATTGCCAGTAAATAATTCAGCGCCGCCATATATAATAAGTACGAGAGCAATTCCGAAAAACATAGAAGCAGCTAAATAAGTTGCTGGTGAATCTGCAATGTGAAAAAAGTTACCTAATTTAAAACATAGTACAATAATAAAACCGATATAAATGCCCGCAAGTGCCGCACGAATGAAATATTGCATTGGACTTGTATCTAGCATTTGCTTTTTGCTCTTAGCCAGTTTGACAACATAATCTAATCCTTGTTCTAGCATGAGTAATACGCTCCTTTAGTACATCATCTATAAATACTCCTTATATGAATAAAGTACATGGAATTGTTCATAGTTTCAATAAGTTTGTGCAATGTTTCACAAAAAGGACATACATACATTAAGAAAGCGGTTACAAAAGGTAGTATAATGGAATTTTTTCTAAAAATAGAGAGGGAATTGAAACAAAAAAGAAAAAGCGCTGTAATTACAGCGCTTTTTCGTCTAAATTCTTTTCTACTTTTACTTCTACTTCTTTCGAGAAGAACCAACCGCCAACTGCGATTCCAACTAATACAATCCAGAATGTAAGTTTCCACGGAGTAGATTCTGGGAATGAATGCGGAATTACATTTAATGCAGGGTGTGCTAATGTATAGATTGCTAACTTCACACCAACCCAACCTACAATTAAGAATGCTGCAGTTTCAAGTCCTGGCTTACGTTTTAATATTTGTACGAAAGCAGTTGCTGCAAATCGCATAATGATTAATCCGATAAGTCCACCTACAAAGATAACAACGAATTGCCCAGTATCAAGACTACCAATTGTACCTAATCCTGTTTTTGGTAAAGTCATTGCTAATGCAACAGCAGCTAAAATTGAATCAACTGCGAAGGCAATATCAGCAACCTCGACTTTAAATACAGTCCACCAAAAGTTCTCTTGTTTTTTCTTTGCTTCTTTTTCTGCTGTGTCTTCATCCGTATTCTTTTTAACATACGTTTTAAATAAGTGATTACCAGCGATAAACATAAGGTAAATGGCACCGATTGCTTGCACTTGCCATACATCGACTAGGAACGAAATCATAAATAATGATCCGAATCGGAAAACAAATGCCCCCGCTAATCCATAAAATAGTGCTTTTTTACGTTTTTCTTCTGGTAAATGTTTTACCATAATTGCGAGAACGAGAGCGTTATCAGCCGCTAAAATCCCCTCTAGTGCAATTAGGATGAGTAATACCCAACCATACTCCAATAATAATGATACATCCATGTACATTCTCCTCTCATTTCTATAAATACTAAACAAGTGAAGAAGTTCCACATTGTTTAGTTTCCCCATACTCCTGCGCATCAACGGTGGAAGGAATTGGTAAAAACAAAAAAGACCTCTGCCGTTGATAGGCAAAGGTCTTGCTAGACATATGTAATGAAAATGCCAACAAAGCCGGAAGAACTAAGTTCTACGTAATGACGACTTTGTTTCCAAGAAATAATTCTTGGACGCTACTCCCCTTTGGAGATATGCTATTGTATTCTCATTATATGGATAATTTATACGGTTGTCAACCTGTTAAAATATCTTCGTTTGGATATTTTATTTTTCTTTGTTTTTTACGGGCAAATGAAAAGGCTAATGTTAAAGGCCCCATCTTTCCAAAAAACATCATAAAGATAATAATTGTTTTGCCGATGATTGTTAAGTGTGGCGTCAAATTCATGCTAAGGCCGACAGTTCCAAATGCTGAAAATACTTCAAAAGCACTCATTAATAAAGGAACTCGTTCAGTGATGCTTAAAATTAAAATAGAAAGAAAAATAAACGAAATTGAAATAATGGTAATCGTTAAAGATTTGACAATGAGCGTATCTTTAATGGATTTTTTAAACACGACAATATCATCTTGTTCATGCAAAAATTTAAATACGCCTAAAAACATAATTAAAAAAGTTGTTAACTTAATCCCACCACCAGTTGAAGCACTGCCAGCACCAATAAACATAAGAAGCATCATTAATAAAAGGGAAGGTTTTGATAATACAGAGATATCAACAGTATTAAACCCGGCAGTGCGCGTCGAAATCGCTTGAAAATAAGCAGCCATACCTTCTTCAAAGGGGGTAAAACCTCTCATGGAAATTGAATTATGAAACTCGAATATAAAAATAAAAGCTGTAGCAATAATATTGACGATTAGAGTAGAAGAGAGCATAAGTTTTGAGTGCAAAGTAAGGTTTTTAAAGTTTTTCTTTCTTTTTATATCTACGATCACTGTAAAACCAATTCCCCCTAAAATAATGAGAGAAGAAATAACAAGATTGACGAGAACGCTATGAGAGTGGGACATTAAATTATCGCTCCATATAGAAAAGCCAGCATTGTTAAAGGCAGAGATCGAATGAAAAAAGCTATAATATATACCTTTGGCAATCCCGTATTTTGGTACCCATTCAAAAGAGAGAAGTAAAGTAGCGATACATTCTACAGCAAAAGAAAATAAAAATAATGCTTTTGCAAGACGAATGATTCCACCGACATTTGTTTGGTTTAATGCTTGTTGTAATAAAATTCTGTTTTGAAGACCAATTTTTCTGCCGAGCATAATTGCAATTAAAACAGCAAAGCTCATAATGCCAAGGCCGCCAACTTGTATAAGTGTTAAAATTACACATTGACCAAATAAGGTAAATACTTTTCCAGTGTCCACAACACCAAGCCCTGTAACCGTACAAGCAGAAACCGTTGTAAATAAGGCATCGAGCCATGAAATAGATGTTGTTGTAGCAATTGGCAATTTTAATAAGCATGTACCAATAATTGATAGCGTAATAAAAGATAAAGTAAGAACACGGGGAGGGCTCATGCTAATGTTAATCCGTTTCATGTCACATATCGTTCCTTTCAATTTGCTCTTACTAGTATGTGAAGAAGAACTATTATGTATGTTAAAAAAGAAAGAGGCAGAGAATATCTGCCTCTAAGCCATATGTTATATAATTATCCGCGTAATTGTTGTTGAGCTAAAGCAACAAGACGTTTTGTTACTTCACCGCCAACTGAGCCGTTAGAACGAGATGCTGTGTTAGATCCTAAGCTTACACCAAATTCTTGCGCAATTTCATATTTAAATTGTTCAAGCGCTTGTTCTGCACCTGGAACTAGTAATTTGTTTGTTTTTACCATGTTGATACACATCCTTATGAGTAGTCCAGTTCAGCTAAGTACTATCTGAACTGGTACCGTTATTTTATGTGGAAACGACGTACTCATACACGGAAGTAATCGGTGTGTTTAGAAGTTCTTGGATAGAAAAAAAGAGTAGCAAATTTGCTACTCTTTTTTCAGTATTGTCGCTGTACCTTCCACGACAATATCATCGGATTGATTATATATGTTTGTTTGCAGCGTAATGATTTTTTTATCGTCACGTTTTTTTATAACTTCTGCCACAACGCGAAGTGTATCACCGATTTTGACAGGAGCACGGAATGAAACGTTTTGAGATAAATAAATCGTATTTTTGCCCGGGAGTTTCGTTCCAAGAATGGTAGAAATAAAACTTGAAACGAGCATGCCATGAGCAATACGTTCTTTGAACATTGTCGTTTTTGCAAAAGAGTCTAGAATATGAATAGGATTTACATCTCCAGTCAATTTTGCGAAATTGATAACGTCCTCATCCGTAATTTTTTTTGTTAGTGATGCTTGATCACCGACTTGAATCTCATCGTAACGAAGCTCCGGAACAGTTTGTGCTTCTTGAAATGGATTCATTTTGTCCTCCTTCTTTTCCATATCGAAAAATGTAAGCCATCTTGATGTAGTAGGAGGAAGAAAGAGTTTTGTTTGTGCTGCAGTTAGTTGCCACATTTTTCTTACTTGATGGAAGTAAATAGATTTTTTGAGTTTTCCTCGAACTGCTTTGCGAGTTCTAGTTGTTTGGACTTGAACTCTCCCAAAAAAACTTCTAACTGTTTTTGAACCTCTTCACGTTGCGATTGTTGTTGTTCGATAAAGTGTTTTGTTGTTTCTTCAAATTGCCCGCTAGTTTGAGTAAGAATAGACAAAGATGTTTTCGTAGGAGAAACAGTAAGTTGGTGCATTTGAGTAGAAAGCTCATTCCATTTTTCTTGCCACTCGTTAATTTGATCATTTAAGGAGTTTCCAGTTAATTGCTTCACGTAATCCGTATATTGGTTATTGAACTGAGCAGTGAATTGATGTAGTTCTTTTTCTAGTTCATCTACTCCTGATGTTAATTTATGCAAAGCGTCTTGTTGTTGTTTTAACGTTTCTAAAGTAAGTTGCTCTAATTGTTTCCCAGCTGAAGAGAAGAGGGAAAGAGATTGAGACCAGTTTTTCCAAAATGCATCGACTAATTCGTATGGCTTAGTTTCCATTGTTTGACCTCCAAATGTTTTTTTGCATATTGTGAACGCAGATTACTCTGCTGTACCACCAGGTGAAGATGAAGAATCCTTTTCATCCTTTTCTGGAGAAGTAGAAAATGGAAAGAATGCATTGGTGTATAACGTGAAAAACGTCCGCAACATATTTTGATAATGTTCAAAAGAAGTCGCACATGTTGTTAAATATTGCTCTCCATATTCTGTTAAAGAATAAATTCGTTTCGCTGGCCCGCCTTCGCTTGTATCCCAAGTAGAAGAAATAAGATTTTCTTTTTCTAATTTGCGTAGTGTCCTATACACATTACCTTGGTCAACAGAAGAAAAGCCGATGTCCATTAGCATTTGAATAAGTTTGTAACCATGAAGACTCCAGTCTTTTAGACAGAGAAGTAAGAAAGGAACTAAGAAGTTTTTTGGCATGGAGTTTGGTTGTTTCGCTTGGTTTTTTTCCAAACTTTCTGGGTGTTCTGGTTCATTATGTAGCATGATTGTGCATCACCTCATGAATCAGTTAGATGGAATTTTTTGCTTATAAGTGCAATTTACACCTATCTGTTTTTAATGTCAATACATTTGTTAGAAAATAAAGAAAAATAAAATATATACTTGAAGTTTTATTCGGAATATTAGAAAATAGTGAATAGGTTGAATTGTTTCAAAAACGAAAAAGGGAGTGTAGTCGAAGTGATTGATCAAAAATTCGATCCATTGCAAGCATGGAAAAATGCTTATGAACAAACCGAAACATTTTGGGGAAAAGCGCTCAATGAAACAATTAAAACAGAAGAATATTCTGCTTGGATGGGCAGCGTTCTAGATTTGAATTTGTTTTATCAAAAAGCATTAAATGATACGACAAAAAATTATTTAGAACAGGTGAATGTGCCGACGAGAGAGGATATCGCTAGAGTAGCTACGCTTGTTATTAACTTAGAAAATAAAGTTGATAACATCGAGGAAATTTTAGAAGAGAAAGTGGATTCATTAGGACAAGCTCCTACATTAAAGCGTGATGTTACGAAAGTAAAACAAGATATGCGCACGTTAGAAACGAAAGTTGATCAAATTTTAGAATTGCTAGAAAAGCAAAATGCAGTACTAGCTAAACTACAAGTACCTGTAAAAGAAGAAGTAAAGCCTGTAAATAAGCCAGAAAATAAAAAATGATAAAAGCGTTTGTTTATAACGTGTAAAAGAGAGAGGGAGAATCTCTTTTCATGTATAAACAACGAAACATAATTAATATATGGACTCAATTAGTATGAGTACCAAAATGATTCATAACAATCGTTCACAAATTCATTTAAGGGGGAAAAGAAATGGTTCAATTAAATGGCAAAGTAGCAATCGTAACAGGTGGGGCAAAAGGAATTGGAAAAGCAATTACAGTAGCATTAGCAGAAGAGGGAGCAAAAGTAGTTATTAACTATAACAGCAGTAAAGAAGCAGCTGAAAACTTAGTAAATGAATTAGGAAAAGAAGGACATGATGTTTATGCAGTTCAAGCGGATGTTTCTAAAGTAGAAGATGCAAACAGACTTGTAGAAGAAGCTGTGAATCATTTTGGTAAAGTTGACATTCTTGTTAATAATGCTGGTATTACAAGAGATCGTACATTCAAAAAGTTAAATCGTGAAGATTGGGAGCGCGTAATTGACGTGAACTTAAGCAGTGTATTTAATACAACAAGCGCGGTACTTCCATACATATCGGAAGCAGAAGAAGGAAGAATCATTAGTATTTCTTCTATTATTGGCCAAGCTGGTGGATTTGGACAAACAAACTACTCAGCAGCAAAAGCAGGTATGTTAGGATTTACAAAATCATTAGCGTTAGAACTTGCAAGAACAAATGTAACTGTAAACGCAATTTGCCCAGGATTTATTGATACTGAAATGGTAGCAGAAGTACCAGAAGAAGTGCGTCAAAAAATCGTTGCGAAAATCCCGAAAAAACGTTTTGGTCAAGCTGATGAAATTGCAAAAGGTGTAGTATATCTATGCCGTGACGGTGCGTATATCACAGGTCAGCAATTAAACATTAACGGCGGATTATACATGTAATGAAGTAAAAAAAAAGTGCATATCCATAGCAGGAATGCACTTCTTTTTTTAGAAAGAAATTGACCAAAAAGGAGATAGGAAAAATGACTACATTCGTAACGGAATGGGAAAAGCAATTGGAGTTGTACCCAGAAGAATATCGTAAAGCATATCGCCGTGTGAAAAGAGCGAGCGAAGTTTTATTACGCGAACCAGAACCACAAGTTGGTTTAACACCGAAAGAGGTTATTTGGACGAAGAATAAAACGAAGCTGTATCGTTACATTCCAAAACAAGAAAAAACGCAGCGAGTTCCAATCTTATTAATATACGCTCTTATTAATAAACCGTATATTATGGATTTAACTCCAGGAAATAGTTTAGTGGAATATTTAGTAGATCGTGGTTTTGATGTGTATATGCTTGATTGGGGCACATTCGGTTTAGAAGATAGTCATTTGAAGTTTGATGATTTCGTGTTCGATTATATTGCAAAAGCAGTGAAAAAAGTAATGAGAACTGCAAAATCGGACGAGATTTCTTTACTTGGTTATTGCATGGGTGGAACGTTAACATCTATTTATGCAGCGCTTCATCCGGACATGCCAATTCGTAACTTGATTTTTATGACAAGTCCTTTTGATTTCTCTGAAACAGGATTATACGGTCCTTTATTAGATGAGAAATATTTCAATTTAGATAAAGCGGTTGATACATTCGGAAATATTCCGCCAGAAATGATTGATTTCGGAAATAAGATGTTAAAACCAATTACAAACTTTGTCGGTCCATATGTTGCTTTAGTCGATCGTTCAGAAAATGAGCGCTTCGTCGAAAGTTGGAAATTAGTTCAAAAGTGGGTAGGCGATGGTATTCCGTTCCCAGGTGAATCGTATAGACAATGGATTCGTGATTTTTATCAAAATAATAAATTAGTGAAGGGTGAACTCGTTATTCGCGGACAAAAGGTAGACCTTGCAAATATTAAGGCGAATGTCTTAAATATTTCTGCGAAACGTGATCACATTGCTCTGCCATGTCAAGTAGAAGCTTTACTTGATCATATTTCTAGCACAGATAAACAGTATGTATGTTTACCGACAGGACATATGTCTATCGTGTATGGTGGAACGGCTGTAAAGCAAACATATCCGACGGTTGGAAATTGGCTGGAAGAGCGTTCTAATTAAAGAGAAGAAATCCAACTAGCGTATGTTAGTTGGATTTTTTTATGGAAAATGACGAAACATAGAAAGGAGAAAATTACATTGTAGGAGTATAATTATGAAGCTTATGACTGGTAAGTTGTTTTGGAGTGCTGGAGTTTCTGTACCTTGTTATCCAACGTTAGAAAATGATATGATATGTGATGTACTAGTAATTGGAAGTGGAGAAGCAGGTGCTCATATAGCGTATTCGTTAGCTAAAATTGGAATGCGTGTTATGCTCATTGAAAAAAGAGCAATTGCATGTGGTAGCACAGCTGCAAATACAGGATTATTACAATTTGTTCATGATAAATCGTTAACCTCTCTTATTCATACATTTGGTGAAGAGAAAGGGGTACGAGCATATAGACTTTGTTATGAAGCGCTGCAAACAATGGAGAAGGTTGTGCCAACTCTCGATATTGATCCCCATTTTATTCCGCGAAATAGTTTGTATTATGCAAGTAGAGATGAGGATGTTTCATTTTTACAAGAAGAATATAATACGTTACGCCATTATGGATTTCCGGTTGAATATTTTACAGAGTCTGATATTAAGAAACGTTATTCATTTGCAAAACAAGCAGCGTTATATACAAGCGGTGATGCAGAAGTGAATCCGTATTTATTAGCGCATAGTCTTTTGCATAAAGCGAAACAAATGGGCGCTACTATATACGAACATACAGAGGCATTACATATTAAACAAATCCAAAATGATTTAATTTGTTACACGAAAACAGGAAATAAAATTGTAGCAAAGAATATTATTATGGCGACAGGTTATGAAGCAATTTTTGGAAAGAAAGAAAAAAATACAACAGTAGAAACGTCTTATGCCGTTGTGACAAATAAGATAGATTATTTTGAAGGCTGGCATGAGCAATCGTTAATTTGGGAAACAGCACGTCCGTATTTGTATAGTCGAACGTATCAAAATCGCATTGTTATAGGCGGATTAGATGAGGCGCTGAAAATTCAAAAAATCGGCGATACGAAATTATTGCATAAGCGTGATCTTCTTATTAACATTGTAAAAGAAATGTTCCCGCAGTATAAAAATATACGGGCAGAGTACTATTGGGCAGCAGCATTTGGTGGCAGTCATGACGGTCTTCCTATTTTAAAAGAAGATAAAAAAATACATAATTTATATTACGCACTGCCGTATGGGGGAAATGGAACTGTATACGGAATGGTATTTGCGAAACTATTTCAGCAGTTATTTACAAATGAAGAAAGTGATGATTTTTCTTTATTTAATCGATAGAAAAAAGGTAGCGAAGTGATGGAATGAGAGATATAAAAAAGTTTTTACAAAAGTTACGTCCCGTACAACTTATCGTTGTATTTTATTTACTAGCAGTAGTCGTATCGGTAATTTTGCTTAGTTTACCATTTGTTACGAAGCCTGAAGTGAAATGGACATTTATCGATGCACTATTTACATCTGTTAGTGCGGTAAGTGTTACAGGACTGTCTGTTGTTACGATTTCAGATACGTTTACAACAGCAGGAATTATTGTTTTAGCCCTTATTTTACAATTAGGTGGATTAGGAATTATGGCGCTTGGTACATTCGTCTGGATTATAACGGGGAAAAAGATTGGTTTGCAAAGAAGAAGATTAATTATGGCAGACCATAACCAAGGGAATTTATCGGGCCTTGTAGAATTGATGCGTTCTATTTTAATTGTAATTATTTCGATAGAACTCATTGGAGCAATACTGTTAGGTACAAGGTTCTTACTATATTTCCCGACTTGGCAAGAAGCTTATTTTCACGGTTTCTTTGCCGCTGTGAGTGCAACAACGAACGGAGGATTTGATTTAACAGGACAATCACTTATTCCGTACAAAAAAGATTATATTGTTCAAATGATTCATATGTTGCTTATTATTTTAGGAGCTATTGGTTTCCCGGTGTTAATGGAAGTAAAGCAATTCCTTAGTAAAAGGAGACAGCAACTATTTCGCTTTTCATTATTTACAAAATTGACGACAACGACATTTTTTGTACTCGTTATTGTTGGAACAATTATGATTTTTTTATTAGAACGAAATCATTTTTTAGTAGGAAAGTCATGGCATGAAACTGTATTTTATACGTTATTCCAATCTGTGACGACGCGAAGTGGTGGACTTGCTACAATGGACATACGTGAATTATCACAACCAACGCTTTTATTTATGAGCATTTTAATGTTCATTGGAGCATCTCCAAGCTCAGTTGGGGGCGGAATACGTACAACAACATTTGCTGTTAGTATATTATCGTTATATACATTTGCAAGGGGCGGGAGAACAGTCCGAGTTTTCAAACGTCAGCTACATGAAGAAGATGTGTTGAAAGCATCTGTCGTTATGACGATGGGGATTTTATTATGTGCCTCAGCGCTATTTATTTTATCCATTACAGAAAATGTACCACTTATGAGCTTAATAGTTGAAGTTTGTTCTGCTTTCGGGACGACGGGACTATCAACAGGTATTACTCCCGATTTAACAACTGTTGGTAAACTTGTACTCATTGTGCTTATGTTTATCGGACGCGTCGGTATTTTAACATTTATATTAGCTAGTGGCGGAAGAGAGCAACCACCTCGCTATAAATATCCGAAAGAGAGAATTATTATTGGATAGTATGAAACCATTCTACCTATGTTAGGTAGAATGGTTTTTTAGTCGTTAATTCCAAATTGAGGATGCATAAAAGCATCATTTTTCTTATCAACTTCGTTTTTAAGTAGTTCTTGATTTTCTTCTGAAATCCACCCAATATCATTTGTAGGATGTATCCATTCTTCCCCAGCCATAATGGCAGGGTCTACCTCATCACTCCAATTATTAAGAGGACTGTTAGTGGAATCGTATTTACTGTCTCCAATTACAACATCATATTGATTTATAAAAGGTTGTTGCATCTTTTTTCCTGTGCCTTTAAAAGATGGAAAGTTCATTTGATGAGGGAGCGTCTCGTCTAAAATTGGCGATTGGATCGTTTCTTTCTCCTTCAAAGTCATCGCTCCTTTTGTAATGGTTTGTTCGTATGTAGTATTTCCATATATAAGCTCTTATGTACTTGTTAACACTTCCCAGTAATAATTACTTTAAGTTGTTTCAAACTAGAATAGAAAGTTATTTAGTGAGAGCAGGTGAGTATGTTGGTAAAAAGAAAAGTAAAACAAAATGCAGCAATTAATAATAATAAAACTCCGAAAGAAAGCTTACCCGATGCAGAATTTGCAGTAGAGTATGAAGGAGAAAATAGTGCGAAGTACGCAAATCGTAATTCAAAAAAAGGTAAACAAAAATGAGGCGTTTTTTACAAACGCCTCATTTTTTTGTGGGATTATAAAGGTTTTTTTAATTATTTGTAAATTTCACGTTTGATATTAGCAGAAAAATGCGAAAAAACATAGAAGTAGCAACGTATTACACAAAAACAAACAACAAACAAAAGATTAATGTTGGTTTAATACTGCTTTTACACTAGTTGTTTATATTTGAGTTGTACATAAGATTTGTAAAAGGAGAGAGAGACAGTGAAAAAAACAATCTTTAAAGCTGTAGCAACTGGAATGGTATTTTCGTTATTAATGGGGTGTGGTGCAAAAAAAGAAGAAAGTGCTGGGGCAAAAGTAAAAGATGATAAACTATCTGGATCATTAACTGTTTACACAGCGATCGAAGAAGAACTTGTACCAATTTATCTTGATTCTTTTAAAAAGAAGTATCCAGACGTGAAGTTGAACATTGTTCGTGATTCAACAGGAGTTATTACAGCGAAGTTGCTAGCTGAAGGGAAAAATACCCAAGCAGATGTTGTATGGGGAACTGCAGCGTCTAGTCTATTAGCTTTAGATAAAAAAGATATGTTAAAAGGATACTCTCCAAAAGGAGCAGATCGTGTTCTTCCACAATTTAAAGACGATAAGCAACCAGAAAAATGGGTAGGAAATACTGCATTTATGACGGGGATTGCTGTAAATAAAGAAGAATTAAAGAAGAAAAATTTACCGATGCCAGAATCATACGAAGACTTAACGAAACCAGAATATAAAGGAACGCTTGTTATGCCACATCCAGCTTCTTCTGGAACAGGATTTTTAACAGTTTCTGCATGGCTACAAATTATGGGAGAAGATAAGGGCTGGGAATACATGAAGAAACTTCATGATAATATGGCAACTTATACGCATTCAGGTTCAAAACCAGCGAAATTAGCAGGCGCAGGTGAATATCCAGTTGGTGTGTCAATGGTTTATAGTGCTTTGAAAGAGAAACAAAAAGGTGCACCAGTTGAAGTTGTACTGCCGAAAGAAGGATTAGGTTGGGAAGTAGAAGCGAACGCACTTATTAAAAAAGATAATGCAAAAAATGATAAATTAGCACAAGCATTTTTAGATTGGGCAATTACAGATGATGTAATGAAGTTATACTTCGAGAAAAATGGATTTGCGACAATTAAAAATGATTATAAACTTCCAGATGGATTCCCTAAAGATGTGACAGAAAAGTTATATAAAAAGAATGACTTTAAGTGGGCAGCAGAAAATCGCGACAAAATTTTAGAAAAATGGGAAAAAGAGTTTGGCCAAAAAGCAGAACCGAAAAAGTAAGTGAGTGGGAGAGAGAAAAAATGAGCGAATATTTATCAATTCAACACATTCAAAAACAGTTTGATGCATTTACAGCGTTAAAAGATATTTCTTTTACTGTGAAAAAAAATGAGTTTGTATGTTTATTAGGCCCAAGTGGTTGTGGGAAAACAACATTGCTTCGAATTTTAGCAGGGCTAGAAGAGGCAACAACAGGTAGTATAGCTGTGGATGGAAAAGATATTACAGCATTACCTCCTGGAAAGAGGAACTTCGGAATGGTGTTTCAATCGTATGCATTATTTCCGAATTTAACAGCACTTGAAAACATTGAATATGGCTTAAAGACAAAAAAATATGGAAAAGAAGAAGTAAAAGAGAAGGCGCTATCGGCATTAGAACTTGTTGATTTGCTGAATGTAAAAGATAAATATCCTGCTCAAATGTCTGGCGGACAACAGCAGCGAGTGGCACTTGCACGTGCGCTCGCTCTGTCTCCCGATATTTTGTTACTCGATGAGCCGTTATCAGCTTTAGATGCAAAAGTGCGTGAAAAGTTGCGTAGAGAAATGCGCGATTTGCAAGAAAAAGTGGGAGTAACAACTATTATGGTAACGCATGATCAAGAAGAGGCATTAACGATGGCTGATAAAATTGTTGTAATGAATCATGCGGAAATTATGCAGATTGGAACACCAGAGGAGATTTATCAAAGACCAGCCAATCCGTTTGTGGCAGATTTTATTGGTTCTATTAATTTCTTTTCGAAAAATAACGAAGAACATGCAATTCGTCCGGAACATGTAACAGTTGTACAAAATAATGGTATTAAAACAGTTGTAGAAAGCATGGAATTTCGCGGCTCTGTATACCGGACGGAAGTGCGGGTCATAGAAGAGAAAACACACCTTTATAACGAGAAAATTGTAGTAGATATATTGGCATCAGAAGTAGAGGCAACTGCTATTAAAAAAGGAAAGCCAATTCAAATCTCTTTCTCAGAAAATCATATGTTGTCATATGGAAAGAGGGTCATTGTATAGATGGAGATGTTAGAAAATTTCAAGGTAGAAAGTACGAAAAAAAAGATTAAGAGACGTATTGGTAAAGAAGAGTGGATACAAAGACTATTAATTATTGGTATGCTTCTTGCTTTTTTGATCATGCTTGTATTGCCTCTATTACAACTATTTACACAAGCCTTTTACGATAAAGACGGAGCTTTCATTGGTGTTGCGAATTTCAGTAAATATTTCACAACACCAACGCTAGTACAATCATTACAAAATACGATATGGATTTCGGGCGCTACAACAATTATTTCAGTTACACTTGCGTTCGCTTATGCATATGCGATTGCTCGTACCAATGTTTTTGGAAAGCGCGTATTTCAATACGTAGCATTATTACCATTATTCGCACCGACGATGATGCACGGTATTGCGCTTACATATTTATTTGGTAATCAAGGGTTAATAACAAAAGGGATGTTTGGTTTATTTGAAGGGATACAAATACCGTTATACGGACCAGTAGGAATTGTAATGGCTGAAGTTATGTATACATTTCCACAAGCATTCCTTATTTTATTAATTGCTTTCCAAGGTTCTGATTATCGTTTATATGAAGCTTCTAATATGTTAGGTGCAAGTAAAGCGAAGCAGTTTCTTACGGTTACTTTACCTAGTGTGAAATACGGATTAATTAGTGCGATGTTCGTTGTATTTACACTTAGTTTTACTGATTTTGGGGCACCAAAAATTGTTGGTGGGCAATATAATGTGCTTGCTACTGACGTATATAAGCAAGTAATTGGACAGCAAAATATGTCCATGGGCGCAACTGTCGGAATGATTTTATTAATCCCAGCTATTTTTGCATTTGCAGTTGATCGTATTACGCAAAGGAAACAGGCGAATCTCTTATCTTCAAAAGCAGTACCTTACAGAATAATAAATAATAAGAAAAGAGATGTTATTTCATTCGTATATTGTAGCGTAGTAACGCTTATGATCATTCTTTTATTTGTGGCAGTTGGTATTGCTGCAAGTGTGAAAGTATGGCCATATAATATGAGTTTTACATTTGAGCATTTTAATTTTTCAAGTTTGACAGGAGACGGACTTGAAGCATTCAAAAATAGTGTAATTGTCTCAGCCGTTACGGCAGTTATCGGGGCGATTTTAACATTTGTGTTCGCTTATGCGACTGAAAAAATAGAACAGCTACAATTTTTAAGAAAAGTAGGTTATTTCTTCTCAATTGTACCGTTAGCGATTCCTGGATTAGTACTTGGATTAGGATATGTCTTTTTCTTCAGTCAACCAACAATTCAAATTCTAGGACTTTCAATAACAAACCCGTTTCATTCTTTATATGGCACAATTGCCGTTTTAGTATTAGTAAATATCATTCATTTCTACTCTGTAACATTCGTTACGGCAACGACGGCGTTAAAGAAACTAGACCGAGAGTTTGAGCTTGTTTCGCAGTCGATGAGCATACCGTTTTATAAAACTTTCTTTCGAGTGACGGTACCGATGTGTTTACCAGCCATTTTAGAAATGGTTATGTACTACTTCGTAAATTCAATGGTAACTGTATCGGCAGTAGTGTTCTTGTATGCGGCTGATTTTAAACTAGCTGCTGTATCAATTGTAAATATGGATGATGCAGGAAATGTAGCACCAGCAGCTGCAATGAGTGTACTTATTGTTGTTACAAATATTGTAGTGAGAGTTGTATATGAATGGGGAACGAAAGCACTTCGTAACCGAACGTCACAATGGCAAAAAAGATAAGTAAGAAGGGGATGGATAGAATGAAAATTGAAGCAGTTATTTTTGATTGGGCAGGTACGACAGTCGATTACGGATGTTTTGCACCACTGGAAGTATTTATGGAGATCTTCCATAAACGCGGTGTTGAAATTACAGCAGAAGAAGCTCGCAAACCAATGGGGTTATTGAAAATCGATCATGTTAGGGCGTTAACGGAAATGTCCCGTATTTCGAATGAGTGGAAGCGTGTCTTCGGACAATTACCAACAGAAGAAGATATTCAGGAGATGTATGAAGAGTTTGAAGAAATTCTCTTCGCTATTTTACCGCGCTATGCGTCGCCGATTAATGGAGTAAAAGAAGTGATTACTTCTTTACGTGAAAAAGACATTAAAATTGGTTCAACAACTGGATATACGAGAGAAATGATGGATATTGTAGCAAAAGAAGCAGCACTACAAGGGTATAAACCCGATTTTCTTGTTACGCCAAATGATGTCCCAGCAGGGCGTCCGTATCCGTGGATGTGCTATAAAAATGCGGTGGAATTAGGTATATATCCAATGAATCATATGATAAAAGTTGGAGACACCGTGTCAGATATGAAAGAGGGTAGAAATGCTGGAATGTGGACAGTTGGTGTAATTCTTGGTAGTAGTGAGCTCGGTTTAACGGAAGAGGAAGTTGAGAATATGGATCTGTTAGAGCTTCATGAAAAAATGGAAGTAGTTCGTAATCGTTTCATTGAAAACGGGGCACATTTTACGATTGAAACGATGCAGGAACTCGAAAACGTAATTGAACATATCGAGAAACAAGAACTTATTATTTCATAAAAGGGGGATAGGATCATGAATGAAAATCACTACTTATTATTAACGCCAGGACCATTAACGACAACAAAAACTGTAAAAGAAGTTATGTTATATGATTGGTGTACGTGGGATGTTGAATATAACACGATGGTGCAAGATGTAAGAAATAGGCTTGTATCGTTAGCGACAAAGGAAGAAGAAAAGTACACAACAGTTTTAATGCAGGGAAGCGGTACTTTTTCGGTTGAAGCAGTAATCGGTTCTGTTATTCCTACAAATGGAAAGCTGCTTATTTGTACAAATGGTGCGTATGGTAAACGGATTGTGCAAATGGCGGAGATGTTACATATAGATGTGGTGGTCAGTCAAACAGAAGAGTGGGAGCCTACTAATATTGCAGAAGTAGAAAAAATATTGCAACAAGATCAAGAGATTACACATATTGGAGTTGTTCATTGTGAAACAACGACAGGTATTATTAATCCAATTGTAGATGTATGTAAATTAGGGAAGCAGTATGGAAAAGTTACAATTGTTGATGCAATGAGTAGTTTTGGTGGTATTGAAATAGACATTGCTGATTTACAAATTGATTTTTTAATTAGTAGTGCGAATAAGTGTATTCAAGGTGTGCCTGGATTCGGCTTTGTTATTGCAAAGCGTGATGAATTGTTGAAGTGTCAAGGGCAGGCACGTTCATTATCATTAGATTTATACGATCAGTGGGAAACGATGGAAAATCAAAATGGGAAATGGCGTTTTACTTCACCTACGCATGTTGTACACGCTTTTTATCAAGCGCTCCTGGAACTAGAAAAAGAGGGCGGAGTAAGAGCGCGTTACAATCGATATTATAACAATCAAAAACTATTAGTGAACAGAATGGGAGAAATCGGATTCAAGCCACTAGTAGATGAAAAATATCAATCTCCTATTATTACATCTTTCATTTATCCAGAAGCAGGATTTGAATTTCAGCAATTATATAACGAATTAAAGCAGTACGGATTTGTTATTTACTCAGGGAAAATTTCGAAAGTAGATACGTTCCGTATTGGAAATATCGGTGATGTACATGAAGAAGACATTAATCGTTTAGTTGATAGTATTGCTAAAGGAGTTGTTATAGGGTGAAAGTATTTTGCTTAGGTGGGGCAGGGAAAATTTGTCGTGAAGCAATTTTAGATTTAGTCCAATTTTCATCATTTGGAACAATTACTGTTGCTGATTTCAATGAAGAAGAAGGACGAAAAGTAGTAGAGTGGTTAAACGATCCTCGCGTTGATTTTGTAAAAGTCGATGTGACAAATCATGAGGATACTGTTGCAAAAATGAAAGGCTATGACATTGTAATGGACGGCACGACGATAAAGTTAAATGGATTGTCCACTCGTTGTATTGCAGATGCCGGCTGTCACGGTGTGAACTTGAATGGATTTGGTGAAGAAAATGAATCCCATTCTATATTTGTTCAAAACGGAAAAACATGTTTACCTGGGTTCGGTATGACACCAGGTGTAACGCAAATGATGGCTATGCATGCAGCAAATCAGCTAGATACTGTAGAGTCAGTTCGAGTAAGCCATGGCTCATATCGCCCAATTGCTTTTTCTGCATCAATTACAGAAACAACGACATATGAATATGATCCACATTTACCATCGCGTACAGTGTATGAAGACGGTGAATTTAAGCAAGTACCTCCGTTTGCGCGCCCAAGAGAAATCGAATTACCAGCGCCTTATGGAAAAACAACGCAGTATATAATCCCGCATTCAGAAACGATTACGTTGGCGAAGGCATTGGAGGACAAAGGTGTTGTGCTGATAGAAACGAGAGGTACTTGGCCTGAGCAAAATATGCAGCTCATTCGTGCTTTATATGATTATGGTATATTGCGTAATGATCAAATTGAAATAAAAGGTAAAGAAATAGGTATTATGGATTGTATTTCGAAGTATCTACTAAACTCGAAAGAAGGAAAAGAAACAGAGCTTTATGGTTATGCACTTCATGTAGAGGTAGTAGGTATGAAAGATAATGAAAAACAAAGGCATGTGTTATATCATACACATCCGTTATCTGATGGTTCTGTAGTAGGTTGGGAGAAATTAAGAGCTTATACAAGAAATGTTGGAATCCCATTCGGAGTCGCTACAGAGTTAATTGCAAAAGGAGTAGTTAATAAAGTCGGTGTTATTACTCCTGAAGAAGCTTTTGAAAATCCACAAATCATTTTTGACGAATTAGAAAAGCGTGGTATTTATATTCATGAAGAGATTTTCACTGAAAAAGAAAATTATAACTTTGTATAAGTAAGGCAGTTTATAAGGTAGATATAAATGGGGTGAGGCTATGTCTGTAGTGGGCGAAGAAAGAAAGCGAACAATTCTTGAGAAGGTAGAGTTTAAAGGGAAAGTAAAAGTTTCAGAATTAGCGAGGGAGTTTGCAGTATCAACAGAGACGATTCGCCGTTATTTAGAAGAATTAGATCGTGAAAAGAAGTTGAAGAAAGTGTATGGTGGAGCCGTTCAACTTCCGGGAGCTGGAATAGAGGCACCAATGTTAGAACGAGAGATGCTGCATATAGAAGAGAAGAAAAGAATTGGGTATAAAGCAGCAACGTTTGTAGAAGATGGAGATGTTATTGCGATTGATGATGGAAGTACACCACTTCAAATGGTACCATATCTTGTTCATCGTAAAAATTTAACGATTGTTACGAGTTCTTTTCCAGTAGCGACACAATTAATATCTTCTATTAATAAAAAGATGTTTCATGGTGAGGTTTTATTTATTGGTGGAAAAGTATCCCCAAAACATTCACGGGTGTCAGGGTCTATTTCACAGCAAGTAATCCATCAATTTCATTTTCATAAGGCATTCGTTTCGATTGATGGGTTGTTGCCAGGCTTTGGGGTTTCTAGCTTTGAATTAGAAAAGGCGAAACTTTCAGAAGCGATGATTAAGCTAGCTGAGAAAACATATATTTTATGTGATCATACAAAAGTAGGCGTAAAAGGGAATTATAGAATAGCAGCATTTTCTCATATTCAACATGTCATTTGTGATAAGAAAATGCCTTATAGTTTTGAAGAAGAAGTCAAAAAACATAATATTCAATGGACAATTTGCTAAATGAATTGAATACATCTAGACTCCCGCCTAATTTTTAGGTGGGAGTTTTACTATCAGTAAGTAACAAAATAAAAGATTTGTATTTATGCAAAAAGTGGACACATTTTCTCATCTTGTTCATATAATTTACCAATACAAAAAAAGTTGGTCGAAGGAAAGAAGGGGAAGTATGTCAGAACGGATATATAATAAACTTGTATTGTATGCAAACATTTTGCAAAAAATTGGTGTTATTAATGAAAAGGAAAAAAGTGAAATTCTTCATACGATAGGTAAAAAAGCCCTTTGAGTAAAGGCTTTTTTATTTTGTATCTATGGAAATTATAAACTTAATGTAATATTCCCATTGACAATGATAATGAGATTCATTATCATTTATTATGTTAGTAATTGATAGGAATTATCAATTAAAATATATATAAGACAAGGGGATATTATTTTGAAAAAAAGTTATATTAAAGCTCTAGTAGTAGCAACAACATTAGCTATTCCATTTGCTGCATACTCTACTCCAGCATTAGCAGCAATAAAAATTGAAGCAAATCAGTCGTTAGCAGCAGCCAGTGATCGCACGTATGATACTGAGATTAAAATATATAAGGATCAAAAAGATGAGCCATCTATGGTTTCTCAGTACATAAAAAATCCTAAAGTAGCAATTGAAGACGGGAAAAAAATTGTTACTGTAACAATACAAGATAGCGATTATTTTCAATATCTTAGAATAGAGGATAAAAACCAACCTGGTGTATTTCAAGATGTGAAAGTTTTATCAGAAGATAAGAGGAAAAATGGAACGAAAGTAGTCCAATTTGAAATTGGCGAATTTGAGAAGAAGCATAATATGCAAATGCATATACTTATTCCGGCCATCGGATATGATCACAAATATCAAGTTCAATTTGAAATTAAAGATCCAACTGTAAGCGACAAAGAAACAGAGAAACCAGACGATAACTCTAATTCAGGCAATACGGAAACAGATAATCCAGTTGATAATCAAAATATGATAACAGATAACAAATTAAGAGAACTTGTTAATAAAAAAGTATTTAATAGAAAAGATTTAAATACACCAATTACGAAAGAAGAGTTATTACAAGTAAAGGACTTGTTTTTAAACACGAATGAGATTCTTGATTATAGTGCATTAAAATATATGCCAAATTTAAAATCTTTAACAGTTGCGAATGCAAAGTTAACAGATCCGTCGTTCTTTGCGAATTTAAAGCAATTAAATCATTTAGCTTTGCGTGGTAATGAATTTTCAGATGTAACACCACTTGTTAAAATGGATAATTTAGAATCTCTTGATTTGAGTAATAATAAAATTACAAACGTTGCACCACTAATTGGAATAAAAAATGTAAAAAGTTTATATCTATCAGGCAACCAAATAGAAGATGTAACAGCATTAGCGAAAATGGAACAACTAGATTACTTGAATTTAGCAAATAATAAAATTACGAATGTTGCTCCATTAAGCGCGTTGAAAAATGTAACATACTTAACTTTAGCAGGTAATCAAATTGAAGATATTAAACCGTTATATTCATTACCTTTAAAGGACTTAGTATTAACGCGTAATAAGGTTAAAGATTTATCGGGTATTGATCAAATGAATCAATTAAATAAATTATTTATCGGGAAAAATCAAATAGAAGATGTGACACCACTTGCTAAAATGACTCAGCTTACAGAATTAGATTTACCTAATAATGAGTTAAAGGATATTACTCCATTATCAAATCTAGTAAACTTACAAAAGCTTGATTTAGAAGCAAATTATATTTCAGACTTATCGCCAGTTAGTAATTTGAATAAGTTAGTATATTTAAGTTTTGTTGCAAATGAAATCCGCGATGTTAGACCAGTAATAGAACTAAGTAAGAAAGCTTATATTAATGTTCAAAACCAAAAAGTCTTTTTAGAGGATACAGAAGTAAATAAAGAAGTAAAAGTACCTATATACGAAAAAGACGGCGAGGTATCTACAAAAATCCGTCTGAAGAGTGATGATGGTACGTATAGTAATGGTGTAGTGAAATGGAGTACACCAGGTGAGAAAGTATATGAATTTGGAGTGAAAGATCCATTTGCGGATACAGGCATTTTCTTCACTGGTTCTGTTATTCAAAATGTAGTAGAAAGCAAAGGGGGTAACACTTCTAAAGAAGATGAAAAAGTAGAAGTAGTAGAATTTAAAGATGTACCAAAAGGACATTGGTCAGAAGAAGCAATTAATTATTTAGCGAAAGAGAATATTTTTAAAGGATATGGAAATGGACAATTTGGATTTGGTGATAATATTACGCGTGGACAAGTTGCATCTTTAGTACAAAGGTACTTGAAATTAGAAAATAAAGTAGAGCAGAAAGAGATGTTTACAGATACGAAAGGGCATATGTTTGAGCAAGATATTGCTACAGTTGCAAAAGCTGGAATTATGCAAGGAGATGGTACAGGGAAGTTTCGTCCAGAAGGAGTATTAACTAGGTACGAGATGTCAGTAGTATTACAAAAAGTATTTCAGTTAAAGGCAAATGAAAGTAATTTGGAGAACTTTAAAGACGTACCAACTGGTCATTGGGCAGAAGGATATGTGAAAGCTTTAGAGGATAATAACATATCAAAAGGTGACGGGAATGGGAACTTTTTAGGGGATAATTTCGTAACACGTGAACAATATGCACAATTTTTGTATAACGCAATAAAAAAATAATAGATGAGAAAAATACGTTATTCTTTAATAAGAAGAATAACGTATTTTTTATATGTACAAAATCAAGTAAGAAATAGACAGGAGTGCTTATAGGTGATATGTCTATTTTTCCGATAGGTGCTGAAACCATATTGACAAAAAGGCATTCTCGTGTGATAATTCAATTAAATTTTTAGAATAATCAAAAAACATTCCTTTTACATAGAAAGGATTTGAAAATTATATTAATATTACGCCGGGGGTGACGAAATGTTATTTTTTCTGAAGAAATGGAACGAATTAAAAGATGTGAAGGCAGAACTGGCACTTCGCGATTGGTTTTATGGTACAAAAATTAGTTTATCGATGTGTACGTCAAAAGAGCCATTAACATTTTTGATAAATGTAGAGGGAAGAGATAAAGGAGTATTTTCTGAAGAAGACTTTATTGTAGTAAATTGCATGTGTGAGCCAGTATTTGAAAACGAAGAAAAACCAGCTTCAGAGTCGTTTATGCATGCGGATATTTATAAAAAAAGCAGTGCAGAATGTATTTTACAAGTACAGACTGTAGATAGTCATTTAATGTCAGAGCTATATGGGAAAGAAGGAGAAGTAACATTCGAAAAACGCAGCGTGGAACGTGTTTTTGGCAAAGAAGGCATTACAGAAATGACCATTCCAATTGTAGAAGATGAAAAAAAGTTCGCTGATTTATTGGAAAGTAATGTTCCGAATTTTACTGAAGGTGGAGGAGTAGTCCTTGTTCATAATTACGGAATGATCGTGTGGGGAAAATCACCAGAAGAAGCGAAAAAATGGTTGGAAGGTATAGAATATTTAATGAACTATCACGTAAAGCTTTTAATGATAAAAGGGGCAAAAAGTTCTGTTATATAAAGGTGTGTTCATAGAGGTTACCATTCTATAAAAAATGAAAGCGTTTTAAAAGTAAATTTCACTCATAAAATATAGGTCTCCTTATTATATATAGATTACATGTTGACATGTAAGGAGGAACATATTTTGCGAGTTAAATATCATTTTCTGCCAAAACAGCAGGTGACATTTTGCAAAACGAATGATTCTGGTGAAAAGGCTTTGCAAATTATGAATGAAACGGGATTTAGGGCAATCCCCGTATTAGCAGAAGATGAGAAGGAATTCACGGGGATTATTTATAAAGTAGATCTTTTAGAGAAGAAGTGTAATAGCGGATTAGAGCATGTAAGTACAGGAGATGTGTTGGAAGATCCAAATTCGTTTATTTTTGAAAAGGATTCTTTTTTTAGAGCTTTTTACGTGATTCGTCGTCTCCCGTTTTTAGCGGTTTTAAATGAATATAATGAATTTGTCGGTATTTTAACACATTCTAATGTATTTGATGTTATTGAAGATTCGTTCGGTATGCGGACGGGTGGTTATATATTAACAATTGCAACACAAGATTGTAAGGGAACAATTAAAGAGCTGGGGACATTGTTAAAGGCATACAATATAGGTGGACTGTTTACGCTTGATAATGGTGATCAATATATTCGCCGTATTATCGTAAATATATCAGATGAGTTAAATGAAAAAAAATTAAAGAAATTAATTGAAAAGATAGAGAAAAAGGGATTTAGGGTGAGTCATGTAGATCATATTTAAGTTAAAAAGGAAAGGTACCTATCTGCATGTAGATAGGTACCTTTTTTAGTACGAGAAATGAATCTTATTTTGAAACAGGAGGTGGAGATAATACTAAATCAGATAAAAAAATGAAGTCTGCATGTTCGCGAACTTTAGGAATAGAAGTTTCAATAACACGTGATGTAATTTCACCTGGAGGACCAACGTGCCCGATAGCTACCATTATTGGTTTTTCTTGAATTTTTTTGATGAGTAATTGGGCTTGTCTTGAAATATGACTTGCCGTATATACATCATCAAAAAATAATTGATTTTCAATGACTGGCACCCCTAATTCTTTACCGATTTTTGGGACAACACTATTAGGATTTGTTTTACTATCTAAATAAAATAAACCGTGTTTTTTACAGGCAGAAAGTATAAGACGTACAATCCTTTCATCGGCGGTTACTTTTGATCCCATATGATTGTTCATTCCTATTGCATGAGGTATTTCTTGAATTGCTTGTTCGAGTCGGTTGTTTATTTCTTCATCGCTTAAATCTGTTGTAATCGCTTTCGGTCCAAGCCACTCTTTTTTTCCTCTAATTGGCTCCATGGGCATATGTATAATAACTTCATGTCCTTTTTTATGGGCAGCTATTGCATCTTGTTTAGTAGAAGGAAGAAATGGCATAACAGCAATAGTGAGTGGAATAGGAAGTGATAACATCCTATCAGTTCCTTTCATATTATTGCCGAAATCATCGATGACAATAGCAACTTTATTCGTATGAGCGTTTGCTTGAATAGGAAATAGGAAGAAGGGTATGAACAGGGTGAAGACGAGAAATGTAATAGTATATTTGCGCATTTAAATATTTCCTTTCTATTTTATCCCGCTATTTGCGGGCAGTAAGATTCCCACCTCAAAATTCGGCTAGAGCAAAGAAGTTAGGTGGGAGATCCACTGCCCGTAAACGCCCGATTGGTGAGGGCTAATAATCAGTTGGAGGGAGCAAAATCTCCACTGATTAAAGTTCCACTTTATCAATCATCATTATGTTTTGCGTTTTTACATAAATTAAACAAAAAATGTCGAAGAAAAGTACATTGGAAATAGAAAATCCACTGTTTACTGAGTATTTACAAAAAAGAAGATGAAAAAAATGTCTATTATTGCGAATGTATTTACAAAGATAGAATAATTTGTAATAATTCTCAAAGTGAGGGTAAAGATTTGTAAATTACAGGGGGAAAATGTTAAATTTTCTGATTCTTCAAATAGGATTAAATGTTTAAAGGAATAAAGTAGAAGAGACGTTGAGAGCATGGAAGAATAATAAGGGGGATATGGATGTTTACTGTAAAAAGGAAGTACACATTAGAAAAGCTTTCGCATGATATTCATATGAAACGTGAAGAAATGATTCAATTAGGTTTAACAAGTGGGTTAAATAGTATGGAGACAATTCAAGTTAGTCAAGAATTGGACAAGCTTATCGTACAGTATCAGAGTTACAAAGAAAAACAAACACCGAAATGGTTTTCAATTATAAGGGTCCCTATTTTTCAAATTGGGTATGCAGGAAAATCGAGCAATTTTTGGAGAATGCTTGTGGCTGGTTTTATGAAATAAGTATAATTATCCTTTTGGGATAAGGATAATTATACTGTGTGTAATGGAATCTCTATATGAACTGTCGTTCCTTTGTTTTCTTTACTATCAATAAATATATGCCCGTTGTACATCTCTACAATTCGTTTACATATGACAAGCCCAAGACCTGTTCCAGTATCTTTATTAGTAAAGAACGGATGAAAGAGGTGTTTTTGAATATTTTTTGGAATTCCTTTTCCAGTATCAATAATTTGCAGTTGTGCGTATTTTTCATTGTTTGTTACTATAATGGTTAATGTATCACCAGAAGCCATAGCTTCAATTGCATTTTTTGTAATGTTTAAAACCACTTGTTTCATATGGTCTTTTGAGCAAAGTATATGAACAGGTTGGTCTGGCAAATGTAAATGAAATACAATGTTATGTAGATTCGCCTCAGATTGAATAATTAATGCTACCTCATTTAGAATGGTTCTCACATCATATGTTTGTTCAATGATAGCAGTTGGCTTTCCAAGAATAAGAAATTCGCTTACAATTTCATTAATCCGTTCTATTTCTTGTTCGATGATGGAAAAATAGAACTGATCTTGTTCATCTTTATATTTCTCTTTTAATAGAGCGACGAGTCCTTTAATTCCAGTAAGAGGATTACGGATTTCGTGGGCTGTACTAGCTGCAAAAGTTCCAACCAATTCAATTTTTTGTAGTTCATTTTGTTGTCTTTCCAGTTTTGTTTGCCGTTTTAACAACATATATTGAGCAAGTAAAAATAAAATAGACAGTAAAAATAAAGTAGCTATACACTCTATTGAAACCCACTGGTATAAGGTTTTTTGATGGATAGGCAATGGAGAAACAGAGACCTTCCAATTTAATCTTTGGAGTGGGGTAGTGAGCATGTTAGAATGCCCATCGCTTGTTTCATTATTATCATCAGTTAGAAAAACTACATCATGTTTATCAGTCACTTCGAAATGATACTGTGGTTTAATAGCATTTAAAGAGGCTGAAATGTAGTCAAAACGTAAACTCGCTAATAATAAGCCTGAGAGTTCCTTTTGTCTATTAAATATTGGAGAGGCAATCATAATAGCTTGATGTCCAAGAACGCGATCTGTAATAACTGATGATACAGTTGTTTTCTTAGATTGCAATGCATCTTGAATGTATTGGCGGTCAGAAACGTCAATAGGCGGCGAATCGCCTTGGGATGCGATTGTAATCATCCCATCTGTCGTAGCGTAATATAGGCCGGAAAAACGTTCATCATTTCCATCCGTATCATGTACAATCTGTTTAATCCCATTGAGGTTTCCGGTTTCGGTCCCTACGACTTTTGTGAGCATTTCTAAGGCAGATATAGATTCACCAAGGTGATGGTCTAAATAGTCTCTATATAAAAAGAGAACAGTGTGAGCAGATAGTTTGTTTTCCTGTTTCATTTGATATGTGTGATACGAAAAAAATGTGGCACCGATCCCTATCGTTGGCAGTATAACAAGCAGTATGTAAAAAAATATGCTTTGTAATTTGACTTTCAAATTTGGTACTCCTTCTTTTTTATTATCATTATATATAAACTATGTTAAAATTGTCATGTTTTTATTCAAGAATCATTTGCATTACATTAGAGAGAGGAAAAGGGATGAGAGAATATTCATTTGGAATTTGTAATGAAGTACTACATTGCTTTTCTTTTTGTTGCGGAGAATTTAAGTGAAGGGTTGAAATGGTATGACATCAAATAATGAGCGAGAAGATATTTCTCAATCTTTAAAAGTATTTATTGCATTATCCCGTGTACATCGTTCTGTTATGGATACTACAAATAAATCCATACAAAGTAACGGATTAAATCCAACTGAGTTTGCAGTATTAGAACTACTATATCATAAAGGAGGCCAACCACTTCAGCAAATCGGTGAGCGTATTTTAATAGCTAGTGGCAGCATTACATACGTTGTAGATAAGCTAGAGAAAAAAGGACTAGTAAAGAGAATCCCGTGCCCGAATGATAGACGTGTTATTTATGCACAATTAACGGAGTCTGGAGAGAGCTTTATTGCTTCTATTTTTCCTGGGCATGAGCAAGTTATACATCAGTCTTTCGAAATGTTAACGAAAGATGAAAAGGATGAATTACTTGATCTATTAAAAAAAATTGGAAAGTATGAAAAATAATAATATGTTCCAAAGGAGCTTTGGATAAAGAAATCCAAGGCTTTTTTGTATACATGTAATCATGACAGTATCTGCTGTATTTTGCTGAAGAATAAGAGGATATTTGTAAGTAAGCATTGAATTATAGTAATGATGCATATAATGGAGAGGGGGCTCGTTCATGTCATTTAAAGACTATGAATATAAACGGCCAAATATTGAAGAATTAAAAGAGAAGTTTACTGTTGCTTTAGAAAAGTTCGATAATACAAAAACGGTTGAAGAACAAAAACAAGTAATTAATTCAATCAATGAAATTCGCAATGATTTTGGTACAATGGGGAATCTTTGTTATATTCGTCATTCTGTTGATACGACAGATGCTTTTTATAAAGAAGAGCAAGATTTCTTTGATGAATACTCTCCGGTTGTACAAGGCTACGGAACAAAATATTATAAGGCGTTAATGAATTCTCCATTCCGTGAAGAGTTAGAAGCCTATTATGGAAAGCAATTATTTGCTCTAGCTGAATGTGATTTAAAAACATATTCAGATGAAGTAGTGAAAGATTTGCAATTAGAGAATAAATTGTCTTCACAATATACACAGTTGTTAGCATCTGCAAAAATTGACTTTGCAGGAGAAGAAAGAACGTTATCGCAACTTATTCCGTTTATGCAAGGAAAAGAAAGAAGCGAACGTAAAGCAGCAAGTGAAGCATACTACGGATTTTTAGCTGGGAATGAGGAAGAGTTAGACCGTATTTATGATGAGCTTGTTAAAGTGAGAACTACAATTGCAAAAACACTTGGTTTTAAAAACTTTGTGGAATTAGGATATGCGAGAATGTATCGTACAGATTATAATGCTGAAATGGTTGCGAACTATCGCCAGCAAGTATTAGATTATATCGTTCCGGTTGCAACAGAGTTAAGAAATAGACAAAAAACACGCATCGGTGTAGAAAAGTTAGCTTATTATGATGAAAACTTTGAGTTTGCTACAGGTAACCCAACTCCAAAAGGTGATGCGGATTGGATTATTAATCACGGGAAAACGATGTATAAAGAATTATCAGCTGAAACAGATGAATTTTTTAATTTCATGCTAGATAATGATTTATTAGATTTAGTTGCGAAAAAAGGAAAAGCTGGTGGCGGATATTGTACATATATTGAGAATTATAAAGCGCCATTCATTTTCTCAAACTTTAATGGAACGTCTGGTGACATTGATGTACTAACACATGAAGCTGGTCATGCTTTCCAAGTATATGAAAGTCGTAAGTATGAAATTCCAGAATACAATTGGCCAACATATGAAGCGTGTGAAATCCATTCAATGAGTATGGAATTCTTTACATGGCCATGGATGAAGTTATTCTTTGAAGAAGATGCGGAAAAATATTATTTCTCACACTTAAGTTCAGCACTTCTATTTTTACCGTACGGTGTATCTGTAGACGAATATCAACATTATGTATATGAGAATCCAGAAGCATCGCCAGCAGAACGTAAGTCAGCATGGCGTAACATAGAGAAGAAATATTTACCACATCGTGATTATGAAGATAATGATTATTTAGAGCGCGGTGGTTTCTGGCAACGTCAAGGCCACATTTATAGCTCACCGTTCTATTATATTGACTACACGTTAGCTCAAATTTGTGCGCTGCAATTTTGGAAACGTGCAAGAGATAATAGACAAGAGGCTTGGGAAGATTATGTGAATCTTTGTCAGCAAGGTGGAAGTAAATCATTCTTAGAATTAGTAGAAGTTGCAAATTTAACATCGCCATTTGCTGAAGGTTGTGTAAAAAGTGTAATTACAGAAATTGAAGCGTGGTTACGTGCTGTTGACGACACAAAATTGTAAAAAACATGCGCTTTTTTTCACATGTTTAACATCGACATAATGGGAAAATGATGAGATAATAAAAGAAAATTCAGAATTATCTAAGAGGTGTTTCTAATAAGGAGCACCTCTTTTCACCAACAAAAGGGGGGAAAGCATTATGCTTCAATCTAATATGGATGTTAGTTTAGAAACTTTAGTCCACTCATTACAGTCTACACGAAGCACGCTGTTATCAGAAATTGAAATGTTAAATGATACGGAGGTGAATGTAAAACCACGTCGTGATAAATGGAGTATTATTCAAATTTTGCATCATTTACATTTAGTTGAACAGTCTGTCACATCTGCCCTTGTATATGCTTTGCAAAAAAAAGAAAGAAAGCTTGCTCCATTTAAAGACCTCCAACTTACGCTTGATCGCACATATAAACGGGAAGCTCCTCAACAAATGAAACCAACAGAGACATTAATGAAAAAACTGCAAGGAATTCAATTACTAGAACATTCACGACAAGAATTATTACATGCACTTCATAGTGTGATAGATGAAAAAGAATTATTTGAAAATGGATTGAAACATCCTATTTTTAATGATTTGAATTTATACCAATGGGTTCAATTTTTGGATTTGCACGAACAAAGGCATCTTACACAGCTAAAAGAAGCAAAACATGCAATTTTACAGCGATAAAGTGAAACTTTAATCATTGGGTGGCACCCTGCACTGATTACTATTATGTGCCAATCGGGCTGCCCTCAAATAGCGGGATAAAGGAAAAGAAGCGGTGAACCGCTTCTTTTCCTTTTTTACTCATGCATAGTTTTCTTTCTCATTTTGGAATACTACATGGAGAAGAGAAAAGGAGTTGAAAAGTATGTCAAAGAAAAAGAGAGAAGAAGAGCGCGCTTGGAAAGCTCGGAAAGAGAATCAAAAACCACATGGAAAAGTGAAAGCTTTTGCAGAATTAGTTGAAGGAACAGAAAAAACGTGATGAATTTCATCACGTTTTTTGTATGATTGGGAAAGTTAATAAAAATGTTGTACCTGTTCCTTTTTCACTAATAATATCAATCTTTCCATTCATTGCTTGAATGACACTGAAGACGACCATCATCCCGAGTCCGGTCCCTTTTTCTTTCGTCGAGTAGAAGGGTGACCCGAGGCGTTTTACTTGTTCTGGATCCATACCAACGCCTGTATCTTTTATATATAATTGTATATGTTTATGGTCTGGAACTAATGTAAGAATAAGGTCACCACCGTTAGGCATAGCCTCAATACAGTTTTTAAAAATATTTAATAAACATTGGTTCAGCTTTTGCCTTTCACCAGCTATAAAGAAAGATGTACTTTGTTTTATATAATGTATGCGAACATTTGTTAAATTGGCGAGAGGTGTAATTAAAGATAACGCATGAAGTAACTCTTCCTCTACTTGTAATTGTTGTTCTTTTTCAATACTCGGTTTTGCAAAAGTTAAGTAGTCTGTAAGAACATGATTTGCTTGTTCGATCCCATTAATGGCTATGTCGATATATAATTTTCGTTCCTTCTCAGAACATGTATCTGACTGTAAAAGTTGCAAAAATCCTTTCGTTGAAGTTAAAGGATTACGAATTTCATGAGAGATAGAAGCTGCCATTTCACCGATTAAATGAAATTTTTCAGCATTCATAAGTTCATTTTGGAGACGAACTTGCGTTTGTAATATGTGTAATAAATATAAAATAAGGATTGTACCAAGTATCGTACAGAGTTCGTACACAATAATATACGATATATAATCAGCCTTATTTGTAACCGTTGAAAGGAAAAATGGTATCCAGCTAAATCCGAATATGAGACTGTAAAAGATAGCGAGTGCTATTTTTACACGATTAGAACTTCGGTTAAACAGTTTGTATGTTAATAGTAGAACAATAAATAGGAGAACCGAAGCGATAAGAGATGGGAAAACACCTATTCCTCCTAATAATACACGATATATGTTTAATACAGCTAAGATGGAAGCACCGGCAATAGGTCCCCCTGTTAATGTACCGACAATTAATACGATATGACGCATATCAAATTGAAATCCATAATTTGTTTTTGCTGCGAAAGTGATGCATAGTATGGTGGCGAGGCAACATAATACAATAAATATAGTTGAATTTAATTTAGGAGAGCTTTTCCCTTTTTGATTCCAAAATAAATGATATATAAGCATTGTAACAAGAATGCATAATATATTTAAAAAGAGATAAATAATAAAGAGTTTCAGTGGGCTGCCTCCTCTCTTCTCACATTAAATTAATCATACTATAAAATGAGAGAAATGAAATGTGAAATAGCGGAAAAATCAGAAATTTTTTCTGGTAGTATACAATATGTTACAATATGTTTTGTCAATGAAAGAAGAAATTCCATGCACCGCATGGGAGAGGTTCGCGAACTCCCTCTATAAAAAACTATGGAAACAACAATATCCTTAGGTATTGTTTTGTTTTTTTATTGTGACAGTTCAAGAACGTTCTTTCTTCTTATTCGTAGTAGAGAAGGAGAATGAGTGAAATGAAAAAAGAAAAAGCAGTTGTTGTTTTTAGTGGTGGACAAGATAGTACAACATGTTTATTTTGGGCAATAGAGCAGTTTGCGGAGGTGGAAGCTGTAACATTTAACTACAATCAACGTCATAAGTTAGAAATTGATTGTGCAGCGGAAATTGCGAATGAGCTTGGCATTAAACATACAGCGATAGATATGAGCTTACTAAATCAGCTAGCTCCCAATGCGTTAACGAGAATAGATATGGAGATTACACACGAAGAAGGGGAATTGCCATCGACATTTGTAGATGGGCGGAATTTATTATTCTTATCATTTGCTGCTGTATTAGCAAAACAAGTTGGAGCACGTCATATTGTAACGGGTGTATGTGAAACTGATTTTAGTGGTTATCCAGATTGCCGTGATGTGTTTGTGAAATCGTTAAATGTTACATTAAATTTATCTATGGATTATCCATTTGTCATTCATACACCACTTATGTGGATTGATAAAGCAGACACGTGGAAATTATCTGATGAACTTGGCGCGTTCGAGTTTGTTAGAGAAAAAACATTAACATGTTATAACGGAATCATTGGTGATGGTTGCGGTGAATGTCCAGCATGCCAGCTTCGTAAAGCAGGATTAGATACGTACCTACAAGAACGCGAAGGAGCAAATAACTAATGGATAATTTCTTTGGATTTCGCATCGTAGAAAATTTGCAAAAAATGGACAAGGATATTCAGCGTAAACAGCTCAAATATCATAATAAAAGAGTAATGGTCAGCAAGGAATTTACATTTGATGCAGCACACCATTTACACTGTTATGAAGGGAAATGTAAAAACTTACATGGTCACACATATAAAGTTGTATTTGGGATTAGTGGATATGTAAATGAAATAGGTCTTGCAATTGACTTTGGAGATATAAAAGAAATTTGGAAAAATGAAATAGAAATTTATTTAGACCATCGTTATTTAAACGAAACGTTACCAGCGATGAATACGACTGCTGAAAACATGGTTGTTTGGATTTATGAAAAGATGGCAGAAGCATTAACAAAAGATAATCGTGCGAATGAATATAAAGGAGCTCGTGTTGAATTTGTTCGTTTATTTGAGACACCGACTAGTTATGCGGAAGTAAGACGGGAGTGGATGCTCGATGAGTAAAATCCCTGTCTTAGAAATATTCGGTCCGACCATTCAAGGAGAAGGCATGGTTGTCGGGCAAAAAACTATGTTTATTCGAACTGCTGGCTGTGACTATAGCTGTGCTTGGTGTGATTCTGCTTTTACGTGGGATGGATCGGCAAAAGATCAAATTAGACAAATGCCAGCGGAAGACATTTGGAATGAGCTTGTTGAAATTGGAGGAGAAAATTTCTCTCATGTTACGATTTCGGGTGGAAATCCTGTTTTATTGAAAAATATTGAGTCGCTTCTTTCTATATTAAAAGAGAATGGGATGCGAACGGCGATCGAAACACAAGGGAGTAAATGGCAAGATTGGTTACTTCAAATTGATGAGGTAACGATTTCGCCAAAACCGCCAAGTTCAACAATGAAAACAGATTTTCAGAAGTTAGATGATGTTATTCAGAAACTAGCAGGAAAAGATATTAGTTTAAAAGTAGTAGTATTCGATGATCAAGATTTTGAATATGCAGTTAAGATGCATGGACGTTATCCAGATGTACCATTTTTCTTACAAGTAGGAAATGATGATACGAAAACAGTGGATGATGCAATGCTTATTAAAAAATTATTAGATAAGTATGAGTGGCTTATTGAAAAAGCTGTTAACTGTAAAGAGATGAATGACGCGAAAGTATTGCCGCAGCTTCATGCGTTAGTATGGGGAAATAAACGAGGCGTATAACGAGAAGGGATGTTTAAAATGGCAGGAAGATTAGATGAAGATTTAAAAGATGTAACATTATTAGGAAATCAAAATACAAAATATTTATTTGAATATAGCCCAGAAATTTTAGAGGTATTTGATAATAACCATCCAAACCGTGATTACTTTGTAAAATTCAACTGTCCTGAATTTACAAGTTTATGTCCGAAAACAGGACAACCTGATTTTGCAACAATTTATATTAGCTACATTCCAGAACAAAGAATGGTAGAGAGTAAATCTTTAAAGCTATATTTATTTAGCTTCCGAAATCATGGTGACTTCCACGAAGATTGCATGAACGTTATTATGAATGATTTAATTAAATTAATGGATCCACGTTATATTGAGGTATGGGGGAAATTTACACCACGTGGTGGGATTTCAATCGATCCTTACTGTAACTACGGTCGCCCAGGAACTAAGTATGAGAAAATGGCAGATTACCGTATGATGAACCACGATCTATATCCGGAAACAGTTGATAATCGTTAATATATATAGAAAGAAAGGATCTGTATGATATACAGATCCTTTCTTTCTATTATATTATGCATGTTGATTAATGACAGTATAGTTTTTATGACTTACAACTGTAAGAGGTTCCATATCTAGTTCTCTAAAATTCTCCATAATTGTTAAATCAACAATAACAGAATTTTGATTTACTTTTTGAACACGGCCTTGCATTCCACCTTTAAATTCAATGATATCTCCAGTTTCTGCGATCTGCATAAGCAACTCTCCTTGTTACAGTTTTCCCCAAAAAAGAATAATTTGGGCTTTTTTTTATTTCCTCTTATTTTGAACTATATTTACCAATTTGTAAATGTTTCCAAAGTAAAAATTCAAAAAATATTCACTTTTTGTAAGAAAATATGTGAAAAAATATTGTTAGGAGAGGAATGATGAAAATGCATACATCTTTATATGGGGGTATAATAAAAAAAGATACAATGACCTACTAAAGTGGGAGAAATTAGGGGCGGTAAAATGATGTTTGAAATTGTGGGGAGCTTTATAGCGATTTTATTATTTTTATTTTCTTATATACAGTTGAAGAAAATGCGTCAACATGAAACAACTACATATTTTGATGGACTGGATAGTGTGCATGCATCGATAACGCATGATAGTAGTGGGGATATGTAATGATATATAACTTTCTTTTTATGCATGGTATGATGGCAATAAGAAATAGTACATAATATAGTTCGTAAGTGATGAATGGGGAGTGGAAAGAATGCGAATTTCTTTTATTCGTCATGGTCGTTTGGACAGTACTATAGAGCCAATGACAATTATTTCATTTCGTGAATGGATGAAGCAATATGATTTAGGAACTATGGTAAAAGAAGCTCATATACCGATTGAAACAATTGAGGCGATTACAACAGCGAAATTGGTCGTAACGAGTGATCAGAGGCGCGCTGTGCAATCAGCAACCGTATTAACGGATTCTTTATCTTTTGTGCAAAATCCTCTTTTTAGGGAAGCTGAAATTCCGACAGGTTTTTATGCTCCAAAATGGTTGAAATGTAAACCTAATGTATGGATGTTTATTGGACGTACACTATGGATAGCTGCTTATAGTAAGGATGTTGAGTCTTATAAGGAAGTAAGAGAAAGAGCAAGGCAAGCTGCTAATATGTTACACCGCTATGCGCTCGTACACGGACATATTGCTCTTGTAGGTCATAGTTATTTTAATGTGATGATTGGGACTGAACTGAGGGCAATGGGGTGGTCAGGTTCGCCTATTTTCCATAGGAAGCCATGGGGATGTACAACGTATACATTTCGTGAGGCGATGGATGGAAATGTATTAAATACGAATTTAACATAAAAGAGGCTGTCCTTTTGGCAGCCTCTTTCTTTTCATAACAAGCAAAAAGAATTGTCCTTTTAAGATATAGAAACTAATGACCGTAATGGTTTTATTAGATGGGCATACGGTTCACCAACGAGCATAACGATGTTATCTTTTTTGTAACCAAGTTTTTCATATAGTGAAAAAGCGCGTTTGTTTTCTAAATTAACAAGTAAGGCGATTTTTTCATGACCTTTTTCAGTTGCATGAAGTTCAGCTGCATCGATTAATTTAGAGCCAATGCCACGTCCACCGTACATATTTGAAACTGACAACGTGTCAATATAATACTCATCAAGTTCAGCTTCTTTTTCTAACGTAATGGCTTCGTCTTCATGTAGTTCTCTTAAGTGGTGTATGATTGGTGCATCAAGTTGTTCAGCGTCACTACCGTGATAAACGACAATAACCCCAACTACCTTTCCATCTTGTTCAGCCACTAAACAGTTTTCATAGCTCAATCGATTATTTTCTTTTGCGAACCATGTTTCAAGTCCTAGTAATACTTTTGCTTCAACTGTGCTACCTGTGATTTTTTCAGCAATTTCGTGCAGAGCGTTATACAGTAAAGGTGCTACTCCTATCGCATCTGTCTTTTTTGCTTTCCGAATCATAGTATCCCTCCTAGTTCTATGCATATATTGTAGCATAAAATAAAATAACAAACAGTGGATTGGAACTTTGTTATACAGAGCGTCAAAAAGTTTGATATAGAGAAGTAGCTATGTTAGTATATGATATTTAGTGCGAATATAATAAAGTGATATAGCTATAAAAATAATGGAAGTGAATTAAATAATAGTAACGGGATAATTTTACCGTTGTCGACCTATAGAAGATGCGATAAAATAAACTATTGCGGAGAGGTGAAATACATGGATAAACAATTAGCAAATGCAATTTTGGATCAGCTGAAAAATGGTGAAATAAAGGAGTATGTTGCGACAAAAGATGTATTTTATACGTTCAGGGAAGTTGTTGTAAGTCGAGAAGATTTTAAACATATTATCGGGAACGCACAGCGCGGTGGACAGGTAATTTATACATATTCAGAAACACCACGTTCATAAATAGAAGATAAAGGAGAGGAGAATTATGGGAGATTTTAAACAAGGCATATTACCACATTGGGATTATATGTGGAAAGATAGAGCTGGGAATAGGTTTATGGGAATGGTTATGTATCCAGAGAAACGAAAATGTTCAGCAAAAATGCTTCAGAAAATAAAAAGAGCATATGAGCAAGCTGTAGAAATTAAAGTAACTGTACAAGTTCAACATACATATCAGTACGTAGAAGGAATGATCGTATACTTTGATGAAGAAGCTCCTGTATGTACAATGCTCGATAAAGATGAGGATCCACATCATATATTTATAAAAGATATTTTGCGTATTGAGCACCTGTAATAATTTTTTTCATAAATAAAATTGAAGTTCCATAATAATAATCTTTTTCTATAATAGTTATCTTTTAGTATGTAACGAGGAACGAAAGAGTATGTATAATATTTAATAAAGTAAAATTGATAAATGTAATCGTTTTTTAGAACAGATTATCGTTTAATGTCTGTTCTTTTTTGCGTGATGCTGGAGAAATATAATCCTCCAGCATTTACTGTTTTATGACAAAAAATATTGTTAACTTTTTTAAAATGAGGTTAAATGCGTTGACAACTTTTTTGAAAAGCACTTTATTGACATGAGTTTTAGAATGTTGTTTCATAGTCTTTGTATTGAAAAAAAACGATGATCATGTCGAAAAGTAAAAGTTAAAAAAATAAAGATTTTATACATATATCTTGTGTCTTATTTTGAAACGTAATACAATATATAGAGAAAACAAGAAACGACATACAGAGAATATATATTGGAGAGGGAGGGTCGGAAATGTTAGTTGCATATGATTCTATGACAGGAAACGTGAAGCGTTTCATCCACAAATTAAATATGCCGGCCGTTCAAATTGATGAAGCTCTAGTATTAGATGAAGACTTTATTCTTATTACGTATACAACAGGTTTTGGCAATGTACCGGAACGTGTTTTAGACTTTTTAGAACGCAATAATGAAAAATTAAAAGGCGTATCTGCAAGCGGCAATCGTAATTGGGGAGACATGTTCGGTGCAAGTGCTGACAAAATTTCTACTAAATATGAAGTGCCTATTGTATCAAAATTTGAGTTATCTGGAACAAATAATGATGTAGAATATTTTAAAGAAAGGGTGCGGGAGATTGCGACACATTGAACTGAATAATGAAATCACGCAAATGCAGGACGGTTTTTATCAGCTTCATAAAGATAAAGAGGCGTTAGAAGTCTTTATGGAAGAAGCTAGAGAGAATACCGTTCATTTTAATAGCGTGGCAGAGCGAATGGAGTATATGAAAGAACACGATTACTATTACAACGTTCTGGACGAGTATAGCTTGGAGGAAGTAGAGGGAGTATATAACATCGCTTATGGTGAAAACTTCGAGTTCCAATCTTATATGGCAGCATCTAAGTTCTATAAAGATTATGCGTTAAAAACGAATGATCAAAAACAATACTTAGAAAGCTATGAAGATCGTGTAGCAATTGTGTCATTATACTTAGGACGCGGTGATGTTGCGAAGGCAAAACACTTCGCAAGCATGATTGTAAAACAAAACTACCAACCAGCGACACCAACCTTTTTAAATGCGGGAAGAAGCAGAAGAGGAGAAATGGTGTCTTGTTTCTTGTTAGAGATGGACGATAGCTTAAATTCAATTGGCTTTAACATTAATACAGCAATGCAATTATCGAAAATTGGTGGTGGAGTAGCTTTAAACTTATCTAAGCTACGTGCACGTGGTGAGCAAATTAAAGGTATTGATAACGCCGCAAGTGGTGTAGTACCTGTTATGAAATTGCTTGAAGATTCGTTTTCATATGCGAATCAACTTGGCCAACGAAAAGGTGCCGGCGCTGTATACTTAAACATTTTCCATTGGGATATTATTGAATTCCTTGATACAAAAAAAATAAATGCCGATGAGAAGAGCCGTATCCAGTCTCTATCAATCGGAATTATCGTTCCAAGTAAGTTCTTTGAACTTGCTGAGAAAAACGAACCTTTCCATGTTTTCGCGCCTTATACAGTATTTAAAGAGTACGGAAAACATTTAGATGATATAGATATTGATGAAATGTACGATGAATTAATGAGCAATCCGAAAGTGAAGAAGAAGCCACTAGATATTAGTGCGCGTGATATGCTGATTAAAATTGCTATGATTCAGCTTGAGTCTGGTTACCCATACTTAATGTTTAAATCAAATGCAAATAACCAGCATCCATTGAAGGATATTGGAACTGTGAAGATGTCGAACTTGTGTTAAATATGTAGCACCTTCTAGTAGAAATGCTAGTCGAACAACTCCGTTAAACGGGGAAAGCCTCAAGTTTGAGGTAACCTACCGTGCTAAATCTTATCTTAGAATGAAAATATAAAAGTTCAGAATGTATCTTATTATTTTGTATAGCAGAGTTATCGGACAACATAAAGTAATAAGAGACTTTCTGAAAGATTAAGATAAGTAAAAGCCTAACGACTATCCCATTTGGGAGTAGAGCGCAAGCGATTGGCGTTCGAAAAGCGGAGCACCTAATCAGGTAATGCTGTAGGTGATGATATAGTCTGTCCTGTATGGTGACATACAGCAGTTGCATGAGCAACGGACTGAGGAGTAGCGAACTCGGTTGAACATTCGAGACAGAAATCTTCCAGCTTCAAGAAACTTCTGAAATAAATGATTACGGTACAGATGACATTATCCGTCGTGATATTAACTGTAACTTAGGATCGTTAAATATCGTAAATGTAATGGAAAATAAAGAAATTCGTGAAGCAGTTCATGCGGGAATGGAAGCTTTAACAGCTGTTTCTGATATGACGATCATTCCGAATGCGCCAACTGTGAAAAAAGCAAATGATGAGCTTCATTCAGTTGGACTTGGAGCAATGAATTTACACGGATATTTATCAAAAAATAAAATCGCATATGAAAGTGCAGAAGCGAAAGAGTTCGCTCGTACATTCTTTATGATGTTAAATTACTACTCGATTGAGAAAAGTATGGAAATCGCTAAAGAAAAAGGCGAAACATTTAAAGACTTCGATAAGTCTGATTATGCGAACGGCACATACTTTGAAAAGTATGAAACGACAGATTACAGCCCGGTAACTGAGAAAGTTCAGCAACTATTTGAAGGAATTCATATTCCAACAAAAGAAGATTGGACAAGTTTAAAAGAGCAAGTGAAGAAGAATGGATTATATAATTCATATCGTCTTGCTATCGCTCCTACACAATCTATCAGTTACGTTCAAAATGCAACTTCAAGCGTAATGCCGATCGTAAGTCAAATCGAATCAAGAACGTATGCGAATGCGACAACATATTATCCAATGCCATATTTATCAAAAGATACGTTCTGGTACTATAAATCTTCTTACGACATGAATCAGTTTAAATTAATTGATTTAATCGCAGAAATTCAAGAGCATATTGACCAGGGAATTAGTACGATTCTTTACGTTAATAGTGATATTTCAACACGTGAGTTAGCACGTTACTACATTTATGCACATAAAAAAGGCTTGAAGAGTCTTTATTATACGAGAACACGTAAATTAAGCGTGGAAGAGTGCGTGGCTTGTACTGTTTAATATAAAAAGTGTGACATGATGAGCAGGGTTTTCTGAACCCTGCTCATGCTTAGTTATCAATTTTTCATGTTTATTTAGAGAAGGGGCGATTGAATGCGTGCGGTAAACTGGAACAAAAAGGAAGACGATTTTAGTTTAATGTTTTGGAAGCAAAACATCGCTCAGTTTTGGACAGAAGAAGAAATCGCGGTATCTTCTGACAAAAATACTTGGGCACAATTATCAAGAGAAGAGCAGGTTGCTTATAAGCGCGTATTAGGTGGTTTAACACTTTTAGATACGAAACAAGGCGGCGAAGGGATGCCGCTTGTACTTGTTCATCTTGAAAATTTACAAGCGAAAAGTGTATTAGCTTTCATGGGTGCTATGGAAGAAGTACATGCGAAGAGTTACAGTCATATTTTCACAACGCTAGCTACTGAAGAAGAAATTGATGATATTTTTGAATGGGTAGATAACCATCCGTTACTTGAGAAAAAGGCTGGTATTATTACTCGTTACTACCGTCGTCTATTAAAGCCTGAAGTAACGAAAAAAGAGTTATACATGGCAATGGTAGCAAGTGTATTCTTAGAAAGTTACTTATTCTATAGTGGATTCTTCTATCCACTTTACTTAGCTGGTCAAGGTAAATTGACTGCAAGTGGTGAGATTATTAACCTAATCATTCGTGATGAGTCAATTCACGGCGTATTCGTCGGTATTTTAGCACAGCAACTCTTCGCAGAACTTTCTGCAGAAGATCAACAAGAAGTGCAAAAAGAAACGCAAGAATTATTAATGGAACTATATGAAATTGAAATGGCATACACAGAAGAAATTTACACTTCTATTGGTCTTGTAGAAGATGTAAATCGTTTCGTTCGTTACAATGCGAATAAAGGACTTATGAACTTAGGGCTTGAGCCGAAGTTTGAAGAAGAAGAAATTAACCCAATCGTTTTAAACGGTTTACGTACAGATACGAAAAACCATGATTTCTTCTCTGTAAAAGGAAATGGTTACGTAAAAGCAACGAACGTTGAAAAGTTAGCTGACGATGACTTCGTATTCAATTTTTAATATAGTGTTAAAAAAAAGCTGTCTTTATAGAAAAGACAGCTTTTTTTATATGAATGGTTTACATAATGTTATTATTTCACTTCCGCATAAATTATACTTTTATCTCGTAAAAGTATAATTTATGAGGAAGTGAAAATAAAAAACGGATTAAAGTTCTGTTTTTTTATATTTAGCAGTATGAGAGATTGAATAACTTATGTCAAAATGAATAAAAAATGATAAGAAGTGAGGCCTAATTCCACCTATATGTTCTTTTTCGGAGTGCTTTTTTTGACTACAGAAATATTGGCTCGAAAATTGCATGGATATTTAAAAACAAAAGGAAATTGTAATAGATTGTGTGGTATATACAGTCGTTTGAAAGCGTTTCCTTTCTGCTGTCGATTTTTAAATAGAAATTAGATAGGAAAAGTAGGGGGAATGATAGGTGGGAAAAGTAGTTGGTTTAAAACGTTCATTAGGGCTGTGGTCAATTGTTATGCTAGGGGTCGGGTACATGACACCGATGGTTGGATTTGATACATTTGGAATTGTTTCGGAAAAAACGGGTGGGCATGTTCCAGGAGCTTATTTGATTGCATTAGCAGGGATGTTGTTTACCGCTGCAAGCTACGGCAAAATGGTAAAGGTTTTTCCTACCGCAGGATCAGCTTATACGTATACACAGAAGACAATTAGTGCAAGGCTTGGATTTCTTGTTGGATGGTCCGCGTTATTGGATTATTTGTTTCTACCGATGGTGAACGCACTATTAACGAGAATTTATTTGTCAGCATTTTTTCCAAGTGTTCCTAGTTGGATATGGGTCATCGGTTTTATTCTACTGATTACACTTATAAATATTATTAGCGTGAATGTTACTGCTAACTTCAATACTTTTTTAGTAATATTTCAAGTGCTAGTAATGGCCGTGTTTGTTTTTCTAGTTATAAAAGGCTTATTAGCGGGAGAGGGAATAGGAGAAGTTTTTTCCATTCAGCCGTTTTTTCAATCGGATATACAAATATCACCGTTAGTTGCAGGTGCGACAATTCTTTGTTTTTCATTTTTAGGTTTTGATGCAGTAACTACATTTTCTGAAGAGACACCAAACGCGAAGAAGACAATTCCTCGAGCTATTTTTCTTACTGCTTTAATTGGTGGAGTTTTATTCATTACTACTACGTATTTTACACAATCTATGTTTCCAGATACATCTGTATTTAAAAATCAAGAATCAGCATCTCCAGAAATTGCACTATATGTTGGTGGGAAATTATTTCAAGCTTTCTTTTTAGTAGGAACCCTTATGGGGACACTTGCGTCCGGTTTAGCTTCTCATACAAGTGTATCTCGATTATTATACGTAATGGGGCGAGATAATGTAATTCCGAAGAAAATATTCGGATACATTCATCCTCGATGGCGAACTCCAGTATATAACATTATTATTGTAGGGATTATTTCACTCTCCGCTATATTCATTGATTTAGAAACGGCAGCATCACTTATTAATTTTGGAGCGCTTATTGCATTTACATTTGTTAATTTATCTGTAATTTCCTACTATGTAATTAAGAAAAAAAGATATAAAACGATAAAAGACTGTTTAAATTTCTTAGTGATGCCTATTTTAGGTGCTGGTACTGTGGCAGTACTATGGTTTAACCTCAATATTCATTCACTTATTCTAGGGATTTGCTGGGCTGCTATTGGAATTGGGTACCTTCTATATGTTACAAATATGTTCCGTTCAGCTCCTCCGCAAATGCATTTTGAAGAAGCACAGGAAATATAAAAAGAAAAAGGCATCGGATAAGTTCCGATGTCTTTTTTTATATTTGATAATCATGCAGTATTGCATAAGTCATTCAAAGATTCATAAGTAGGAGGATAACAAGATAGGATTAACATAGTATTTTCACTTGGCACGATTATTGCTTTGTACAATTAGTAAAAATATAAAGAGGGGTGTTATCGTGCCGATTCAATCAGAAAAACATACAAATACAGTTGAAGTTGAAAATCCTTTAGAGGAATTTCAAGCTATATTAAAAGAGGCGCTTCATTTTTTAAGTTATCCAGACGAAGTATTCGAATTTTTGAAAAAACCGATGCGGTTTTTAGAAGTAAGCATTCCTGTTCGCATGGATGATGGAACAACAAAGGTATTTCAAGGGTATCGCGCTCAGCATAACGACGCAGCAGGGCCAACAAAAGGTGGTATTAGATTTCATCCAGATGTTACGGCAGAAGAAGTAAAAGCACTTGCTGGCTGGATGAGCTTGAAATGTGGAGTGACAGGACTGCCATATGGAGGCGCAAAGGGCGGGATTATTTGTAATCCACAGGAGTTGAGTTTTAGAGAACTAGAGTTACTGAGTCGTGGGTATGTAAGAGCAGTAAGTCAAATTGTGGGACCGACGAAAGATATTCCAGCACCTGATATGTATACAAATGCGCAAATTATGGCTTGGATGCTAGATGAATATGACCATATCAGGGAGTTTGACTCTCCAGGATTTATAACCGGGAAGCCATTAATGCTAGGAGGATCACAAGGGCGAGAAACAGCAACTTCTAAAGGTGTATTGTATACACTTCAGTTAGTAAGTGAGTTAAAACAAATTCCGCTACAAAATATGCGAGTTATTATTCAAGGGTTCGGGAATGTTGGAGGTTATTTGGCGAAATATTTATATGATATTGGTGTGAAAGTAGTCGGGGTATCAGATGCTATAGGAGGAATTTATAATCCAGCCGGTCTAGATGTTCCTTATTTACTAGAAAACAGAGATTCTTTCGGTGTAGTATCGAATCTCTTTAATAAAACAATTTCTAATCAGGAGTTGTTAGAAAAAGAATGTGATGTACTCATTCCGGCGGCAATTGGAGGAGTCATTACAAAACATAATGCAGGAAAGCTTGGATGTAAGATTATCATTGAGGCTGCAAATGGACCAACAACAAAAGAGGCGATAACTATGTTAGAAGAAAAGGGGATTTTGGTTGTTCCAGATATTTTAGCAAACTCTGGTGGCGTGATAGTTTCATATTTTGAATGGTGTCAAAATAACCAAGGATATTACTGGACGGAGCAATATGTTGATCAATGTTTAAAGGAGAAAATTACATCTAGTTTTTCTAACGTACTTGATACTTCTAAACGCTTTGGAGTAAATATGAAAATTGCTGCTTATATGGAAGGGGTTCGCAAGATTGTAGAAGCATCGCGCCTAAGAGGTTGGTTGCATTTTTAACCTAAAGGGAGGGCTAAAATGAAACTGGATATTTTATTAGAAGAAGTGGAGAGACAACAAATCGGTTATTACTGTATTGTGTCGAATAGTCATCGTTACGATATAGCTGTTACGTATTCGCAACAGTTTCTTGGAAAAGCAATGGTTACCTCAATTCAAAATGGGAGAATGGTTTTATTAAGCCAAGAAGATATTGGAGAGGAACAATATTGGGCAACAAGGCTAGGGATTGAGGTAGAGGACATAGAAGAGTTTCAAAGCTTTTTCTATATGATTCTTCAGTCACAAAGGTTAGAAGAACAATATTAATAGAAGAAAAGAAGGGGATGATTGATTATGTATTATGATATTATTACGAGTCCGTGTTATGGAATAATTGAAAAAGTGTCTATCGATAAAGATTCTCGAATTTATGAATGGGAGCCATTATTCTCTATTAAAGATATGAATGGTAAACTGGAAGTAATTAAGATGGGATGTAGTGGAGAAGTTCAATCTTTAGAAGTAGAAGCGGGAGATAAAGTAATTCCAGGTATGGTATTAGCTTATATTCAAGAAGATCTTTTCGTTAGTGGTAGTGATTAATGATAGAACTATGAGGAAGATGAAGGCACTCATCTTCCTTTTTTTATTAAATAAAGAAAGAAATGTTTTATTTTCAGATTAATTAAAAAAATCTGTATTTAATGATACAATACAAATTAAATAGTTCAAAGGAGGAATAGCAGAATGTTTTCCATCGCTCATACAAAAATTAGACCCATAGTTTCTCTACCTATCGATCAATCTGAAAAGGAATGGAATATAGATGTTAAAAATATAAAAGAATCTTTTCTATTTTTAAAAAGAGGAGAGAAATTATTTGCATACGTTCATGTGAAGGATCTGCTATCAAATAGTAAAGGATTAACTTCGAAGCTATTACTTTCAAATGCTGTTTCACTAGATACAATATGTCATCTTAGTAAAGATATTTCTTTAACAGCTCTTTTTCAAATTATTGGGGCGCCGATTGCCATAGTGAAAAATGAAATGGATGAGCTAACAGGATATATAAGAAGAGAGGATGTTTTTGCAGAACTATTTAAACAAGAAAATCAGAGTGTTGATATATTGAAAATTATTTTAACGTCTATTCCAATGGGGATTTTTGTAGTAGATCGAGAAAAGAAAATTGTAAATTGTAATGAGTCTGGTTTGAAGATGATTAAATCGACTCCTGAAAAAGTTATGAATGTACCAGCAGAACTGATTTTTAATGGAGAACACATTAATAACGTATTTACAAAGGGAAAAACGATCTTGAATCAATTACAAATCACAAATGAGATGGGTGTATTAGTTGACTATAGTCCGATTCCAAACTTTGATCAAAGTATTGAAGGAATGGTTATTATTGTGCAAGATTTGCCGATGGTCGAGGACATGGCGATGGAAATTGAATATATAAAGGATTTAAATAAAGATTTACATGCAATTTTGTCTAGCATTTATGATGAAATATTAGTTGTTAATCATAAAGGGGAATTAATTCGTTATAGTGAAACTGTTATCAATGATTTTTGGGGGAGTAATTTGAAGGACTTGTTAGGAAAAAATCTTTTAGACCTAGAAAAGAAAGGATTATTTAGTCCATCGGTTACGCGATTAGTGTTGGAAAAACAAAAAAAGGTATCAGTTGTACAAGAAACAAAAAGCGGAAGAAAAATATTAGCAGTTGGAAATCCTGTATTTAATGAAAATGGAGAGCTTCATCGTATTATTATTGCCTCAAGGGATATTACTGAAGCAACGAGATTGAAGACGGAATTACATGAAATAAAGAAGATATCAGAGCAATATAAGAAAGAGTTAGATGACTTTAAAAATAAAGATCGTTTTCTTAAGAAGCTTATTTACTGTAGTCCAAAAATGGAACAAATAATTAACCAAGCTAAAAAAATAGCGAATTTTTCTTCCAATGTTCTTATTTCTGGAGAATCTGGTGTCGGAAAAGAAGTAATTGCCCAGGCAATTCATCAACTTGGAAACAGATCTTCAAAGCCATTTTTAAAATTAAATTGTGGTGCAATTCCAGAAACTTTGTTAGAAAGTGAATTATTTGGTTATACGAAAGGCGCTTTTACAGGAGCCGATAAAAATGGAAAAGAAGGATATTTTAAGCGAGCTGATCAAGGTATTTTATTTTTAGATGAAATTGGAGAAATGCCTTTACATTTGCAAGTAAAATTGCTTAGAGTCCTGCAGGAACAAGAAGTAATTCCTATTGGAAGTACAACACCTATGAAAATAAATGTACAAATTATTGCTGCTACAAATAAGAGCCTTGAAAAAATGGTCGAATCTGGAACATTCCGTGAAGATTTATTTTATCGCCTCAATGTAATTCCGCTGCGAGTTCCTTCTTTACGAGAGCGAATGGAAGATGTTCCAGTACTTGCCTTTCATTTCTTACAACAGTTAAATGAAAAATATAATAAAAATTATCATTTAACTCCAGATGCACTTAATTTACTAGAGTTCTATTCATGGCCAGGAAATGTCCGTGAATTACAGAATATGATTGAACGTTTAGTTGTATCAGCAGATGATCTAGTAATTGAAGCGGAGTTTGTTAGTAAGTTTTTAACACCCGGTTATGACTTTAATAAATCAAAACCAGTTATTACAAGAGTATTACCATTACAAGAAGCGCTACATTCTGTAGAAGAACAATTGATTTTGCTTGCAATGAAGCAGTATAAAACAACGACTAAGGCTGCAAAAGCTCTTGGAATCAGCCAATCTTCAGTGAGTCGTAAATATCAAAAGATTGTTAGTGAAAAAGAGATAGCGGCTGATATCATCTCATATTCCTAAAAAAGGAGAAGGTCACATAGACTTCTCCTTTTTGTGTGCGCTCAGCATGTACATATGCTCTGGGATTCAAGTCCCGAGTGGTGAAGGCGGTAGCGGAAATGATTAAAGTTTCACTTTATGCAAAATGGAATAGTGTATGCGGAAATGCATAAAATGTTTGTTGTTTTTAAGAAAATAGTCAGTTTATCCCGCTATTTGTGGGCAGTAAAACTCCCCCCTCAAAATTCAGGTGGAGCAAAGAAGTTAGGCTGGAAGCCCTGCTGTCCGTAAACGCCCGATTGGTGAGGGCTGATTAAAGTTTCACTTTATGTATGATTCTTTTGAATTTTAAATATTGGCATGGAAATTGCTTATAAATATATAAACGATCGATAAAGGAGGATTCAATATAGTGCTAGATTTAAAAATGTATGTAAACGGTGAATGGAGAGACTCTAGTAATCAAGAAAAAAGAACGATTATTAACCCTGCGAATGGCAAGGGTATAGCATATGCACCTGAAGGAACGATTGAGGACGCAAAATACGCAATAGAAGTGGCAAGAGCGGCTTTCGATAGCGGAATTTGGTCAGAAACATCCACTGCTGAAAGAGCATCATATTTATTTAAAATAGCAGATGAAATTGATAAAAATATGGAAGAATTAGTATACCTTGAAACAATGGATAATGGAAAAACATACCGTGAGGCAGAAGGAGATATTGGAGATGCAGCAGCTTGTTTTCGCTATTATGCCGGATTGATTACAAAGCCAGATGGCCAAACATATCATGTAGCCGATCCGATGCAAGCGATGGTTGTAAGAGAGCCAGTTGGTGTTTGTGGATTAATTGTTCCATGGAATTATCCGCTATTGATGAGTGTATGGAAAATTGCACCTGCTTTAGCAGCTGGCAATACAATTGTGTTTAAACCTTCTGAAGTGACACCAATAACTGCAACAAAGCTATTCGAAATCCTTGAAAAAGTAGGACTACCAAAAGGTGTTGCCAATATGGTAATGGGGGCCGGTCCAATAGTAGGGAATGAAATTGCAGCGAGTCATAAAGTGGATATGATTTCCTTTACAGGTGGAACAAAAACAGGTAAGCACATTATGAGAACAGCAGCAGATAATATGAAAAAGATTTCGTTAGAACTCGGAGGGAAATCTCCAAATATTATTTTTGCAGATGCAGATTTTGAGACTGCTATTGATTATGCTCTATTCGGTATTTATGCAGGTAGCGGACAAGTGTGTTCAGCAGGATCGAGAATCCTTGTAGAGGAAAGAGTTTATGATAGATTTGTTAATAGTTTTGTAGAGAGAGCGCAGCAAATTAACGTTGGACCTGGTGATCATCCTGAATCAGAAATGGGGCCACTTGTAAGTCAAGAACATATGGAAAAAGTATTGCGTTACATTGAAATCGGGAAAGACGAAGGTGCAAACGTTGCTTGCGGAGGTAGACGAATAATGGAGGATGGAAAAGGTGATGGTTTCTTTATTGAACCAACAGTCTTTGTCAATGTAAAACCTGATATGCGCATTGTCCAGGAAGAAATCTTCGGTCCTGTTGTAGTAATTCAAAAGTTTAAAACTGAACAGGAAGCAATTGAGTTAGCAAACGGTACGGATTATGGCTTAGCTGGAGGGGTATTTACGGTTGATGGTGCAAAAGCAATGCGCGTAATTCGCAAGCTTCGCGCAGGCATTACGTGGATTAATAGCTATCATCCAACATACAATGAGGCGCCTTGGGGCGGATATAAGCAAAGTGGTATAGGTCGTAGTCTAGGAACGTTTGGTCTAGAAGAATTTCAAGAAATTAAGCAGATTAATATAAATCTAGAAGTAGAACCTATTGGTTGGTTTGCAAATAAAAAAAATGTAGAGGTGAATTAGATGGAAACGAACGTGAAAAATAAATTGAATGAGAAAGAATCAAATGTAAATGAGTATATTACGAAAGTACTACAGTTAATTGAAAAAGAAAAAGTATCTGAAGAAGAGGCAAATTGGATTCAAAAAGAAACAGTAGACGGATTTAGAGAGCATGTGAATCCTGGTTTTCTTGCTTATAGAAAAACAGTAACAAAAGATGGACAATTTGCAGCAGTAGAATGGTCTGATGAAGGATCTTGCTTCATGGATATTAATGGTAAAAAATACATTGACTGTTTAGGTGGATTCGGAATTTACAATGTTGGTCACCGTAATCCGAAAGTAGTAAAAGCTGTAACAGATCAATTAAAGCGTCAAGCATTGCACAGTCAGGATTTACTAGATCCACTTCGAGCAATTCTTGCAAAGATTTTAGCGGATATTACACCTGGTGATTTGAAATATGCCTTCTTCACAAATAGTGGAACAGAAAGCGTAGAGGCAGCATTAAAACTAGCAAAAATGTATAGTGAACGAACAACTTTTATTTCTACAACTCGTGCTTTCCATGGTAAGAGCCTCGGTGCTTTATCTGGGACGGCAAAAGGAATGTTCCGTAAGCCATTTTTACCATTAATTCCGGGTTTCCGTCATGTTCCATTTGGCGATATTGATATGATGAGAAAAACATTTGAGACATGTGCATTAGTGGGAGAAGATGTTGCAGCAGTTATTTTAGAGCCAATTCAAGGGGAGGGCGGCATTATTTTACCTCCAGAAAATTATTTGAAACAAGTGCGAGAGCTTTGTGATGAGTTTGATTCGCTCCTTATTTTTGATGAAGTGCAAACTGGAATGGGCCGTACAGGAAAAATGTTTGCAGCAGATTTATATGATGTTGTGCCGGATATTATTTGTCTTGCGAAAGCGTTTGGTGGAGGTGTAATGCCAGCGGGGGCTATTGTTGCGAAAGAAAAAGTATTCCAAAGTTGGTTTGAAAATCCATTTATGCATACAACAACGTTTGGCGGGAATCCTCTTGCATGTGCTGCTGCAATTGCAACAATCCATGTATTATTGGAAGAGAAATTACCGGAACGAGCGATGGAAGTTGGGGAGTATTTCTTAAATGGATTGAAACAAGCAGCAGAAGGGCACGAAGATAAAATCTTTGAAATTCGTGGTCAAGGTTTAATGATTGGGATTGAATTCCATAAAGACGAGATTGGTTATGAAGTGTCAAAGGCGATGTTTGATCAAGGTATTCTTGTTGCGGGAACATTAATTAACTCAAAAACAATTCGTATTGAACCATCCCTTACAATTAGCTATGAAGAAGTAGATACAGTTATTAATACGTTTAAATCTGTGCTAACTCAAGTGAAAGTAAAATAAATTTCGCATAAGATTATATGTGAATTCAAACGATTGAAACTATAATTAGAATAGATTTACTTATATTGTATTACAGGAAGGCAGTGTAACGAAAAGTTACACTGCCTTTTTATTACATTTTTTGTTTTAAGTATTTACATGTAATTTGTCTTAGTGTACTATTTAACTAACACACTAAGACAGGAGGGGAGAAATGAAAATCGAGTTTTCTCCAAATACACCAATTTACATTCAAGTAATGGAATACATAAAGAAAGAAATTGTAACGGGTCATTTATTGCCTGGCGATAAAATTCCCTCTGTACGTGAATTAGCGAGTGAATTACAAGTAAATCCAAATACGATTCAACGTACATTTCAAGAGTTAGAGCGGGATGGAGTTGTTGTAACACGTAGAGGAATGGGACGATATGTAACGAATGAAGGGGAGAAAATTATGGAGCTGCGAAAAGATATGGCGAGAGAATTACTTCATTCTTTTATAGATGGAATGGACAATTTAGGTTTTTCAGAAGAAGAAATTCTTACAATCCTTCGTTCTTCATTACATGAGAAAAGGGAGGAGAGCGAATGACAGAGTTATTAAAAATAGAAAACGTATGGAAGCGGTACGGATTAAAAGCAGTGATCCGTGAGTTAAATATAGAGATTACAGAAGGAAAAATCGTTGGGCTTGTTGGAGATAACGGAAGCGGGAAAACGACGTTATTAAAAATGATTGCAGGATTGCAGCACCCTTCTGAAGGCAGCATAGTAATTAACGGTAAAAAAGTAGGGTTAGAGACGAAAGAAATCGTTTCATTTATGTCTGATAAGCCAGTCTTTGATGATTGGATGACTGTAAAAGATGCCCTATTTTTCTATCGAGATTTTTATAAAGACTTCGATATTCAAAGAGCAGTAGATACAATTGCGGAATTTAAAATACCGTTAGAAGAAAAAATTATAGCATTATCAAAAGGGATGGTAGAAAAGCTTCAAATTATTTTAACGTTTTCTCGAAAAGCGAAGTTATATGTACTAGATGAACCACTTGGCGGGATTGATCTTGTTTCTAGAGAACACGTATTAGATCTCATTCTACAATTTTATAGAGAAGATTGTACGATACTAATCTCGACTCACTTAATAAATGAAGTTGAAAATATTTTTGATGAAGTAATCTTTTTAAAAGATGGGGAAATTGTATTGTATGAAAATGTAGAAGAGTTACGTTTTCAGAGAGGGAAAGCTGTCACGGAGGTGTTTAAGGAGGTGTTTAGTAGATGAAGTCGAGCTTAATATATATGTACAATGTAAATAAAAAGCAAATTATTATTTCATTGTTATCATTTATATTCGTTGTAGCTGTAGCTTTCGTAAGTTTGGGAAATTATATTAAGCAAGAATCAGGAGAGATAAGGCAAATAATTATAGTTTCCTTAGTTATCTTAGTATATATAATTTTTATAGCATTGCTATTTATTCAGGCGATGTCTGCATTTGGAAAAATGACTGAAAGTACATTATTTCGATTAACGCCGACATCAGGTAAAAAGATTGTTTTAGCAATATTGTTATATACTACAATTAGTTTACTTATTTTTGAAGTAATAGGTTCTATTTTTTTATATAGTATTTCTATGAAAATAATAAAGGGTACAGAGCTCTATGAAGTGTTATTTACCCAAAGTGGATTAAATCCATTAGGGCACTTATTTAGTACTATTGTATATGTATTTAATTTATCTAGTATATTACTTGTATTGCTTTTTGTAGTAGCTAGCGTTAAAATGTTTTCTTTGAAAAAGAAGAAGTTAAAATATCCAATTGTATTTTTCTTATTTTTACTAGTAACAAAATTATTAGGTACTATATATGGAATGTTGGGCGGTCTTGCACCTACTGCGCCTTTAATAACAAAGTTAGTATATATAGATGAATCATCAGAAGCAAATGTGTTGCTCTATCAAGAAAAACTTATGAATTTATATAGTATTGCTTTTTCAATCGGTATATTTGTTTTACTTGTTTATATAACAGGTCGCATAATCGACAAAAAGTTAGAAGTCTAAAGGAGGAATCAGCATTGGGAAACGTAGTAGTGAAATTAGAAAATGTTCGAAAAAAGATTGGTAAGGCAGAAATCATTCGCGGCCTATCGTTTGAGGTTCGAGAAGGAGAAGTATACGGGTTCCTTGGACCGAACGGTAGTGGTAAGACGACGACAATTCGTATGATGACAGGTCTTATTTCTATGACAGAAGGCGATATTACAATTTGTGGTCATAGCATTCGCACGGAGCGTGAAAAGGCGCTAGAGCAAATTGGAGCGATTGTAGAAAATCCAGAACTATATGATTATATGACTGGAATGCAAAATTTAAAGCATTTTGCAAACATGGCAATTACCCCAATTAGTAAAGAGCGCATTGCTGAAATTGTAAAGCTTGTTGACTTAGAGCATGCGATTCATAAAAAGGTGAAAACATATTCACTTGGTATGAAACAACGTTTAGGAATTGCACAGGCATTACTTCATCAGCCGAAAATCTTAATTTTAGATGAGCCGACAAATGGATTAGATCCAGCTGGTATTCGTCAAATTCGTGATTATTTACAACGTTTAGCGAAAGAAGAGAATATTGCCGTAATCGTATCAAGTCACTTATTAAGTGAAATTGAACTAATGTGTGATCGCGTCGTTATTATTAAGCAAGGTGAGTTTGTACAAGAGTACAACTTACATGAACAAGCGAAACATGATGAGAAAGTAGTTGTAGCGTTTGAAGTAGATCAGGTACAGAAAGCAAATGAAATCATTAAAGGTAAGGCGCAAGGAAATGTAATTGCAGTATCTGTAACGAAAGAAGAAATTCCACAACTTGTAAAGAAACTTGTGAATGATGATGTGCTTGTATACGGAGTTACCGTTCAAAATAAAACGTTAGAGGATGAGTTCTTAGCAATTACAGGGGGAGTGAAAGCGTAATGTTTAAATTAATTCAAAATGAATTTTTAAAGTTGCATGCGAAAAAAGGTATGTATATTTTAATTGGTGTCATTGCAGTATTGGAGATTTTGGGAGTTTTAGCGATGCTGAAGTGGGGAGACGGAAGTGAATTTAAAGGATCATATTTAGATTTTGCAAGTTCAGAGATTGGTTTAATTACTTTATTTGCAACAATTTTTGGAATTACGATTGCTTCACGTATGATTACTGATGAGTTCCAAAAAGGTACAATTAAGCAGTTATTAATCCGTCCAAGAAAAAGAATTACCGTTTTATTCTCTAAATATATTACAGTGTTACTTACTATAGTATTTATCATATTTGCTAGCACGTTAATTGCAATGATTATTGGCGGAATTGTAAAGGATGGTAGTAAAACAGAATTAACGTTAGGAATCGTAATGAAATCTACTTTATATCAAGTACTTTCGCCGTTCTTCTTTGCGACGCTTGCATTTTTCTTAGCAAACGTATTTAGAAAGTCTGTATTACCATTGATTATTACGATGTTCCTCTTCTTTTTACAAGGACCAATTAATATGGTACTGATGATGTTTGCAAAAGGTGTAGCAAAATTTGTAGTGTTTTTCCATTTGAATTTAAGTGTTTACGATAGCAATAAATTAGTAAGTGGCGGAGCAGAACCACCATTTACAGAATTTACGTTTACAACCTCATTATTACTTGTAGTTGCATACTTTGCTGTATTACTTGTAGCATCAAGTGTATTATTCCAAAAACGTGACGTATTATAATAAAAGAAATCCCCGCTTGTAAAAACGGGGATTTTTATTACATAACGTTCTCCTAGATTTCAACTGGAAGAACAGTAATACGGTATTTTAAATAAAATGTATTATATATTTTAAGAGATATGTTGTTTGAAAACATTTGAGAAAAATAGGAAGATTTTCAACTATATTCATATTATAATTTAGTTATCCGACCATTTATCCCGCTATTTGTGGGCAGTAAGACCCTCACCTCAAAATTCAGCGAAAGAAAAGAAGTTAGGTGGGGGATCAACTGCCCGTAAAAGCCCGATTGGTGAGGGCTGATTAAAGTTTCACTTTATTTTTACTATCTTTGGAGGTGTTTAATATGCAATATGCATTTTCACGTATAAGGTTACGTAGTTTTTTTGGATGGATGATTATAGGGATGTTCCTAACGATGATTCCATTAAGTTTATCAGGTGCTTCTGACAATACGATAGAGTTCATGTCACAAATATCAATATTTTTCGTATTTCCACTATTGTGGCTATATTTAAAAACAAGTAAAAATAATGTTGTTTTTAAAAGTTTTTTTGATAAACCGGGACGTTTACATTGGGGATTAATTGTATTAGCAACGATAATGGGAATGATTTTTTCAGTCGGTATATCCCAAATTCAATTTTATATTTTAGCACATACTGTACCTAATTTCTTAGTTACTATGTTAGAAGATGGAAATGTAATTAATACGAGTAACATATATATGACTATATTTACTTTCATTTCAGCATGTGTATTAGCCCCAATAATGGAAGAGGTTATTTTTAGAGGGTTTTTCTTACAACGAATGGCATACAAATGGGGGATTAAACGAGCGGTTATTATATCCTCTCTTATTTTTGGACTAGGACATTTTGATGTTATCGGTGCTTTCATGTTCGGTGTTATTATGTGCCTTCTATACATAAAGACAAGAAGTATATGGACGAATATTGCTGTGCATGCTTTAAATAATTTGATTGCAACGAGTATGCAATTGGCAAGTGGAGATGAAAGTGACACAATCTCAATTGCGGAATTGCAGGTACAAAGTAATTTATGGATTGGCATTGGACTTGTGATTGTTGGATTACTTTGGTTAATCCCTTACATTTGGAAACAATGGCGTACGGTAAAAGAAGTAGGTGTGCCACCGATTCGTTTCATAAATGAAGAAAAAGTAGTGAATACATCAGAAGAAAATGAAATATATAGCCAAGTGATAGTAACAGATAGATTGATGGCTGTAGAACTGCCTGATGAAGCTGTAAATAAGCTTCGATTAGAAGAAAATGATTATGTAACAGTTTCTGTAGAAGAAGATAAAATTGTTATAAAGAAAGCGTATAATAGATAATTAAAAAGTAGCTCCTAAAGAGCTACTTTTTAATTTGTAATAATCTCTACACGAAAATTATTACCGTTCTTTACATATTTAATATCTGTAACGATCCGAACTGTTTTTAGAAGTTCAACTTTTTCACCAATTCGAGGGATGGTCGGAACATTGTCCCAAATACCAAGCAAGTCATCTAATTGTGCCGTTTTTTCATAAAACCAGATTTTCAATGTGAAGCCCCTTTCTCGAACTTTATGTATTTTAATACATAATATATTATTTTTATTCTTATTGTAAGGGGTTTTTCAATAATTTATGAATAAAAATAAATTAATTTTCTGGGAAGATATGTTCAATATCCGGAGTAAGAGCTACTTCTGATAATACGATATGAGAAACTGTCGTTGCATATGAAGAAACATCATTAATAAATTCTTCAAGTTCTACGAGTGAAGGAACAGAAATTTTTACAATGTAGCATAAGCTTCCTGTTACTCGGTAACAAAAACTTGCAGATGGATAAGATTGAATAAACTGTTGCATACGTGTTGTATCACCATTTTTTAAAGTGATTTCTAAAATGCAATCTAAAACAAGTCCTGCTTTTTTATAATCGATATCGATTGTGTATTTTTGAATAACTCCTTCACTTTCAAGTTTACGAACACGTTCTGTAGTAGACGGAGCGGATAAGTTTACTCGCTTTGCTAATTCGCGCATGGAAAGGCGACTATCATTATATAATTCATTTAAAATTTTTCGATCAACACGGTCTAGTTGCATTTGTAAACAAACCTCCATTAAAATGATATTTTTTGTAAAGGAAAAATATAAATTAAGATTCATATGAAATGTAAAGTGAACTTTATTTATTTTACAATAAAACAGAAGGAAATAGGAGGGGAAATGATGGAGAGGATTTCATTGTCAAATGTAGGAGATACAAAGTTTCAAAAGTTATTAGGGCATAATCCGGATATATTACATTCGTGGAGTGCGTTAGAGGATACAATGTACAATAAAGGAACTCTTTCAGCAGAGTTGAAGGAGCAAGTGAGACGGACATTAGCGTATGGGAATGAATGTCCGTACTGTATGGCAAAGGGAAGACCTGATGATATGCAAAAGGTAGAAGAAATGAGTGTAGCAGTTACTTTTGCGCATACATTTGTTCATGACCGAAAGGCGATAGAAGATAATATGTTTTATGTCTTAAAACAATATTGGACGGAAAAAGAAATTGTAGAGCTTTGCGCGTATATTTGTTTTATTACTGCGTCGCAGCAACTTGGTTTTCTGTTTCAATTACAGCCCAATTAAATAGGAGGGTAGTATGCTTAATCAAGTAGCACTTATAATCATTGATGTACAAGAAGCATTCAACTTGCCGTACTGGGGCACGAGGAATAACCTTTTTGCGGAAGAAAATATGAAAAGTTTGTTAGAGGAATGGAGAAAAAGGAAACTGCCAGTTTTTCATATTCAACATGTAAATAAAGAAAATGTTCAGTCGATGTTTTATCAATATGTGGAAACGGTAAACTTTAAAGAAGAAGTGCAACCAATGCCAGATGAAATAATAATCCGGAAATCCGTTAATAGCGCGTTCATTGGGACAAATTTAGAAGAACAATTAAGAGAGAAAAAATGTAATACTGTAGTGATTGTAGGATTAACAACAAATCATTGTGTGGAGACTACAACACGGATGGCAGGTAATTTAGGATTTACAACGTATGTAGTGAGCGATGCGACGGCTACATTCAATCGTAAAGTTCTGGACGGGATAGAGTATAGTGCAGAGGACATTCACAATATGACACTTGTAAACTTACATGATGAATTTGCTAAAATCGTTACGACTGAAGAGGCTTTAAAATTATTTTAAGAAAATAATTGCGGAATTATGTAGAAAAAAATAAGAATATTTCGTATAATCTAAGTATAATCATTTTGAAAATAGGGGTGTCACCATATGAAGAAAATTCCAGTAAAAAAAATAGAAGAGGTACTCGTTTTAGCAGGGGATGATAAACAAAAGCAAAAGGAATTTTATGAATTGCTCTTAACAACTGATTTTTATGTTGCTGGTTCATTAGAAGCAGAGGACGGAGCAACAGAAGGCACACTTCGTTTACGTCATTTCCAAGGAGAGGATAGATGGATCGTTCCATTCTTTACGCAATTGGAATTTGTAAAAGATGTGTTGCCAGAAGGGACACCCCTTATTACGATACGTGGAAAAGAATTATTTGGTAGCATCGAGAAAGATGCGACAGCTGTATTAAATGTTGGAACAGATATGAGTAAAACATTTATTCCAGAAGAAATCGCAGATATCTCATCTGGGCGAATCTTTAATTATTATAAGTAGAAGGAAAAGCTTAGTAGCTTTTCCTTTTTAATTTGAACATGGAGTGGCTATACCAGTAGAAATAGAAACAGTTTTGTTATTTGTATTTATTGTTGCTGTAGCTCCGAGGGGAATACCGATATTTGGGCTTATATGTCCAATTGGTAAACCGAATAGCACAGGTATATTATATGGCGTGAAATATTCATATAATATTGTTTGCAATGATTGGGATGGTTTAGAAGGGGTGCAGTCGTGACAACTTGTAAAAATAACGCCAATGCATTCATTAAACTGTCCAGATAAAAGTAGTTGATTTAACATCCGGTCAATGCGATATGGTTCTTCACCAATATCTTCAAGCAATAAAAGTTTATTTGCTGTATTTATCTCATAGGGCGAGCCAATTATACTTGTTAACACAGTTAAATTCCCTCCAACTAATGTACCTGAAACTGTATATGGAGAGGTAGGTACGATACATTCTGATGCATATAAGATAGATGAATACGGATGGAAGAGTTGATTGAAAGAAGATAGAGAGAGAGAATCTATACCTTTTCCTAATTCTTCAATCATTGGACCATGAAAAGTAACCAGCTCCGCATAACGTGAAAAGGCGGTATGCAAAGCTGTAATATCGCTATATCCCCAAAAAATTTTTGGATTCTGTTGAATAATTTCATATTGAATGTAAGGGAGAAGGCGAGCGCTTCCGTAACCACCCCGTGCACAAAAAATCGCTTTGACTTCAGTATTTGAAAATGCTTCATGTATATCATCAAGACGAACTTGATCACCTCCAGCTAAATATCCATATTTTTCATAAACACTCTTTCCAATTATTACGGATAATCCCATCTCTTTTAATACGTTCACGCCTTTTAAAACATTTTCGGGTGTTGGTGGGCCTGATGGAGCGATAACCATTACAGTGTCACCTTGTTTTAATGCATTTGGATAAATCATTGTATTCCCTCCTTCTCTTTCAATATATTCGCGTAGCGATGGTTCAATCCTTGTAAAAGAAGGGGAAAGTATGTCATATAAAGAAGGTATAAGGAAAGTAGGAGGGAAAATGATGTTTACAAGCCGAGTTACAGAAATATTACAAGTGAAAAATCCTATTATACAAGCGGGGATGGCAGGTGCCATTACAACGCCAGAGCTCGTTGCATCTGTAAGTAATGGCGGAGGGGTAGGTACGCTTGGAGCTGGCTATATGAGCCCAGAACAAATTCGTGAAGCTATTTATAAGATAAGGGAGTTAACAGATAAACCATTTGGTGTTAATTTACTTGTAACAAAAGAGGTAAAGATAGAAGAAGAAAAGGTAAAAGAGGCGAACGTATTACTGGGAGCGGTGAATAGAGAACTAGGTATAGAGGGAGAGCAGTCACCAAAGCTGCCGAAAAGCTATAAAGCGCAATTACAAGTATTATTAGAGGAAAAAGTACCGGTCGTTAGTTTTGCATTTCAAACGTTAGAAAAAGAAGAAATAGATGAATTAAAAAGGAGAGGGATAAAAGTTATCGGAACAGCTACCCATGTAGCAGAAGCGAAAGTACTTGCCGAGTTAGGGGTTGATATTATCGTCGGGCAAGGTAGTGAGGCAGGAGGGCATAGAGGAACGTTTATTGGGAAAGAGCGTGATGCTATGATTGGTACGTTTGCGTTAATTCCGCAATTAGTAGCAGCAGTACCTCATATCCCGATCGTTGCAGCAGGTGGTGTAATGAATGGGCAAGGGCTTGTTGCGGCATTTACACTGGGGGCAGAAGCTGTTCAAATGGGATCAGCCTTTTTAACGAGTGAAGAAAGTATTACACATGATGCATATAAAGAGGCCGTATTACAAAGTACAGATACGAGTACAACTGTAACTCGTGCGTTTTCCGGGAAATATGCACGGGGTATTCGTAATGAATTTATAGAGAAACATGAAGGGAAAGAAGAAGGGCTTCCGATGTATCCAGTGCAAAATGTATTAACTTCTAAAATACGCCAAGAAGCAGCAAAACAAAATAAAGGAGAATACATGTCGCTTTGGGCGGGACAAGCATCAGCATTAGCACGAATAGAGCCAGCTCAGCACGTAGTGAAACGTGTCATGAATGAAGCGGAGAACGTAATCGAACAATTACAAAATGTATATAGAAAAAGACCACTTGAATAATTCAAGCGGTCTTTTCATTAGTTTGCTTTATAAAATTGTTGGATGGCCTCGTCGATGTAAACCCAGCCTTTCCAACCTAAGTGCATATGATCTTTTAAGAAGTACTTATCATATTCATGATTTGAGAAGTCAGCAATTGGGTAGCCAGCTTTCTTAATTTGTTCATGAACTTTATTGTAGTATAATTCGCGTTTTTCTTTCGGGAAGCCAGCGTAATCATACCAAGGACCTTTTACAGGAACAGAAATGAAGAGTGGTTTTGCACCAGATTGTTTTAATAAATCAAGTACAATTTGTAAATCTTCATACTCTGGTGATTGGTCATAAGCATCATTTTTTAAGTAACCTTCACGTTGCTTTAATTTCTTCTTAATTTTGCTATTGAAGTAATCATCTTCGATACCATATTCGTTCGATCCAGATTCTACTGCGCCCGTTTGATCTGCATGTTTACGAGCCTCTTCCCAGTTCATTTGTTTTAATGAAGGGTCAAGTTTTTCTTTATGCGGTTTAATATCAAACATTGCTGTAAATAAATCTTTACGATCTAAAATGTTACGATAAATATAAGCGAAAGGTTTAGCAGCAAGTGCTTTTACTTTATGCTTTGTATCATCATAAACGATACCTTCAAGCGAAACTTTAAGTAAAGTTTCTTTCTTAACAATCTCAAAGTTTAGTAAACGTTTTGCAATTTGTTTTTTCATCTCAGGCTTTAAGTCATCATTGAAAAGCAAGTGATAGCCTTGTTGTTTTGAAAAGTTAGGTGCAAAGTGTGTTTCATCAATACCTTGTGGCACAAACCATTGCGGAGAAAGAACGAATACCATTTTCTTGTCTTTCAATTGATCCATTGTAGATGCAAAGTTTAATACGTGTACAAGGTCTTGTGTTCCACCGCGTCCAAGAAGGAATGGTGTGAACCCTTCAGGCTTTACTTTGAAATAATTTGATGGATGGAAAGCATCCATACGTGCGAATTCCGATGAACCGTACATCGGAAGATATTTCGGATCTGCTAACATCTTTTGCTGTAAAATCATACTTTGAATCTTTTCTTCTTTTAAAGAAGTCGCAGCTTGTTCTACTTTCTCATCACTTAAAAGTGGAAGTAGGAAGCGCGTCGGAATAAGTAAGAATACAGCAAAAAGGGCCAATGCTAAAAGCATCGGACCAAATTTTGCTTTGTTCATCGGATTTCTTCCAACTTCTTAATAACCATATTTGGTGTAGCCCATTCATCACGGTCAAAATCAGAAATAGACACTTCAATATCTAAACGCTCTTGGAATTCAACTAATAAAGATACTACAGCGAAAGAATCAAGAATACCTTCTTCAAATAATTGAACATCTAAGTTTTCTTTCACAATATCGTTTTCACATACTTCTTCTAAAATATCTAATACTTGCTCTTTGAATTCTGCCATTTTTAAAATCTCCTTTATATCCGAATATATTATATGTGCAACTTCTTAATGGAATAAGAAGGGTGCATTAAAAGTATCTGTTAAGGTGTCCAGAGAAGATTAGGAAACCGAAACATACAACGTGGAACGTAATTACAATCGCAAGGACATGCGTAAATTTATTATTTGGCCAAAACTTATGCTTCTTGTTTTTTCGTTCGAAAATATCGAACAAGATAAACAAGGCAGCATGATAAAGACCATAAATAATGTATTGATACACATGCTCACCAGTAATATGCCATATTCCCATGATGAAAAAGTTTAAAAATGCACCGATATACGAAATTGTGTAACGGTTTTTAATTAGCTTTTTCTTCGTTGCAAAAAAGACGAAACGCATGTAAATAAAGTCACGGAACCAGAATGATAAACTCATGTGCCAGCGGTTCCAGAAGTCTTTAATGTTACGACTAATAAATGGTTTATTAAAGTTTTCTGGAGTTTTAATTCCCATCATATAACTTACACCAATTACAAATGAGCTATAACCAGCAAAGTCAAAGAATAAATATAAGCTATAGCTATACATGTAAATCATATTTGATAGGATTGTATCTTGTTGAGCGAATGCCGGATCCATAAAATATTGCTTTATTAAGTAAGCAATAATAAATTTATACAAGAAACCTTGGAAAATACGGTTTAGCCCTGTATATAGTAAGTTTTGATATTCTTCTGCACTAGGTGGCTTTTGAATATCTTTTTGGAATCTGCGGTAACGATCGATAGGTCCTGTTGAGATAGCCGGGAAGAATAAAACGAATTCCCAAAAATTAAAGAAGGAAAGCTCTTTAATTAAATTATCACGAACTTCAAATACCATTTGTACTGCTCTAAATGTTACATAGGACATTCCTAAAAATACGACAAACTTTAGCTCAGGTACAAACGGTGCGACTTTTGCCAAAATAAGCGGTAAAATCGATAAAATAACAGCTATATAAAACCTAGATGTACTATTATTTTGTTTTCTTAATAATAAATAGCCTTTAATAAGGGCATATTGCCAAATAATAAATGCGGCTAACATTATTGCTTGCTTTGGTTTATCAGAGAAGATAATAACAAGCATTAATAATGTTAAAAAGGCATTATATTTACGCAACATTTTACCTTTTAATCCAGCTATGATAGTAGGTATTAATAAAATGCCCACTATAGCGAAAAAATAAAATGATCCATACGCGGTCATGCTGTAACCTCACTCAATAATTTTTTGCGATCTACCTTTCCATTTGGTGTCATTGGAATAGAAGATTGATACATGAATTTACGTGGAATCATGTAGTTTGGTAAACGCTCATTGAGTTCTTTTTTGATTGCAGATGTTAATTTGAATTCTTTTTCAAATGAATGCTCACCAGGAACAACAACCGCTAATAAATAATCGTATTTTTCACCTTTTTTAATTGGAACAATAACTGCTCCTTCTACGTAAGAACACGCACGAAGATGATGCTCAATTTCTTCTAATTCCATTCGATAACCATGAAGCTTAATTTGGAAATCAAGACGACCATTATAGAATAGAAGACCATTTTCAACATAGCCAGCATCGCCTGTTTTATAGGCGCGCTCACCGTCAATAATAGTAAATGCTTTTTCTGTTAATTCAGGGCTTCCTAAATATCCAACGCTTACGCTTGGACCGACAATTACGATTTCACCTTTTTCACCATCAGGTGCAATCGTGCCATCTTCTTTCATAATAAGAAGGCGACAGTCTGATTTACAGTAGCCAACTGGAAGTGATTTGTATTGATCAAGCACTTCTTCTGTAACGTGAATACCTGTTACAGCGACAGTAGCTTCTGTTGGACCATACGTATTCATAATTGTAGCTTTCGGGAAACGCTCAATTAATTTTCTAGCCACTTCATTTGGTAATACTTCACCGCAGAATAAGAATGTTTTCATGTTTGGTAGCATACTCTCAGAGAAAGATGCTTCCATTAAACACATTTCTGCGAAAGATGGTGTCGAAGTCCATACTTGTATATCCGATTGCTCTAAAGAAGCAAACAAGTCTTTTGGACGTGCAATCATATCTTTATCGATTGCCCAAAGTGTACCACCTGTTACTAATGATGGGTAAATATCCATTACAGATAAATCGAATGAGAAAGGTGCTTGGTTTAAGAATACTTGCCCTGTTTGTAAGTTGAAATCTTCTACAGCCCATTTTGTAAAGCTAACAAGGCAGTTATAAGTAATCTGAACCCCTTTCGGATTACCTGTACTTCCTGATGTGTAAATAATGTAGAAGTTCTCATCACCTTTTACCGCATGTTCAGGATTTGGAATGTTCCCTTTATGAGTAAAGAAAATATCTTTTAAGTTGTCTTCACTTACGATGCGAACTGGTAAATCAGTTACAGTTACTTCTGTTCCTGATAAAAGTAATTTCGCACCAGAATTTTCAGCGATACGTTGTACACGATCAGCTGGGATAGATAAATCTACAGGAATGTAAGCATGTCCAGCTTTTACACATCCTAAAAAGTTAATAATCATTTCAGGTTGCATATGTCCATACACCATGATTGGTGAACGATCATCTGGATACTCAGAAGAAATCCAATGTGCTAACGCATCAGAATCTTCCTTTAATTGTTTGTACGTAATTTTCGCATCTCGCCAAACAAAAGCGGTTTGATCAGGCGTTTCTGCAGCCCACTTTTCAATTTGTTCTAATAACTTCATAACGTTCCCACCCTAGAATTCATTGTAAATAAATGTACTTGTGTTTGTATCATGGAATCCATACAACCAAAGTAATGCAAATAAAATTGCAAGGTAATAAACCGTCTTTGCAACCCATTGTGTGAGTGGTCGAGACCATATCTCTTTTAATCTTTCCATGTCTTTCCCTCTCTTAATGAAATAATAGCTCTTTGTAGGTATCATGTCCTACATTATTGTGAAAAAAACAAAATTCCACATTTTAGGTAAAAATAAGACAAAAGGCTCTTTTCTGATATTAGCACTAAATACTAAAAAAGAAAATCCCTAACTTAGCAATTATATTACATTCAGCATGAATTTGTAATGGGTTTGTCATGTAAATAAAAAGTGGATTGTGTGAATACATAAAAGTGGATTATAAGAATACGAGAAAATATAATATTTGTTTCTTATTAATCGGTAGAGACTGAGCAAACTTTATATTTCTAGATCTTATTAAAAGGAGGAAATTATCATGAATATAGTGTGGAAGAGTCTTATTTCGGAAGAAAATATAATGAAATGGAGACGGCATTTCCATAAGTATCCGGAATTATCATTTCATGAAAAAGAAACTTCACAATTTATATATGATACATTATGCTCATTTTCTTCTTTTGAAGTAATGAGACCGACGAAGTATAGTGTACTAGCAATTAAAAGAGGGACGGGACAAGGGAAAGTAGTTGCGATTCGAGCTGATATAGATGCTTTACCAATTCAAGAGGAGACAAGGAAATCTTATACGTCTGTGAATAAAGGAATGATGCATGCATGTGGGCATGATGCTCACACAGCTATTTTGTTAAGTACAGCAGAGGTGCTATCAAATATAAAGGAAGATTTTGTAGGTGAGATTCGTCTCTTCTTTCAGCACGCAGAAGAGGTGTATCCCGGCGGGGGACAAGAAATGGTTGAGGCAGGTGTGATGGATGGTGTTGATTATGTAATAGGTTTACATGTTATGTCAGGACTCGAAAGCGGGAAAATCGGAATTGCGTATGGGCCGATGATGGCGGCACCAGACGTATTTACAGTTGAAATTCAAGGGAAAGGAGGGCATGCGGCGAGGCCAGAAGAAACGATAGATCCTATTGCTATCGGAGCGCAGATTATTACAAATTTACAACATATCGTATCAAGAAATACAAGTGCTTTCATGCAAAGAGTTGTTTCAGTTACGCAGTTTCATGGGGGAATGGCTGATAATATTATTCCTAATGCAGCAACTTTAATGGGAACTGTGCGTTCTTTTAATCAAGCGTTAAGAATAGAAGCAGAAGAGAAAATTGAACAAATCGTGAAAGGAATTACAAAGGCACATGGAGGAAAGTATACATATACGTATCGATACGGATATGATCCGGTTATTAATGATGAATATATTACGAAAGTAGTAGAAGAAAGTGCACTACATTTGTTTGGGAATGAGCGTGTTGTGAAGCTTGAACCTTCTATGGGAGGAGAAGATTTTTCAGCATATTTAAGAAAGGCACCGGGTTGCTTCATTAAATTGGGGACGGGGAATGAAAAGGTAGATACTTGTTATCCGCATCATCATCCGAAATTTGATGTAGATGAATCAGCTTTAATTTATGGAGTGGAATTATTTTTAGAGACAGCGATAAGACTACTAAAATCATAGAAAAGTATAAAAAAAGGCAACTGCGCTCTATCGCAGTTGCTTTTATTTCTTTCCGTCAGAGAGGGCTGAGAAAGAACTATGCTCATTTATAGTATATGAATAGCTAACGGACAAGCTTGTACATTTTCATCATTTTTTTAAAAATAGTTATTGACATTGATAATCACTGTCAATTAATCTAAGGGTAGTTGAAATTGATAATTATTATCAATAGGATGGATGAGACATGTTAATGAGAAAAAAATTTCACCTTCTGCGGAGGGGATTAAAAGATAAAAATAAAGATGTTGATCAGCATATGGAATGGCAACGAAATGTAATTCGTTCTGAATATGTAGATGAGAAGAGTCCGTTTCCAACAGAAAAAGAGATACAAGGTAAAAGGAGAGATTCAGTTGAGTAAGTTAGTAATGATTTTTGCAAGTATGAGTGGAAATACAGAGGAAATGGCTGATCATATTGCAGGTGCGATTCGTGAAACAGAAAATGAAATTGAAGTTATCGATATTATGGATTCACCAGAAGCTTCTATACTAGAACAGTATGATGGAATTATTTTAGGTGCTTATACTTGGGGAGATGGTGACCTTCCTGATGATTTCTTAGATTTTTATGACGCAATGGATTCTATTGATTTAAATGGGAAAAAAGCCGCAGTATTCGGGTCATGTGATTCGGCTTATCCGAAATACGGCGTGGCGGTTGACATTTTAATAGAAAAGCTACAAGAGCGCGGAGCTGCAGTTGTGTTAGAAGGACTAAAAGTAGAATTAACGCCAGAAGATGAAGATGTAGAAAAATGTTTACAGTTTGGAGCTGAATTTGTAAAACACCTTTCTTAATGGCAGAAGGGAGATGAAGAGCAAGTGCATGAGAAAATCGCAATCAAAACGATGACAGATTATCATTTGTATGATTTTATGCGTTGTCCGCATAAATTTTATTTCCGTCATATAAAAAGAAGAGAACCTTCTTCATTTGAATGGCAACAAATCGCACAAATGATTGTGAATCGAATTATTAATGAATATTACACACTACCTGCGGGCCAACAAACGAAAATCGTACTTTTAATATTAATAGAAAAGTATTGGAAAAAGGTAAGGATTAATATGTTTGCTTCACAGACGGAGTATTATATTGTGTTAGCGAAGTTAACGGATCACTTATTACAGTTTGTTGAAAGAGATGATAGTCAGACACCGCCGTTATTTTTATATGAAAAATTTCAAACATATATGGAAGAGTTAGGTGTCCACATGTCATTGACATTAGAAGTTGGTGAGTGGAGTACTGAGTCGTTTGTAATTAAAAAGTATGTTGTCGATGCGGATGAGGAAATGCTTGCTCTTTGTCAAAAGTTAATGACAGTATTCAGTTATAAAGCTTTCGGTATTCTTCCAGGAAAAATTGAAGTTATTAATTTAATAGAAGGAACTAAGTATGAGTACATTCCGAAACAGGAAGATATTATAACTGGCATGGCTGATTTATCTAGAATGAAAGAAATGTTGCAACAACCTGAGCATTATACAGAGCGTCATTTTCGTTCTGAGTGTATGAGTTGTGCGTTTCGTAGTGAATGCCAAAGGGAAGAAGTAAAGAAAGAAGCGAAGCAGAAGAAAAATATCGTACATTAAAGGATGCAATTTTGCATCCTTGTTTGTTATTGACATGAAAAGCTTTTCATCATTTACCGTATATTTGTAGCAGATTAATAAAGGGAGGAATAATCAATGAAAGATGAAACGAAAGTATTTCAATGGTTAAAAGAACAGAATGCTCCTTTTGGGATTCAACTGCAAATTTTACAAGCGTTTCAACTGTATAAAGTCATTGTTGAAATGGATAAAAAGTTAATGATGTATGAGGAGAAAGAATATAGGGAGAGAATTTAATCTCGGCCCTGTAATATCGCTTTCAGTTGTTTTACACTCGCATTTAATTCTATTTCGTTATTTGTCTCAATGTTATAAATAAGGTTATGTAGTAAAGGGCTGTATTGATAAAAACTAGTGACGCGGTGAATGAGTAATGGATCAGGATGAGAACTAAGTGTACTGTATTGTTCGTATACAGATGTAGTAAATTCACGTCCGAAATCATAATATAGTCCAGCAAAATCAAAAGCAGGATCGCCAATTTGAGCATCACCGAAATCGATAACTCCTGAAATGGTTTTGTTTTGGTTGTCAAATAAAATGTGATGATGTGTAAAGTCAGCGTGAATGATTGTATTTTGAAAGGTAGATTGAGCTATATCGGCAAAGAAGTTTTCGAATAAACAATTTAACGCTGATTTCTGTAATGAGGTAAAACTGTTAGTAAGATATTGATTTAATTTTGTTTGTAGCTCTTTCCAGTAGGTAAGTGTTTTTTCGATAGGGAAACCCAGCGTTTCAACACGCTTTAAAGGAATACTATGTAAAGTCGCAAGGAAAGTGGCTAACTGTGTAATAATTACTTCAAGTTCTTTTTTCTCTAACTTGGCAACTATTTCAGTTTTTAACGGTTTACCATGAATGAGAGGATAATAGCTACAAAATGGAACAGTATCACAATCATTCTTATACAATAGGTGATACTTAGGAATTTCGATTCTTTGTAATGAATGAGAAAGAATGGTGCATAGTTCTTTTTCTAACGGAATTCGGTTTGCATATTCAGGTCTTCGCGGGAAACGAAAGAGTAGATCGTCATTTATAATAACCGCTATATTATCCCAGCCTTCTTCATTTTGCTTATATGAATGTATAGAAAGGCCAGGCAGGGCTTGTTTTATATATTGCTTGTAATAATTCATAGTCACTCCTCATTTCTAATTAAAAGTTAAATTATTCTACTTTATAATATCAGAATCTTCTTTCTTTTTGGTGATCTATAATTATAATTTGAAGGAAGGTTGGTGTGTATTACGAAGAAAAGAATGTTAATCATTTCTATATGTATCGCTTTTGGTTATATAAAGAGACAGTTTTTGCTACCTTTAAACCGATAGATCAGTACGAGTTAAATCAGGAAATAAAGAACAAGGGTATAGAAATTTTAACTGATAAAGAAGTGAAAATGATAGGAGAACACTTTGTGACAGCGTAACTATCAGTGTTTGAGTTTGATAATAAAGAAGATGTGAAGATAAAAAGCGAAGAGCTATTTATAAATAGAGGGCATGAACAATTAATGAAAAATTATTATCCAAATCGTTTTCGGAATTTAGAGTATAAATTTACAAACGAGGAGGTACGTGAAATGACGGATGAGAGTTTTCGCTATCATGCTGTAGCGTACGTTGCTGGTACTGAAAATGGTAAGAGAAGTGAAATGAAATTATGATATGAAAATTGTAAAGGTTAATAATATATTTATGGTGTTGGAGCACAAGCAGTATGTACAATAAAAAACCCTCTAGTGGAAGAGGGACTTTAAAGATTTTCATTTTGTTGCCCAAGTTCTTTTTGAGCAATGTATAAGTTTCCTTGCTCAATTTGTTTAAGTGTATGAACAGAATCCCCTGCATATCCTTTTTCTGTTTTAACAGTTCTTTTTGAACGATTAGAATCTTGTTTCTTCATATAATAGACCGCCTTCCATTAAAAATAAACGAAAATGATGAGTACGAGTAACACAGCGGCAAAAATGGTAATGCCCATTAAAAAAGAAGTGTTTTTATATTTAGGTGGCTTATGTACATCTTGCCGATATCCAGGTGAAATTTCAGGGGCGAATTCTTCATCGAATGATTGTTTCTTTTGTTTTTCGTCCATATGTATCCACCTTTCTTTTTCATTATGTTACACGTTACAAGAAAAAATATGCACGAAGAAAACAGCCGCTATATCATTAGCGGCTGTTTTGCGTTGTATATTTTCTCTGAACTTGAAAGAGACGGATAAGCAGGAAGATTGCTCCAAATGCTAGACCGATAATAAGGCCGATCCAATACCCTTTTGCGGCCCAATCAGTATAAGTTGCTAATATGTAGCCAAGAGGTAGACCGATGACCCAATAGGCGATCAATGTCATAATTAAGGCAACATTTACATCTTTATAACCACGAAGTGCTCCTTGTACTGGAGTTGCAATTGCATCTGAAATTTGAAATAAAATCGCGAAGATAAGAAATTCTTTTGCTAAATGGTGGACATTTGCATTTGTCGTATAAATAGAAGCAATTTCATCATCAAAGAAATAAAGAAGGATTGAATATAAAAGAGCGAAAGCAAGAGCTAATCCAATTCCGATAAATCCATATTGTTTCGCATTATTGTATCGTTTTGCTCCAACTTCAAATCCAACGGCTATCGTCATTGCCATGGCTAAACTTAAAGGAGTCATATATAACAAGGAAGCAAAGTTCATAGCTGCTTGATGTGCTGCTATTGTTGTCGTACTAAAATTACTCATCATAAGTGTTACTGCAGCGAAAATACTCGTCTCAAAAAAGATAGCAAATCCGATAGGGACGCCAAGTTTCAGGAATTCCTTCCAGCTCGTAAAGGAAGGGCGGTATAACTGTTTAAAGATATTGAAAGAAGCGAAAGGCTCTTTCGTACGAATAATAATGACTGTAATAATTAAAATACACCAATATGTTGCCGCAGAAGCGATTGCCGCACCAACACCACCGAGTTTTGGAAAACCAAAGTGACCAAAAATTAATAAGTAATTTAATACTACGTTAATTGGTAATGATAGTAATGTAATAATCATCGTTGTTCGAGTTTTTCCTAATGCATCAATAAATCCACGTAAGACGGTGTAAATAAATAAAGGGATAATTCCAATCGCGATAATACTTAAAAATTGTGCTGCAATACGTTCCACAGGTTCTTCTAATTGCATGCCATTTAAAATAGGTGAAACAGCGAAGAGTCCGATAAGGATAACAACGAAACTAGCACAAATTGCTAAATATACTGCTTGTATGACAATGTGGGGAACGTCCTCCTTTTTCTTTGATCCAACGAGCTGTGCAACAATAGGAGTAGTAGCCATTAAAATTCCGGTTAAGCCGGTACTAACGGGAAGCCATATACTTGTTCCGATAGCAACCCCCGCTAAATCAATAGGACTTGCATGTCCTGACATTGTCGTATCAAAAAAGCTCATCGCAAATAATGACATTTGCGTTACAAAAATCGGGAAAAAGAGTAATAAAAATTGCTTTAACTTTTGTGAGAATGAAGTAGTTTCTTTCATAAAATCCCCTTTCAACGTAAAAAACAAACTCTTATTATCATACAATTTAATCAAAAAATAGAAAAGAAATAAGCGTATACCACAGATGAAATCAATAAAAAAAGGATGCACTTTGAAAAGGGATAAGGTATTATGATAAGGTGTGAAAAAATTACATATTCGTTATTAAGGAGGCACTACTTGTGGCTGATTGGTTAATTGGATTAATCATGGGTGCTGTTGAAGGTTTAACAGAGTTTTTACCAGTATCATCAACAGGACATATGATTTTAACAGGACACTTAATTGGATTTGAAGACGATAGAGCAAAAGTTTTCGAAGTTGTTATTCAGTTGGGATCGATTTTAGCAGTTGTTGTTATATTTTGGAAGCGTTTATGGTCATTAGTTGGAATAGGGAAAGTAACAGATGGGCCATCGTTAAATTTATTACATATTATTATCGGGATGATCCCTGCCGGAATTCTTGGCGTATTATTCCATAGTACAATTAAAGAAGTTTTATTCGGTCCAGGACCGGTTGTTATTAGCTTAGTAGCTGGTGGTATTTTAATGATTGTTGCTGAGAAGTTTTCAAAACCAAGTACAGCAAGAACGTTAGATGAAATCACATATAAGCAAGCATTTACAATTGGAATGTTCCAATGTTTAGCACTTTGGCCAGGATTTTCTCGTTCTGGATCGACAATAAGTGGTGGTTTGTTAGCTCGCGTTTCGCATACAGCGGCAGCTGAATATACGTTCATTTTAGCGGTGCCAATGATGGTAGCTGCAAGTGGCTTAGATTTAATTAAAAGCTGGGATATATTAAGCTCGGCTGATATAACGTTATTTGCAACTGGATTTATTACAGCATTTGTTGTTGCGTTGCTTGCAATCGTTTCATTCTTAAAATTATTAGCTCGTGTAAAACTAACACCGTTCGCTTATTACCGTTTCGTTTTAGCTGCGGTATTCTATTTCTTCATTATGTAAGAATAAATTGTCAGCAATCCCCTATAGAATAGACATTTGAAAAAAAGTCTATTCTATAGGGGATTTTTTTATAGCGAGAGAAAAATGAAACTTTTACCTTCAATTACTTGTATTTCACCATGTGAAATATGTCATAATGATTTCATTATAATAATTTTAAGAAAAACAATAGGGTATTTGAGAGGGGCAATTTAGTGAGTTTTGCAATAGAAATAGTAATTCCAGCACCAATTGATGTTGTATTTGATTATGTACACAATGACGAGAAAATACTAGAATGGAGTACCTTTATGGTAGAAAATAGGTATCCTTCAAATGTAGATGTTGAAAACCCTCGTGAAGGTGACAAATATATATCTGTGCAAAAGATGGGGAAGAAAATATATGAATTTGAGGCGGAAATTTTAGAGTATGATGAACCGTATATCGTTTCAGTTGGATGTGAGATGAAGCAAGGTTATACAGCTGCAACTTATATGTTAGAAGAGGATGAAGAAGGTACATCGCTTACTTTAATCGTAGAATTTGAACCGAAGAATTTTTTATATAAGATTATGTACAAATTGACTGGGTGGATGACACGTGGAATATACATGGGTGAAATGGAACGTTTAGCAGAGTGCGTAGATGCTGTATATTCTCAGAAAAAAGGATTATAATTTTGTTTAATAAAAAAACATGCCGAATTCGGCATGTTTTTTTATTTTACTACTTTTTCAATCATGCTTTCCATAACATGCTCCCAAAGAGAAGTATCATCAGCTAATGTAGCACGGAAATTAGCGTACATTTCTTTTTGTTTTTCCTCGAAAGTTGGATCTTCTTTTTCAGGCAGTGTAGCGCGCATTGAAGTTACTAATTCTTGTACTTTTGGAGCGCGTGGTCCCCAAACGGCTTGTTCATTTCCGTCTTTATCAATGAAAATAAAGATTGGAATGGCACGTGCTGTTCCATTTGTTAAATATTGATCCATTAATTCTAAGTTTTCATCACGAATTAATAATTTCATATCAATATTTGCAACTTCAGAAATTCGTTTCATAACAGGTACACATAAAAGAGCGTCGCCGCACCAGTCAGCTGTTAATACGATAACGTGCCAGCCATCATTTTGACGTTCTTCTAAAACTGGAAGTAATTCATTTGGAATTAAAAAGTTATTGTAAATGTGTAGTAGCTCGTATTGATTTACTTTCATTTCATTCACATATGTATCAAAGGACATGCCTTTATCAGCCCATTGTAGTAAGTTCATAAGTAACACCTCTTTAGTATGATTTGTTTTTATTGTACCAATTTTTATATAGAAAAGCTTGTATTCTTACTCTTTCTTATCACTAAATAATTTATTTAGTGTATAAAGGAATAGTGCGACACATAATTCAGCTATGTTGGACATTTGTACACTCTCTATCCAGTCGTCTGCGGTATGAATGACGAACTAATCTAATGTAATTTCGATTATAGAGAGAAGAGCAATTGAGAGCCAATTGGGCATACTTGTCATCATTGGATGTAGGAGCACTTTAAAGAAAATGAATATAAAATATGTAATACCATCTAATAAAAGAATAAGTAAAAAAAAGAGTAATAGAGCTGTTCTTGATGAATATTCTATACCTGTAATTTGAAAGATTCCTACATATACAAAGAATATAAATGCAAAGAATATAATGAGAATAAGAATAACAACACTAATAATAATAGTCTTATCTTTTAGACTGAGATTAGAAAGTTTGTCTTCTTCACTCATTACCCCAACTCCTTTTTCTGGAAAATCAATTTCATTGTACCATGAAATATCTATTAAAAAACTACGAATTATGGGAAAATAAGGTGACAAAAAGTAAGATTTCATGTAAAATTATTAATAAGGTTTTTATTTAACTAAATGAAATAAAAGGGGCTGTCAAAATTGTCTCAAAATCGAGAGCAATTAATGGAAGAACTATCGACAAATGTGTTTGCTATGTTCCGCACGTTGCGTAATGATATTGGAAAAATATTTGGTGGTTACATACCGTGGAATGAGTTCATCGTCCTTAGAATATTGAATCGTACGAATAAAGAAATGGTATCACGTGTAGCGAATGAGTTAAATGTATCGAATAGTCATATTACAGCTGTTACAGAAAAATTAATTAATAAAGGTTTTGTAACTCGTTCACGCTCTACGTCAGATCGCCGAGTTGTATATTTGGAGATTACAGAACAAGGGAAAGATTTAGTTGCGAAAATGGAAGGGGAGAAAAAGAAATATTTACAAGAAAGATTCTCCGCACTTTCAGAAGAAGAAATGAATATAATGATATCTATTTCTAAAAAACTTATTTAAATAATTAAAAGTAAGAAAACGCTTACGTAATGACAAAGAAGACCTTCCTTATATAGGGAAGGTCTTCTTTCGTATGTAAAAGATTATAAAAAAGAAAATATGTACCATACTACTAGTAAAGGAAGGAGGCAGAAATATGACGAATCGTAATGGTAGTAAAGGTAGCGGAAATCAAGGTTCACCGAAATCAGGGCAATTCCAGCAGGAGTTTAGTACTGAATTTGAAACAGGTAATGATAACAAAGGAAAAGAATATCGTTCGAAAAAAGGAAGCAAATCAAAAAAGGAGTGAAATAATTCACTCCTTTTTTGATTTAAGATGCTGCCGATTGATCTGTATTATATTTTTCTTCTGATTTTGCGACAATCATTGCGCAAATTGCATCACCGGAAATATTTACAGCTGTTCTAGACATATCTAGGATGCGATCAATACCGATAATTAAAGCAATACCTTCTACTGGTAGGTTTACTTGATTTAAAACCATCGTAAGCATTACAAGTCCAACACCTGGTACACCTGCAGTACCGATACTAGCTAGTACAGCAGTTAATACGACTATAGCTAATTGAGGTAATGTAAGTTCAACCCCGTACACTTGAGCGATAAATACAGTCGCGACACCTTGCATAATGGCAGTACCATCCATATTAATCGTTGCACCTAGTGGTTGTACAAAAGAGCTTATCGCTTTTGGAACTCCAAGTTTTTCTTGTGCGGTTTTCATTGCAAACGGAAGAGATGCATTAGAGCTAGATGTACTAAATCCAATCGCCATTACTGGTCCGAAATGTTTAAAGAAACGAATAATACTTTCTTTTGCCAATACCTTTAATAAGCCGCCGTATACGAAGACACCGTGAATAATGAGTACCAACATAACGACAATCATATACTTGAACATCGCAGCGACGCCTGCAAGACCCATTTTACCAACGGATGAAGCGAGCAATCCAAATGTTCCGATTGGAGCTAATTTCATAACGAGATTAACAAGATACATCATTAATTCGTTGCCCTGTTCAAGTAATGAATGGATACCTTGAACTCGTTTTCCTAAAACAGCTAAACCGAGTCCGATTAATGCGGCAAAGACAATGATTTGTAACATGTTACCATCAGCCATCGCTTTTGCTGGGTTATCTGGTACGATATTTAGCAATGTATCGACGAAAGATGTTTCGGTTTTTGCACCTTCATATTTAAGCCCTTCGGTTTTAAAGTTACCGCCAGATCCTGGTTTTATAATCAGTGCAAATGTAACTGCAATAGAGATGGCAACGGCTGTAGTTACAAGAAAGAATGAAATTGATTTTAAGCCGATTCTTCCAAGTTGTTTCGGGTCTCCAAGCCCAGCAGCCCCAAGCACGATAGAAATGAATACAACAGGAACAACTAGCATTTTAATGAGGCGAATAAACAATTGACCAAGTGGATTGAACACATATTGATTTAATGGTTCAAAAATGGATGGTGCAGCTAAATTTAAAGTGAGTCCGACAACTAAACCGAGAAATAATGCAATTAAGATTGCTTTTGTTTGTTTCAATAAACCCCCCCTTATTTTTGTGAAATTACTTTCTAAATTAATTGTACCGAAAAACTACCTATTTTGACAATATTTTCTGAATATTTTGTATAAAAATATCTATTTAAATATAGATTGCTTTTACTAAAATAAGCAAAAAAGTTAAATGATCTATTTAGAAAACAAAATAGACCATCGCATATGATGGTCTAGGGAAGGGGACAATTTATGTCAATTTAATTAGGGATGGAAGTTGTTCAAGACACTGGGGAACGTCTTATAAATTAGGGAGGAACAACTTCGATACATATACTATAAAAGGTAGATGTGACCAGGGTGTGAACATAGAGTGAAAGAGAAAGGGAGTTTTAAGTAAGAAGGTAGAGAGAATAAAAAAATAAGACCATCGCATATGAGATGGTCAAGGAAGGGGACAATTTATGTCAATTTAATTAGGGATGGAAGCTATTCAAAGACACTGGGGAATGTCTTATAAATTAGGGAGGAACAGCTTCGATACATATACTATAAAAGATAGATGTGACTTTGATGTGTACATAGAGTGAAAGAGAAAGGGAGTTTTAAGTAAGAAGAAAGAGAGAGTAAAAAAATAAGACCATCATATGATGGTCTAGGGAAGGGGACAATTTATGTCAATTTAATTAGGGATGGAAGCTATTCAAAGACACTGGGGAATGTCTTATAAATTAGGGAGGAACAGCTTCGATACATATACTATAAAAGATAGATGTGACTTTGATGTGTACATAGAGTGAAAGAGAAAGGGAGTTTTAAGTAAGAAGAAAGAGAGAGTAAAAAAATAAGACCATCATATGATGGTCTAGGGAAGGGGACAATTTATGTCAATTTAATTAGGGATGGAAGCTATTCAAAGACACTGGGGAATGTCTTATAAATTAGGGAGGAACAGCTCCGATACGTATACTATAAAAGGTAAATGTGACCCTCGTGTGAACTTGGCGTGAAAGATATGGGAATTTGAAAAAGGGGTAAAATAGTTGTTGGTGTAAGAGTTATAGTATAAGTGGAGATATAATAGAAAATATTCTTTTGTAAAATAATAGGAATCTGAATATAAATAAAAGTTGAAATCTATGAAAAAAAGGATTATGCTCAACTATATTATGAGAATATAAGGGTTATCCCGCTACTTGTGGGCTCTTAAAGAGTCTTTATTTATGAGGGGTAAAAGCTTCACTTGATAAAGGGAGTTAGTGATATGGAAGTAGCAAAAAAACAAGGGTTGTATAATCGTTTTATACGATTAAATCCACCACAAATTTTAGCATTAGGCTTTTTTTGTTTAATTGTGGTCGGAGGATTGTTATTAAAGTTACCGTTTGCAACGAAAGTACATATTAGTTGGGTAGATGCTTTCTTCACAGCTACGTCGGCAGCGACTGTAACGGGTTTAGGCGTTGTAGATACTGCAAGTACATTTACGATGTTTGGTGAAATTGTTATTATGTTTTTAATTCAAACAGGTGGTCTCGGTCTTATGACGATAGCCATTTTAATTGTTTGGGTATTAGGTAAAAAAATTGGTTTACGTCACCGATTATTAATTGGAGAAGCATTTAATCAAACAAATATTGGTGGTCTTGTGAAATTAGTGAAACGAGTTTTTATTTTTTCTATTTGTATTGAGCTAATTGGAGTTATCTTTTTATCGATTCGCTTTATTCCAGAGTTTGGATTTGGAAAAGGTTTATACTATAGTATTTTTCACGTTATTGCGTCATATAATAATGCCGGTTTTGCGCTTTGGCCAGATAATTTAACAAGATATGTAGGAGATCCTATTATTAATATTGGAATTTGTTCTTTAATTGTAATAGGAGGGCTAGGGTTTACGGTATTAATTGATATATGGTATAGCCGCAGCTTCCGAAAATTATCGCTTCACTCCAAGATCATGATTGTTGGAACGATAGCACTTAACATTATTGCGATGATTGTGATTTTTGTATTGGAATATAATAATGTGAAGACTTTGGGACAACTATCTTTAAATGAAAAGTTATGGGCTTCGTTCTTCCAAGGAATTACACCTCGTACAGCCGGTTTTAACACGATAGATTATGGCGGAATGGAAGAGTCATCGATATTATTTACGATGATATTAATGTTTATTGGTGCAGGGAGTGTATCGACAGGTGGTGGAATTAAGTTAACGACATTCGTTATTTTAATTACATCAGTTCTTTCTTTCTTTAGAAAGAAAGAGGATTTTGTTTTATTTCATCGTACGATTAAAATGTCGACAGTAACGAGAGCGTTAGCAATTGTCGTTGCTAGTCAAATACTTATTTTTACAGCGGTATTTGTATTAATGCTTACAGAAGACTTCAGTTTTATTCAGTTATTATTTGAGACAATTTCAGCGTTTGGCACAGTAGGGTTAACAATGGGGATTACTGCGAAGCTATCGGCATTTGGAAAATGTATTATTATGTTTGTTATGTTTTGTGGATTAATCGGACCGTTAACACTTGTTTTTTCTTTGGCACGACCAGCGAAACAAAAAATTAAATATCCATCAGAAGATGTATTTACAGGATAAGGTATCCCGCATAAAGCGAGATACCTTTTTCTTTTTAAAAAAGAGAGAACAATAACCCAATAAGCGCCACTCGGAATAAAATCGCAATGAGTGCAGCGATACCACCTACAATGGCAGCGATACCGCCAGTTACAGTAGCCCCACGATTATATGCGTAAATACCGAGTAAAACAGACACAAGACCAAACAGTGTTGGGAATGTGAATAGCGATAAAATTGCTAAAGCAAGAGCGATAAAACCAGCAGTCGATCCAGCTGCAGATGATCTTACATCATCATTATCTTTATCATCATAGTCAATACGCTGTGGCGCAACTTCAGCTGCATATTCTTCTTTATAGTCACTATAATCACTATCTATTCGATCTCTTTTTTTATATTCATCAAATTTCTCAGTCAAAGTAAGGACTCCTTTCATAACAAGGTTCAATAATAGTATGTTTCTCTTTACTGTTTTTATCCCGCTATTTGCGAGCGGTAAGACTCCCACCTCAAAATTCGGCTGGAGCGAAGAAGTTAGGTGGGAGTCGTGCTGCCCGTAAACGCCCGATTGGTGAAGGCTAATAATCAGTGGGGGATGAACAAAACCCCCACTAATTAAAGTTTCACTTTATCCGAACCTGTACAGGGAGTAATATCCGATTGGAGAGCAAAAATGTTTTTTCAAAATAGGAAAACTAAGTATGACTTCCTCTATTTTGGAAAGTATAAAAAAGAATAATGAGGAAAGGGTGCAATACATAATGGAACATCCAATTGAAAATTTAATGAAAACAGCAATGACCAATTTAAAAGAGATGGTAGATGTAAATACGATTGTTGGAAGTCCAGTTTCAACAGCTGATGGAAATGTAGTATTAACAGTATCTCAAGTGGCTTTCGGTTTTGGTGCCGGAGGAAGTGACTTTAAAGGTGATTTTATTTCCGAAAAACATAATAATGGACAAGGGCAGCATAAAGAGAACAAGCAAAGTCATCCATTCGGAGGCGGAAGCGGGGCTGGGGTTTCTATTAGCCCAGTTGCTTTTTTAGTAGTTGGTTCTAACGGTGTGCAAGTATTGCATCTCAATAGTAGTACACATTTGATTGAAAAAGCTTTAAATACTGTGCCAAGCACTGTGGATAAATTTGTAAATGGTCGCCAAAAGTGAACTTGCATTTTTTAGGAATTATGATATATTAGAAAAAGTGCGCTTTAGGATGATCGGAATAATTGAACTGTAAATATATATGATGTGTGGAATAAGGGAGAGGAATTTATGATTAATATCAAAAACTTAGTAGTTGGCTTATTTATGTTAGTAAGCGGTTTTGTTGTATATGTAATAAAAGAAAAAGCTCCATTCTAAAACAGACAAACCGTTAATGTCTGTTTTTAATTTGTGAAAAATGTTGACAAGTTATTGTATTGGTGTTAAAATTTTAATTCGTGTCTCGGTTAAAGCTAGTGTAAAGTAAATAAATCTTATGAATATAATACGAAAAGTTTGCGAAAGATCGGGTAGTCTTACCAACAACTTTTGTGAACAAACCCTATAAATTGTATATGTAAGCTTTATATGTATACTAGTGAATCAAGGAGCGGTCAGTGGAACCGTAATGATGAGAGAGAGGTAGGGCTTTCATCCAGTATATGTTACTTTCCCGTTAGGTGAATATAAAAAAGAGGGCTCCTTTTGAAAAGGAGCCCTCTTTCTATAGATAAATTGAAACTATAATCAGTGAGACCATTCCCGTTAAATGTTAGCTCACAAATCATGTGATAAAAATGATTAAGCGCGGTTTTCAACTTGCTGACAAATTTCATCTGTTGTTAAACCATGTGCTGTAATTACAGATCCTTTTATCGATGTATCTGCAATGCCCATTATATTAGAATCTTGCCCAGTTACAACACAACAATCACAACCTTGTGCATCACTTTCAGAGTTAAGTGAAACGACTTCATGCCCTTGTTGCTGAAGAGCTTGTTGAACATCAGTTAAAGAGTTCTCAACACCAATTCTAGCCATAATTTTCACCTCCTACCATCTAGTTGCTAGTATGCTCAAGTTCAAAGCATATATTTATGAAAAGATGGTAGGAAGAGAATATTTGTTTAGTCGTTATATACACCAGTAAGCATTTGACTTACGAATTGATCGTTTAAAGTATCTTGGGCGGAAGAAGTATTTGAATGAATGTCGATTGAAGCTGTATAGTTGTTATGTTTCTTGCTATGTGGTTCTACTTCAACGTAATTATCGAATTTACAAAAACCTTTCGTATCCATTAGGTCAAATAGTTGAAGCATTTCTACTACCTCTTGTCTCGTTCCTTTAATTTGTACACACGCCATATTGATTTCCTCCTTCATTTTGACAAATTGTTTTTTAAAAATAGGATTATGATTACGAAATGAAAAATATGAATGTTATTTTTAGACAGCGTTATTTTTATTATTTTCCCCCTTTTTCAGCAAAAGTCGTTGTATATTCCCGAATTTATAAAAACGGACGTCCGTTTATTGAATACAATAGATTCGTATCAATTGACAAAAATCCTTCTTTTAAACAAATATTTTTTTTGGTGGAAATTGGCGAAAAAAATTTTTTGACTTTTTGTAAACGTTAACAATGTTGTTAAATCAATATAAATAAAGATGTACGTACGATTAAAAATTAAAAATTTTCTAAAAATTTACTTGATTTATTTAGAAAGGAGAGTAAACTAGGAAACAATAAAAAACTCATAGAACATAGGGGGCGCTTTCCAGTGAACGAGCAATGGATTTTCTTAAATGGAGAATTTGTTCCAAAAGACGAAGCAAAAGTTTCAGTATATGATCATGGCTATTTATATGGCGATGGAGTGTTCGAGGGGATTAGGGTGTATAGCGGTAATGTTTTCCGTTTGAGAGAACATCTTGTCCGGTTATATGAATCAGCGAAATCCATCATGTTAGAAATTCCATATACGTTAGAAGAAGTAACGAAGATCGTTGTTGAAACGATTCGACATAATGAACTATCTAATGGATATATCCGCCTAGTCGTGTCAAGAGGACCAGGGAATCTTGGATTAGATCCCGATTCTTGTACGAAACCAAATGTAGTAGTAATTGCAGAACAACTATCTTTATTTCCGCAAGAATATTATGAAAAAGGGATTCCAATTATAACAGTTGCAACGCGTCGTAATCGCCCAGATGTTTTGTCGCCTCAAGTAAAATCTTTAAATTACTTAAATAATATTTTAGTTCGCATTGAAGCGAAATTAGCTGGAGTACAAGAAGCACTTATGCTAAATGATCAAGGGTATGTAGCTGAAGGCTCTGGAGATAACGTATTTATTGTAAAAGGAAATAAATTAATTACACCGCCAAGTTCTGCTGGGGCGTTAGAAGGTATTACAAGAAATGCGATTTTAGAAATCGGTGAAAAGCTTGGATATGACGTAAGAGAAGAATTATTTACAAGGCACGATGTATATGTAGCTGATGAAGTGTTTTTAACAGGAACAGCTGCTGAAGTCATTGCTGTTACGACAGTAGATGGTAGAACGATTGGTTTAGGAAAAACAGGTCCACATACGAATCGTCTATTAGAAGAATTTCGTAAATTAGTTGTAGAAGATGGTGAGAAAATTTACGAAGAAAATAAAGTTGGATAATAATCCTTTATGACATGATAAAACGTTGATAGGGAGGAGTAGTTGATTGTGAAGCCTCACAGAGAGTCGGTGGTTGCTGAAAACCGATGGTTCACGTCGACGAACATCGCCCTTGAGTGCTAAGCTGAAGCATTTGTCTAGGCTTAGACGGTAGCTCCGTTATTAGCTAGACTCATCCCGAGTCACTGAGGCAAGAGTATTCTTGCAAAGAAGGGTGGTACCGCGAAATCTTTCGTCCCTTCAGCACATAGCTGGAGTGTGGACGTAGGATTTTTTTATTTTATAAAGGGTATAAAAAGGGGGCTTATAAGAAAAATGTCTTCAAAAACAGAAGAGAAACTGGCAACTGGTGCACAGCTATTGTTAGAAGCGCTAGAAAAGGAAAGGGTAGAAGTGATTTTCGGTTATCCGGGTGGTGCTGTTTTACCTCTATATGATGCGCTTTATGATTGTGAGATTCCGCATATTTTAACGCGGCATGAACAAGGTGCAATTCATGCGGCTGAAGGATATGCAAGAATTACAGGAAATCCAGGAGTTGTCATTGCAACAAGCGGGCCTGGTGCTACAAATGTTATTACTGGTCTAGCTGACGCGATGATTGATTCATTGCCACTTGTTGTATTTACAGGGCAAGTAGCAACGACGTTAATCGGGAGTGATGCTTTCCAAGAAGCTGATATTATGGGGCTTACGATGCCGGTGACAAAACATAATTATCAAGTACGAAAAGCATCGGATTTACCCCGAATTATTAAAGAAGCATTTCATATCGCTAGAACAGGAAGACCAGGACCAGTCGTAATTGACCTTCCGAAAGATATGGTAGTAGAGAAAGGTGAGCGATGTAGTGATGTACAAATGGATTTACCAGGATACCAGCCTAATTACGAACCGAATCTACTACAAATAAACAAATTATTACAAGCGATTGCGACTTCAAAAAAACCGTTGATTTTAGCTGGAGCAGGTGTATTACATGCAAAGGCATCGAAAGAATTAACAAGCTTTGCTCGTAAATATGAAATCCCTGTTGTGCATACATTACTTGGTCTTGGTGGTTTTCCACCAGATGATAAATTATTTCTTGGGATGGGGGGAATGCACGGCTCTTATACGGCTAATATGGCGTTATATGAATGTGATCTACTTATAAATATAGGAGCAAGATTTGACGATCGTCTTACTGGAAATTTAGCTTATTTTGCTAAAGAAGCGATTGTCGCACATATAGATATTGATCCAGCGGAAATCGGAAAAAATGTGCCGACTGAAATTCCAATTGTTGCGAGTGCGAAGCAAGCATTAGAAGCTCTACTCAACTTTAAGGAAGGGGAAGTAAATCACAATGATTGGCTCTCATTATTGAATAGTAGAAAAGAAAAATACCCACTTTCTTACAAAGAGCATTCGGAATGTATTAAGCCTCAATATGCAATTGATATGCTATACGAAATTACGAAAGGGGAAGCGATTGTAACGACAGATGTTGGGCAACATCAAATGTGGGCAGCTCAATATTATCCGCTGAAAAATCCAGATAAATGGGTAACTTCTGGAGGCTTAGGAACAATGGGCTTCGGATTTCCAGCAGCAATTGGTGCACAAATTGCAAAGCCAGAGGAATTAGTTATTGCCATTGTCGGTGATGCGGGATTTCAAATGACCCTGCAAGAACTAAGTGTATTAAAAGAGCATTCTTTACCAGTTAAAGTGTTTATTTTAAATAATGAAGCTTTAGGAATGGTAAGACAATGGCAAGATGAATTTTATAATCAAAGATATTCACATTCTTTATTGCCATGTCAACCAGATTTTGTTGCTCTTGCGAATGCGTATGGCATAAAAGGTGTTCGTATTGATGATCCACTTCTTGCAAAGAAGCAATTACAACATGTGATTGAGTTACAAGAGCCAGTCGTAATTGATTGCCGCGTACTTCAATCTGAAAAGGTTATGCCGATGGTTGCTCCAGGAAAAGGGGTTCACCAAATGGAGGGAGTGGAGAAAAGGTGAAGAGAATTGTTACAGCGACAGTTCGAAATCAAAGCGGTGTGTTAAATCGAATTACAGGCGTTATGACACGTAGACATTTTAATATTGAAAGTATTTCAGTAGGGCATACGGAATCTTCGGATATTTCAAGGATGACGATTGTTGTACATGTTGAAAGTGAACAGCAGGTTGAACAGTTAATTAAACAACTGCATAAGCAAATCGATGTCCTAAAAGTATCTGATATTACAGAAGAAGCAATGATTGCTAGAGAACTTGCGCTTATTAAAGTGGCAACCTCAAGTGTAACAAGAGCAGAATTATATAGTTTAATTGAACCGTTCCGAGCCGCTGTAATAGATGTTGGGAAGGATTCCATAGTGGTGCAAGTAACAGGTACCCAGGAGAAAGTAGAAGCGTTAATTGAATTACTTCGTCCATACGGTTTGAAAGAAATTGCTAGAACAGGTGTAACAGCATTTACGCGTAGTATGAAAAAACAAGATAAACAAGTGATGTTAATTCAATAATTATTTAAATATAGGGGGAAATGAAAATGGCAAAAGTTTATTATGAAAAAGACGTGACGGTAAATGTATTAAAGGAAAAGAAAGTAGCAATTATCGGATATGGATCGCAAGGCCATGCGCATGCGCAAAACTTACGTGATAACGGATTTGATGTAGTAGTTGGACTGAGAAAAGGAAAGTCATGGGAAAAGGCGAAAGAAGATGGATTTTCTGTATATACGGTAGCGGAAGCTGCAAAAAAAGCTGATGTAGTAATGATTCTACTACCGGATGAACTACAGCCAGAAGTATATGAAGCTGAAATTGCATCAAACTTACAAGGCGGCAATTCTCTTGTATTCGCACATGGCTTTAATGTTCACTTTGATCAAGTAAAACCGCCAGCTAATGTAGATGTATTTCTAGTAGCGCCGAAAGGTCCGGGGCATCTAGTGCGCCGTACATTTGCTGAGGGCGGGGCTGTTCCTGCATTATTTGCAGTCTATCAAGATGCAACAGGAGTTGCGACTGAAAAGGCACTTTCTTATGCAGATGGAATTGGAGCGACGAGAGCTGGTGTATTAGAAACGACGTTTAAGGAAGAAACAGAAACAGATTTATTTGGAGAGCAAGCTGTGCTTTGCGGCGGAGTAACTGCACTAGTAAAAGCTGGATTTGAAACGTTAGTTGATGCAGGATATCAACCTGAACTTGCATATTTTGAATGTTTACATGAATTGAAACTCATTGTTGATCTTATGTACGAAGGTGGACTTGAAAATATGAGATATTCAGTTTCAGATACAGCGCAGTGGGGAGACTTCGTATCAGGACCACGCGTTGTTACTGAAGATACGAAGAAAGCGATGGGAGAAGTGTTAGCAGAAATTCAAGATGGTACATTTGCAAGAGGTTGGATTGCAGAGCATAAAGCAGGAAGACCAAATTTCCAGGCGACAAATGAGAAAGAAAATGAACATGAAATCGAAGTAGTTGGACGTAAATTACGTGAAATGATGCCTTTCGTACAGCCACGAGTAAAGGTAGGGATTAAATAATATGAAGCAGATTTTGTTCATGGATACGACGCTTCGTGATGGCGAACAATCACCAGGAGTTAATTTAAATGAACAAGAGAAATTACAGATTGCAAGGCAACTAGAGAGACTTGGTATTAATGTAATGGAAGCGGGATTCGCAGCAGCTTCTGAAGGTGATTTTCAATCGGTAAAACGTATCGCAAATACCATTCAAAATGCTACGGTTATGAGTTTAGCTAGAGCGAAAGAAAGTGATATTCGAAGAGCCTATGAAGCTGTGAAAGGCGCTGTCTCTCCTCGTTTACACGTATTTTTAGCTACAAGTGACATTCATATGAAATATAAGCTTTGTATGTCAAAAGAAGATGTATTAGATAGCATACATCGCTCGGTTACGCTCGGGAAATCATTATTTCCGACAGTGCAATTTTCAGCAGAAGATGCGACAAGAACATCGAGAGCATTTTTAGCTGAAGCAGTAGAAGTAGCGATTCGTGCAGGAGCGAATGTAATCAATATTCCTGATACAGTTGGATATACGAATCCAGAAGAATATTATTCTCTTTTTAAATACTTACAAGAATCCGTTCCTTCGTATGAAAAAGCAATTTTCTCTTGTCACTGTCACGATGATCTTGGGATGGCGGTAGCGAATTCGTTAGCTGCAGTTGAAGGCGGAGCGTTACAAGTAGAAGGAACGATTAATGGGATTGGAGAAAGAGCGGGGAATGCAGCTCTAGAAGAGGTCGCAGTTGCTCTTCATATTAGAAAAGATTTCTATGAAGCAGAGTCTTCTATGACGTTAAAAGAAATTAAAGCGACAAGTACATTAGTAAGTCATTTAACAGGTATGGTTGTACCAAAAAATAAAGCGATTGTTGGAGCAAATGCATTTGCTCATGAATCAGGTATTCATCAAGACGGTGTTTTAAAAGAAGTGACGACATATGAAATTATTGAACCGGCGCTTATAGGTGAATCTCAAAATCTATTTGTACTTGGAAAACATTCTGGTCGTCACGCATTTACGGAAAAAATGAAAGAACTAGGCTATGAATTTACAAAAGAAGAACGAGATGCGGTGTTTGAAGCATTTAAAAAATTGGCTGATCGTAAAAAGGAAATTACAGAAGAAGATTTACGCGCGCTTATGCTGGGCGAAGCAGCATTTTCGGCACAACAATATAGTATTACGCAATTACAAGTACATTTCGTATCCAATAGTACACAGTGTGCAACAGTTGTACTAAAAGATGAGGAAGGAAATATGTATGAAGATGCAGCAACTGGTTCTGGAAGTATAGAAGCAATCTATAATGCAATTCAAAGAATTTTAGGATTAGAATGTGACTTAGCGGATTATCGCATACAATCTATTACACAAGGTCAAGACGCACTGGCTCATGTTCATGTTGAATTAAAAGAAGGCACGCATCAAGTATCAGGTTTTGGCGTTGCGCAAGACGTATTGGAAGCGTCGGCGAGAGCTTATGTCCATGCAGCAGGGAAATTAAAATCTCTTATAGCGCTTGTGAAATAAGTGTTTGATAGGTGAGAGAAGCTTTCCTCACCTATCAAATTAAAGTTCTGAAAATTCAGTTGAAAAAGGAGTGTTGAAATTGGAAAAACGTATCGTTTGCTTAGCTGGTGATGGTGTTGGTCCGGAAATTATGGAAAGTGCGAAGGAAGTATTGCATATGGTAGAGAGGCTATATGGACATCATTTTCATTTACAAGATGAGTACTTTGGCGGGAGTGCTATCGACTTAACCGGGCAACCATTACCACAACGAACACTTGCCGCTTGTTTAGCAAGTGATGCGGTTTTACTTGGAGCGGTTGGTGGTCCACGGTGGGATGGTGCGAAAGAAAGGCCAGAGAAAGGATTATTAGCTTTAAGAAAAGGACTTGGTGTATTTGCGAATGTTCGACCTGTAACGGTAGAAAGCGCAACTGCACATTTATCGCCATTAAAAAACGCTGATGAAATTGATTTCGTTGTTGTTCGTGAATTAACAGGCGGTATTTATTTTTCTTATCCGAAAGAACGAACGGATGAAGTAGCAACCGATACACTTACGTATCATCGTCATGAAATTGAACGTATCGTTTCGTATGCTTTTCAATTAGCGAGCAAACGGAAGAAAAAAGTTACATCTATTGATAAGGCGAATGTTTTAGAGTCTAGTAAACTATGGAGAACTGTTACGGAAGAAGTAGCCCTTCGCTATCCAAATGTTGAATTAGAGCATATTTTAGTCGATGCAGCCGCTATGGAATTAATTCGTAATCCAGGTCGATTTGACGTTATCGTAACAGAAAATTTATTTGGTGATATTTTAAGTGACGAGGCTTCTGTATTAGCAGGATCGTTAGGAATGCTTCCATCAGCAAGCCATGCGGAAAATGGTCCTTCATTATATGAGCCTATTCACGGATCAGCACCGGATATTGCGGGGAGAAATAAGGCGAACCCAATCGCAATGATGCGTTCTGTTGCAATGATGCTTGGGCAATCATTTGGATTAACGAGAGAAGGGTCTGCAATTGAATCCGCAATATCTGCAGTTCTTCAATCTGGAAAATATACAGCAGATATTGGGGGAAATGAGACGACAACTTCATTTACGAAGGCAGTTATTCAAGAGATGGAAGAGCAAGCACTAGTAGGGAGAGGACGATAATGGGAAAAAGATTACTAGATAAGCTTTGGGAGAGACATGTAGTTGCGACAAACGAAAATGGATTGGATTTATTATATATCGATCTTCATCTCGTTCATGAAGTAACGTCACCGCAAGCCTTTGAAGGCTTGCGGCTTACAAATAGAACTGTTCGGAGACCAGAATTAACATTTGCAACGATGGATCATAATATTCCAACGAAAGATGTTTGGAATATTACGGATCGTATTGCGAAGCAGCAATTGGATACACTTCGTGAGAACTGCAAACAATTTCAAGTGTCATTAGCTGATATTGGTGATGAAGAGCAAGGGATTGTTCATGTTATCGGACCAGAACTTGGACTCACACAGCCTGGAAAAACAATTGTTTGCGGTGATAGTCATACAGCAACCCACGGTGCTTTCGGAGCACTAGCATTTGGTATTGGTACGAGTGAAGTGGAACACGTATTGGCAACGCAAACGTTATGGCAACGAAAACCGAAAGCGATGGGTATTGAATTAAAAGGAAAGTTACAGAAAGGTGTGTATGCAAAAGATATTATTTTACATCTCCTTTCAAAGTACGGCGTAGCAGTTGGAACCGGATATGTAATGGAATTTTACGGTGAGACGATTCAAGCTATGGAGATGGAAGAGAGAATGACACTTTGCAATATGGCAATTGAAGGAGGAGCGAAAGCTGGTATCATTGCACCAGATGAAAAAACATTTTCTTATGTAAAAGGTCGTAAATATGCACCGAAAGATTATGGAAGTTTTACGGAAATATGGTCGGAGCTTTATACAGATTCAGATGCAATTTATGATTTACATATTTCGATAGATGTTACGGATTTAGCACCGTATGTTACTTGGGGAACAAATCCTAGTATGGGTGTTCGCATTGATGAAAAATTACCAGAAAAGCATGATGAAAATGATGAAAGAGCATTTTCGTATATGGGATTGAGTCCTGGACAAAGCACTTTTGAAATTCCAGTTCAGCATGTTTTCATTGGATCTTGTACAAATTCCAGGCTATCTGATTTAGAAATTGCCGCATCTGTTGTAAAAGGGAAAAAGGTAAAAGATGGTGTGCGAGCCCTCGTTGTTCCTGGGTCTAAAAAGGTAAGAGAAGCAGCAATGCAAAAAGGATTACACCGCATATTTGAAGAAGCGGGATTTGAATGGAGAGAGCCTGGATGTTCAATGTGTCTTGGAATGAATCCGGATCAAGTGCCGGAAGGAGAACATTGTGCATCTACTTCAAATCGTAACTTTGAAGGAAGACAAGGAAAAGGAGCACGAACGCATTTAGTTAGCCCGGCAATGGCAGCGGCGGCTGCGTTATATGGGCATTTTGTTGATATTAGAAAGGAGAGTTACGATGGAGCCATTTCGTATTCATAAAGGTACTGCCGCAGTACTTATGAATGATAACATTGATACAGATCAAATTATTCCGAAGCAATACTTAAAGAGAATTGAAAGGACGGGATTTGGAAAGTATTTATTTGATGAGTGGCGTTACAATAATGAGCGCCATGAAAATCCTAATTTTCCCCTTAATGCACAAGAACGAAAAGGAGCAAGTATATTAATTACAGGTGATAATTTTGGATGTGGTTCTTCAAGAGAACATGCTCCGTGGGCACTTGCTGATTATGGTTTCCGCGTTATTATCGCCGGAGGATTTGCAGATATTTTTTATATGAATTGTATGAAGAATGGTATGTTACCGATTGTAATGGATAAAGAAACTCGTGAACAACTTGCCAAAACGAATGCGAGAGATCAAATGGAAGTCGATTTAGAGAATGAAGTAATTACTACGAATACGCACAGGTTTCATTTTACAATCGAGAAAATGTGGAAAGAAAAATTATTAAATGGTCTAGACGAAATTAGTATTACGATGCAATATGAACAAGAAATTGGAGAGTATGAAAGGAAAGTAGCTTTATATTAAGAAATAACGGAATTTTTAAAATGTATTTACATTCAGAATTAAGTATTATATACTATGTAAAAATCAGAGGAGAAAGGGAGTAAGTATTATGAATATCGTGCAATCTATTAAAATGCTTACACAACTACATCATCATACATAAAACCCTTGAACCTAGCGTGAAAACGTGTAGGCACAAGGGTTATTCCCGTTGTACCTACACTCTACTAAAGAGCCTTGTAGGTATTTTGTCTACAAGGCTCTTTTTATTTTCGGTTTAGGTGAATGAAATAGGCATACATTAGAAAGGGAAAGGTGTGAGAATTTAGATGACAAAATGGAAACGGGCAAACCCAAATGGAACGAGGGACTATTTATTCGAAGAATGTACGTTAATTGAAGAAGTAGAACAAAAATTAAGGCGTACTTTTTTAGAGCGAGGTTATGAAGAAATAAGGACACCGACGATAGAATTTTATGATGTTTTTGCATTTCAAAACAGGCCGATAGATGAGGAAAAGATGTATAAATTTTTTGATGAAAAAGGACGGATTATCGTGTTACGCCCAGATATGACAATTCCTTTAGCGAGAGTGATGGGAACGCAGAGGTGGGATACTCCGCTTAAACTGACGTATAGCGGGAATGTATTTCGGGCGAATGAGTCCCATTCTGGAAAATATAATGAAATCGTACAAAGTGGTATTGAAATTATCGGGATTGATAATGTAAGAGCTGAAATTGAATGCGTAATAAGTGTTATTCAGGCACTTCAAAAGTCAAAGGTGCAATCTTTTACAATTGAGATTGGGCAAGTACAGTTATATAAATGTATTGTAAAAAAACTCTCCATTCGTGATGAAGAAGAGAGTGTGCTTAGAACATATATTGAAAGTAAAAATTATGCTGCGCTATCAAATTTTATTAGAGAAAAGAAATTAGATCGATGTGATGAAACAGTAAGATTACTTGAGAAATTGCCAAGGCTATTTGGAAATTTAGAAGTTATTGAGGAAGCAGAAAAACTCGCCTCAAGTAATGAAATGAAAATGGCGATTGCCAGAGTGAAAGAAATATATGAAGCAATTGAAAAACTAGGATATGGATCTTACATCTCAATTGATTTAGGTATGATTCAACATTTGGATTATTATACAGGTGTTATTTTCAAAGGGTATATATATGAAATTGGAGAAGAAATTGTTAGTGGAGGAAGATATGATGAGTTAATTGGGAATTTTGGAGAGATGCTGCCGGCTGTTGGACTCGCGGTGCAAGTCAATCAAATTGTGAAGGCGCTGCAAGATCAGCAAGAACCATATGAACGAAAGAAAATAGATATTATGATTCATTATGAGTTAAATAGATTAGCAGAAGCGGAAAGATTACGAAATTTACTTCAAAAGGACGGGAAAAAAGTAGAGCTATCTTTATTCTCTAATTTAAACGACACCTTTCAATTTGCCAGAAAAAATAAAATAGTAACGGTCGTAGAGGCAAAGAACGAATCATTAGTGGAATATGTATGGAAAGAGAAATGGGTATTCCAGAAAGAAGGAGAAACTTCATGCGTAACATTCAAATTGCGTTAACGAAAGGAAGATTAGAGAAGTATGTGATTCCATTGTTTGAGCAGATTGGAATTGATTGTTCGGAGCTCAAAAATAAAGGACGAAAGCTTGTCTTTCAAAGTAGAAATACAGATATCTCATTTATTTTAGTGAAAGCAGTAGATGTTGCTACTTATGTAGAACATGGAGTAGCTGATATTGGGGTCGTTGGAAAAGATATTTTAATGGAAAACGAGAAAGATATTTATGAAATGTTGGATTTAGGAGTAGGCGTGTGTAAGTTTTGTGTTGCTTCTATTCCTACTTATAATCCGAAGAGCTACCGGAAGAAACGCATTGCTACGAAATATCCACATATTACTTCTAACTATTTTCATGATAAAGGGGAGGATGTAGAGATTATAAAAATAGAAGGTTCTGTAGAAATCGCTCCTATTCTTGGATTGGTAGATGCGATTGTTGATATTGTTGAAACAGGAAAAACATTACAAGAAAATGGACTCATTATATTTGAGGAAATGTGTTCTATATCTGCTCGAATGATTGTAAATAAGGCTGCATTAAAAACTAAAAAAGACGAAATATTCAGTATTATAAATATGATGGAACAAGAAATTTTGTCAGGAAAATAGGGGGACTTGTAATGGAGATAGTTTGTGAAGATTTTCAAAAGGCGTTATCGAAAATAAAATTGCTACGTGAAAACGCTAATATAATAGAAGAAACTGTTCAAAGAAGTGTAAGCGAAATCGTTCAAAATGTAAGGGAGAGTAAAGATGAGGCTGTATCTTTCTATACAAAAAAGTTCGATGGTGTGGAGGTTAAAGAGTTTCTTGTAAGTGAGGAAGAAATAAAACAAGCGCGTAGGTTTGTAGAGAATTCATTTTTAGATGCGTTAAAAGAGGCAAAGAAAAATATTATTTCGTATCATGAAAAGCAAAAAAGACAATCGATGTTCGATTGCACGAGTGAGGGCATCATTAGAGGACAAATCATTCGGCCTTTAGAAAATGTAGGGGTATATGTGCCTGGCGGAACTGCTTCGTATCCTTCATCAGTGTTGATGAATGTATTGCCAGCAAAAATCGCAGGCGTGAAAAAAATTGTAATGGTGACACCACCAAGGCAAGGAGGAATTGATCCACATATTTTAGTTGCTGCAAGCCTTGCAGGAGTAGATGAAATTTATGCGATAGGTGGTGCGCAAGCAATTGCTGCTTTAGCATACGGGACGGAATCGATTCCGAAAGTGGATAAAATAGTTGGACCAGGAAATTTGTACGTCGCTCTAGCGAAACGAGAAGTATACGGAATAGTAAATATCGATATGATTGCTGGACCATCAGAAATTGTAGTTATCGCTGATGAAACAGGAAATGCAAAATATATCGCTGCTGATTTATTATCACAAGCAGAGCATGACGTAAGAGCTACAGCAATTTGCATTACAACGAGTATAGAGTTAGCGAAAGAAGTAGAAAGAGAGATAGAAAGACAGCTAGCGACATTACCAAGAAGTGAAATCGCACGTGAATCGATAAATAGAAATGGAGCCATCTTTATCGTTCCTTCTTTAGAGGAGGCACTAAAGTTATCGAATGAAATCGCTCCAGAACATTTAGAGTTACATATAAAAGAGCCGATGAATACTCTAGCGTATGTGAAACATGCAGGATCTATCTTTCTTGGACCATATGCACCGGAACCGCTCGGTGATTATTTAGCAGGACCGAATCACGTGTTACCGACAAGTGGAACGGCAAGGTTTTTCTCACCGTTATCAGTCGATGATTTCGTGAAAAAATCAAGCTTTCTGTCTTATACGGAGGAAGCGTTAAGAGATGTACAACATCATATTGTAGAACTTGCAAATAAAGAAGGGTTACATGCGCATGCGAGAGCAATTCAAATAAGATTTGAGGAGGAAGAATAATGCGTGAGTCCAGTCAAATACGTGAGACGACAGAAACAAAAATAAAATTAAGTTTGCAGCTCGATGAAAGCAAAAATGTTTCTGTGCAAACGGGAGTTGGATTCTTTGATCATATGTTAACTTTATTTGCAAGGCATGGAAGATTCGGTTTGCAAGTGGAGGCGGAAGGCGATGTATTCGTTGATGCGCATCATACAGTTGAAGATGTTGGAATTGTACTTGGAACTTGCTTGAAAGAAGCGTTGCAAAATAAAGAGGGGATTAACCGCTACGGTTCAGCTTATGTACCGATGGATGAATCATTAGGATTTGTCGCGATTGATATAAGCGGACGCTCATATATTGTATTTCAAGGTGAATTAACAAATCCAAAGCTAGGAGATTTTGACACAGAGTTAACGGAAGAATTTTTTAGAGCGGTTGCCCATGCTGCCAATATTACATTACATGCTCGCATTTTATACGGAAGCAATACACATCACAAAATTGAAGCATTATTTAAAGCGTTTGGTAGAGCGCTTAGAGAAGCAGTCGAAAGAAATGCCAACATTATTGGTGTAAATTCAACGAAAGGGATGTTGTAATTGATTGCCATTATAGATTATGGAATGGGAAATATTCGTAGTGTAGAACAAGCATTAAAATATATTGGAGCAGAGTACATTGTAACGAGTGATAAAGAAGAGATTTTTAGAAGTGATGGAGTGATTTTACCAGGAGTAGGTGCATTTCCGAAAGCGATGGATGTATTGGAAGAAAAAGATTTGGTGCGTGTGTTAAAAGAAGTTGGGAGTTCAGGAAAACCGCTTCTAGGCATTTGCCTAGGAATGCAGCTTTTATTTGAAAAAAGTGAGGAGCTACAAGACTGTAACGGATTAAATTTATTGCCAGGTGTCATTAGAAAGTTAAAAGTTCCTTATAAAATTCCACATATGGGATGGAATGAGTTAAAGAAAGAGGGAGAAATAGCGCTTTGGAATGGAGTAGAGGACGGTTCTTTCGTATATTATGTCCACTCTTATTATGCAGATTGTTCAAATGAAATTGTGTATGGGGCAAGTGAGTATGGAGTGCAAGTACCTGGTTTTGTAGCAAAAGGAAATATATACGGCGCACAGTTTCATCCTGAAAAAAGTGGTGACATTGGAATGCAAATGTTGAAAAATTTCAAAGGGGTGGTAGAAGCATGGAAATCTTCCCAGCTATCGATTTAAAAGAAGGTCGATGCGTTAGACTTTATCAAGGGGAATTTAGTAAAGAAACAGTAATGAATGAAGACCCGGTTGCGCAAGCGCTCATATTTGAAAAGTTTGGAGCGAAAATACTACACATCGTTGATTTAGATGGTGCAATTGCTGGGGAGTCAGTGAATTTGCCCGTAATTGAAAGGATATGCAGGGCGGTACGTATTCCTGTGCAAGTTGGAGGAGGAGTTCGATCACTTGCGGCAGTAGAGAAGTTATTGTTAGTCGGTGTAGAAAAAGTAATTTTAGGAACAGCTGCTCTTTATGATAAGGCATTTTTAGAAGAAGCAGTTCGTCTATACAAAGAGAAAATCATAGTTGGAATTGACGCAAAAAATGGTTTTGTAGCAACGAGAGGCTGGCTTGATATGTCTGAAATTTCTTACATTGATTTAGCGAAGCAAATGGAGAATGTAGGTGTTCAAACGATTGTGTTTACAGACATTTCGAAAGACGGGACACTTGCAGGGCCAAATTTTGAGCAATTGGAGTTACTACAAAAAAGCGTGGGCATTCGTCTTATTGCTTCTGGAGGAGTGGCATCTATTCAAGATGTGAAAAAAATAAATGATATGAATATATACGGCGTCATAATTGGGAAGGCGCTTTACGAGAAAACGATTGATTTAGAAGAAGTGCTAGAGGTAACAAAGTTATGTTAGCGAAACGTATTATTCCATGTTTAGATGTGAAAGAGGGGCGAGTCGTAAAGGGCGTAAATTTTATAGGGTTACAAGACGTCGGTGATCCTGTTGAAATAGCTGCTTTATATAATGATGCGGGAGCAGATGAAATCGTATTTTTAGATATTACTGCGACGCATGAAGGACGAAAAACGATAATAGATGTTGTAGAAAAAACAGCTTCAAAAGTATTTATTCCGCTCACAGTTGGCGGAGGGATTTCAAGTGTTAAAGATATGTACAATTTACTAAGAGCTGGAGCAGATAAAGTTTCAATAAACTCAGCGGCAGTGAGAAATCCGAAGTTAGTCCAGGAAGGTGCAGAACATTTTGGCTCACAATGTATTGTTGTAGCAATTGATGCTAGAAAAGTAGAGGAAGATAAATGGAATGTATACGTGAACGGCGGAAGAGTCGATACAGGGATGGATGCAATCGAATGGGCAAAGCGCGTTGTCCAGCTAGGGGCAGGAGAAATTTTACTGACGAGTATGGATGCAGATGGAACAAAAAATGGATATGATCTTCGGTTAACAGAAGCAATTTCAAAAAATGTTTCCGTCCCAGTTATCGCATCTGGAGGATGTGGTCATGCGGATCACATTATAGAAGTCTTTCAAAAGACAACAGTTGATGCAGCACTTGCGGCATCCATCTTTCATTATGGTGAGGCGACAGTGCAGGACGTAAAGAGAAAACTAAGAGACGCAAACGTTGAGGTGCGGTTATGAAACCTAACTTTTCAAAAGGATTATTACCAGCAGTTGTAATTGAAGAAGGTACGAAAGAAGTTTTAATGCTAGCTTATATGAATAAAGAAGCGTATGAAAGAACGCTAGAAACGAAAAAAACATGGTTTTATTCCCGCTCGAGACAATCGTTATGGAATAAAGGAGAAACATCAGGTAATGTCCAATATGTTCAGTCACTTTATTTAGACTGTGATCAAGATTCAATCGTTGTTGTCGTAAAGCAAATAGGGCCTGCTTGCCATACGGGAGAAAAAACGTGTTTTCACTATAAAATTATATAGGGGGTACATATGGAAGATATCCTTAAGTTATTATTTGAAACAATTGAAGAACGAAAGAAAAATCCACTCTCTGAATCATATACGAACTATTTATTTTCAAAAGGTGAAGATAAAATTTTAAAGAAAATTGGTGAGGAGTGCACTGAAGTAATTATCGCGTCTAAAAATAATGATAAAGAAGAACTAGTAAAAGAAATGGTTGATGTGTTCTATCACTGTTTTGTTCTATTAGCTGAAAAAAATATTTCATTAGAAGATGTCATGCAAGAAGTGAAAGAAAGAAATGGAAAGCTTTCGAGAGTAGGAGATCGAAAAGAAATAGATACATTATAAGGAGGGAATATGGATGAAAGTGGACTATCACCTTCATTTAGAAGAAGGGCCTTATTCAATAGGCTGGCTTGCTAAAATAAATGATGCACTACAATATTATGAACCGCTTAAAGAAGAAAAACATTCTATGGAATGGCTTGTGAAAACACAAGAACGCCTGCAAAAACGTGTAAAGGAAGGCCCATTTACAGCGAAATGGATTGATTTATATTTAGAAGAGGCGTTGCGAAAAGGGATAAAAGAAGTTGGCATTGTCGATCATTTATATCGTTTTCACGAGGCGAAAGGATATTATGAAAAATATGTAGATATTAGTGATTCAAACCTCGGTCGTTTACAGAAGGAATGGCTAGACCAAGTAAGAGTAACGTCTCTTTATGATTTTACAAAGGCGATTGAAGAGGCAAAAGAACGGTGGAGTAAACGAGGGGTAACGCTCAAACTTGGAATTGAAGCGGATTATTTTATCGGCGGCGAACAAGAGTTAAAAGAGTTACTAGCATTAGGAGACTTTGATTATGTAATTGGTTCAGTCCATTTTATAGAGGGATGGGGATTTGATAATCCAGATACGAAAGAGTATTTTGGTAAGCATGAGTTACATACTCTATATCATAATTTTTTCGCTACAGTTGAAAGTGCCGTTCGTTCTGAACTCTTTGATATAATAGCTCATCTTGATAACATAAAAGTATTTAATTACCGGTTAGATGAGAATGAACAGCTTTCTTATTATAAGGAAATTGCACGTGCGTTAGTAGAAACGAATACCGCAACAGAAATAAATGCAGGATTGTATTATCGCTATCCTGTGCGCGAAATGTGTCCAAGTCCGCTTTATTTACAAGTGTTAGCTAACCATGGAGTTCCGATTACTCTCTCCTCAGATGCTCATTATCCAAATGATTTAGGAAACTATGTGGAAGAGAATATAAAAACATTACGTAATCATGATATTTCCCACATAGCTACCTTTACGAAACGAGTAAGAACGATGAAATTGCTTGAAGAAGAAGTAACAGTTTCAAAATAAAAAACGATTTTTTGATGAAAACCACCCTTTTTGTTCAAAATAAGAAAGAATAAAAAGGAGGGTAAGAAATGGCGAAACAACAAAATAAACAAAATGTACAAGGTGCACAGCAACAATCTTATACTTCTGAAACAACGAATACTGCTCAGTCAGTTATTGAGGAGCAAATTAGCGATACGGTTGCAGAGGGAACAATTGATGTGAAGCTTGGAAAAGAGTCGCAAGAAAAAGCGTAAAAAGAGGGGAGACTTGCATCTCCTCTTTTTTAATGGAAAAGTGTCGATTTTCAAAACTATAATCAAATTCCTTGGTTTTTATATGTGGATTTCTTACAATGAAATATAAGAGATATCTTATTTTTTATAGAAGAGGTGTTAGTAGTGGCAAAAATATTAGTAGCAGGGAAAATTCCAGCAATCGGATTAGAACTATTAAAGGATCATGATGTAGAAATGTATGATAAAGAAGAATTAATTTCTTTAGATGAATTAACAGAGCGTGTAAAAGATAAAGATGCATTGTTAAGTCTACTTTCTACAAAGGTGACGAAAGAAGTTATTGATGCGGCACCTCATTTAAAGATTGTTGCAAACTATGGTGCTGGTTACGATAATATTGATTTCATCTATGCAGGGGAAAAAGGAATTGCGGTAACGAATACACCGAAAGTATCAACTGAAGCGACAGCAGAATTAACATTTGCACTTCTTTTAGCAGCTGCACGTAGAATTCCTGAAGGTGATACGTTATGTCGTACAACTGGATTTAACGGATGGGCACCGTTATTCTTCTTGGGCCGCGAAGTACACGGTAAGACAATCGGAATTATTGGCCTTGGAGAAATCGGAAAGGCAGTTGCAAAGCGTGCGAAAGCATTTGGAATGAATGTTTTATATACAGGACCAAATCGAAAGCCTGAAGCTGAAAGTGAACTGGAAGCAACATACGTAACGTTGGAAGAATTATTACAAACAGCGGACTTTATTACAATTAACTGTGCTTATAATCCAAAATTACATCATATGATTGATGAAGAACAGTTTAAAATGATGAAGAAAACAGCGTATATTATAAATGCTTCACGTGGACCAATTATGCATGAATCAGCACTTGCTCATGCACTAAAAACGAATGAAATTGAAGGTGCAGCTCTTGACGTATTTGAATTTGAACCGAAAATTACAGAAGAGCTAAAAGGATTAAAGAATGTAGTACTTGCTCCTCACGTAGGAAATGCAACATTCGAAACTCGTGATGCGATGGCTGAAATGGCAGTGAGAAATATTTTAGCTGTATTAAACGATGAAGAACCTGTAACACCTGTAAATCAAAAATTATTAGTTACAAAATAAAAAGAAACCTTCCGTATTCGGAAGGTTTCTTTTTATTTTTCTTTATTCGTTTTTTTAGACGGTCTTTGTCTAATGAATTGAGATAGCATATACAAAATATATAGTGGAATAGCAATGAATAAGAAAACAGAAAAATTACCGAACCCTGTTTGATACATTGTGATAATGATCCCAATTAAAAATAATGTAATAATTATGCTATATCGTGGAATTGGTACATCTTTTAAACTTGGGATACGAATACGACTCACCATTAAAAATGCGAACGTTACAAATACTGTAATAAGAACGATTTTTGGAATGGTATGTGAAAATAATGTTAGGAAAGCGACAAGCCCTCCTGCTGCAGTAATCGGAACTCCAGTGAAATATTTCATAGAAGTCGATGATGGTGTTACATTAAATCGTGCTAAGCGATATGCTCCGAACAGTGGGAATAATCCCGCTATGTATAGTCCAATGATTCCATAGTTGGAGAAAGATGTGTAATACATTAACACAGCAGGTGCCGCGCCAAACGTTACAACATCTGCGAGTGAATCAAGCTCTTTTCCCATTTGTGAATCAACGCGTAATAAACGAGCAACACGACCGTCAAGACTATCTAACATCATCCCGATAAGTACTAAAATAGCAGCTGATTTATAATATCCTAAAGATGCATAGCCGATTGACAAAAATCCGCTATATAAATTTCCGAGCGTAAATAAGTTTGGAATAGCTGCTCTATACAAAATCTGATCCCTTGCTTTCTGTAATAAATTCTTAATTAGTGTATGAAAGTTTACTTATTTTATCATACCATAAATTTCTTCCTCATACGAAAGAAATTCCCAATTTGTGAAAGATTGTATAGAAGAGAAATTTGAAAAATAAGTAAAAAAATAGGAAGCAACTTTACAAAAGTTGCTTCCTACACTATTCAAATTTCGTTGTCATCGTTCCCGTTTTATATCGATTGTTAGGATCAAATCGTAATAAATCTCCATAAATGAGTTTGTCGGATAATTTTAATTCTGTTTTTGCTTTTTCAATATAAGGCTGACATAGTGTTAAATCAGCTTCTTCACCTGTGCTTCTTTTATAGCACATATTTTTTGTATAAACATAATCTTCCGAAACAAAACTGCCGTCCCGCATTACCATAAGAGGGTCTTTTTCTTTCGTAAATAAGTCTGTTCCAAATTCTACGGATTGATTTGTTTTAATACCAAGTAAATGAAGTAACGTTGGTTTAATATCAATTTGACCAGATACTTTAGAGATGACTTTTCCATCTTGGCCAGGCACATGAATAATGAGAGGGACGCGTTGTAATTGCATAGAATCAAACGGTGTAATAGCGTCTTTCCCAAGGAACTGAGCCATAGCTGCATTATGGTTTTCAGAAATGCCGTAATGATCACCATAAATGACAATAACGGAATTATCATACAGTCCTTCGTCTTTCAATTGTTTAATAAATAATTTAAGAGCTTCATCCGTGTAACGAACGGTTGGGAAGTAGCGATTTAAAACACCACTTTCGGAATTAAATTCATCAACATATTGATCTTCTGGATTTAGAAGAAATGGAAAATGGTTTGTTAACGTAATAAATTTTGTATAGAACGGTTGTGGTAAAGATTTTAACTTTGGAATAGATTGCTCAAAGAACTCTTTATCTTTTAATCCCCAACCGACAGACATTTGTTCCGTTCCTACGTAATCATTTAAATTAAAGTAACGATCATATCCAAGCGCAGGATACATTACATCACGATTCCAAAACGTTTTATCGTTTGAATGGAAGACAGCAGAAGAATATCCGTATTTCTTTAATTGTTCTGGTGTGGCAGTGTATTCATTTGTTGCATGAGTAAAGAATACAGAACCACGGTCTAATGGATAAAGGGAATTTTCAACGATAAATTCAGCATCAGAAGTTTTACCTTGTCCCGTTTGATGATAGAAGTTATCGAAATAAAAACTATCTTTAATAAACTCATTTAAAAATGGAGTAATCTCTTTTCCATTTATTTTTTTATTAATAACAAAACTTTGTGTAGATTCCATTGAAATTAAAATTACATTTTTACCCTTTGCAGCTCCAAATAAGTTTTTATCAACTTGTTTATCTTTTGAGTCTGTATAGTTTTTAATTTCAGAGAACCCGTCTCCACTTGCAAATACACGCTCAGCTGAAGACTTAGATTGAAGTGTAATATCAAATAGATGATATGTGTATAACCCTAAATTTTTCACGACAGTTTGACGATCAAATGAGCGTGAGAACATTTGTGGTTTATATATAATTGAAACAACAATTTGTAGTGCTAATAATGCTGTTACACCGCTAAAGAAAGTTCGCTTCTCAGAGCGAGAAAGTGGTGTTTTATCACCAAATGATGGGAATTTACGCGAAATAAACATTAAAATAATTGCGTCTGCAAATAAAAGTAATGTTTTATACGTAAAGAGCTCTTTTATACTCGTCCCTAAGTCAGCCATATTATTTGTTTGGAATAAAACAGGGAAAGTAACAAAATCGTTATAGAACCCGTAAAACATTGCATTTCCAAATAAAATAAATGACAGTATAAAACTAATTACAATAATAATTCGGTTTCGGTACTTAGATGCAAGTAAAGCGAAACCAAAAAATAAAAGTAACGAAGCTAGTGGATTAATAAAAAGCATAAATTCTTCAAAGAAGTTATCAATTCTAATATCAAATGCTAGCTTGTACACAATATATGTTTTTATCCATAATAAAACGACTGCAACTAGTGCAAATCGCAGTTTTGGAAACAGATTTTGTAGCATAATATACTCCTCTCCTAAAAGCATGACAGTTCTTGTGAGCCGACTTGATTAGCGCCTCATTTTATATATACGAACAGTCCTTTGTTATTATGTTTATTATACTATGAGTATCATTATACGAAAATAAAAGAGAGTTGTGGGCTTTTTTATAATAATTGAGTAGAAAAAGGGCAGTGGGAGACAATAAAACGGAGTTTCTATGTATGATAATTATCGTGCGCAGAAAGAATCGAGTAATAAAACGGAGGTTATAATGCGAAAATTATTATATTTTATAGTATGCAGTAGTGTTATACTTTTTTCCTCACCGAGTATGTCAGTAGCGCAATATGATGCATCCCTTATGGAAGATGCACTTTATTCTGTTTTATTTCCAAAAATAAATAAGGCAATTGAAAAACAATATGGGAGCTTGAAGCCTTATCAATGTCCTAAAATTATTAGTTTAAAAAAAGTGTATAGTGGTACATATTTATTTCAAGCGAGTATTGAAGTAACGAAGTATGAACGTGTTGCTGGGAAAATTGCTCCACCATTTGAGAAGGTAACAATTACTTTTAATAACGAAGAAGGCGAATGGGAAGTGACAAATATAGTGGTAAAGCGCTTACCAAATGATACGAAATTAAACTGTAAAAAAACAATTTAAAAAATTGTTTGACAAATAAAATGGTCCTTTGGTATTGTTAATAGCAACAATTAGATGTTTGAAAATTAAATAGACTTACCTCATCTACTCTCAAAGGTAGAGGCCGCGATAGGAAAGAGTAAGCTATGGGAGATTTAATGGAATCTGTGATCATAGGTTGAAAGGGACTATTGCCGAAATATAAGAATAACCACCTTATTCATATATTGGGACTACATTGAATAAATGTAGTACTGTCATAAGATTTATTTTATGGAGAGCTATTTGGAGATGTTGATGCGGTTTCTTATTTTGAGGAGATAACAACTCGTTTATTTTTTCAATATATATTTTTCCTAATAAGAAACGCGTGTGAACATTGTTCCGCGCGTTTTTTGTCTATCTAAAAGCGTGCTGCAATGAATAGAAGATTGGGGTTATGAGTTTTAGAGGAAATAAGGGAGGAATTCAAATGTATTTACACGGCACAAGCCGAATCAATGGGCAAGGACACTTAGAAATTGGTGGGTGCGATACGACGCAGCTAGCAAAACAATACGGAACACCACTTTATGTATACGATGAAGAGTCTATTCGAGGAAAGTGCCGCGCGTTTCATCGTGCTTTTAAAGAAAGTGGTTTCTCTTATCAAGTAGCATATGCAAGCAAGGCGTTCTTGTGCATGGAGATGTGCCGAGTAGCTCGTGAAGAGAATATGTCATTAGATGTTGTTTCAGGAGGGGAATTATATACTGCGCTTCAAGCAGGATTTCCAGCATCGCGCATTCATTTTCACGGCAATAATAAAACAGAAGAAGAGATCGTGATGGCTCTTCAGGCGAATATAGGTTGTTTTGTCGTAGATAATTTCTTGGAATTAGAAATCTTACATGATTTAGCAGTGCAACATGGAAAGTTTGTGAACATATTAATCCGTGTAACGCCAGGAGTAGAGGCACATACACACGAATATATAACAACAGGTCAAGAGGATTCGAAATTTGGATTTGGTGTTTCAAATGGTCAAGCGATGCAAGCAATTGAGCTAGCTTTGCAAAAATCAAATTATAATGTGCTAGGAATTCACTCGCACATCGGATCACAAATATTCGAAACGGCTGGTTTTGTTCGAGCAATTGAAGTACTACGTCAATTTTTAGAAGAAATGAGAGAGCGAACAAACTATGTAGTGAAAGTATTGAATGTAGGCGGAGGTTTCGGTATACGTTATACGGAGTCTGATACACCGTTAACACTTGAAACGTATGTGGAGGCTGTAACAAGTACGATAAGAGAGCAGTTTACAGTATGTGAATACCCGCTTCCAGAAATATGGATTGAACCAGGCCGTAGTATCGTAGGTGATGCTGGAACAACAATTTATACAGTCGGATCGGTGAAAGAGATTCCTGGTATTCGGAAATATGTTTCAGTCGATGGTGGGATGACAGATAATTTAAGACCGGCTCTATATGGAGCCCGTTATGAGGCGATGTTGGCGAATCGAGGGAATGATGAAAATGAAGAACTCGTTTCGATTGCTGGGAAATGCTGTGAAAGTGGAGATATGCTGATTTGGGATATTAACTTACCGCAAGTTGCTTCTTCTGATTTACTAGCAATTTCTTGTACGGGGGCATATGGGTACTCGATGGCGAATAATTATAATCGTATTCGTAGACCAGCTGTCGTCTTTGCAAAAGGCGGGACGTCACAAATTGTCGTAGAACGTGAAACATATGAAAATATCATTGGGAACGATCGCATACGTATTAAAGAGCTGGTGTGAATGAGAAAGAAGGAGTTGTCTAGTAAAGGCAACTCCTTTTAAAAAAATAAAAATAATTAAATATATCGGAAAACTAGGATTGAAAAAAATCAGAATTGTGATAAAATACAAATACAAAGCTTATCAAGAGAAGCTGAGGGAACTGGCCCTACGAAGCTCGGCAACCTGCTTATAGAAAGCAAGGTGCTAAATCCAGCAAAATGGAGTCCATTTTGAAAGATAAGGTAAAATATATTACCGAACAGTCTTTTCGAAATGGGAAAGATTTTTTTTATGAATAAAAAGGGGGGCTGTTCGCGTGAGTGTACGGGAACATTTTGATGAAGTATCTGAGAAAATTCAAGCGATGCTTGCTGATATGAAATATGGCTCAATTACAATTGTTGTGCAAGATGGAAAAGTGATTCAATTAGAAAAAAGTGAAAAAGTACGTTTAAAGTAAAAAGCGCTGACTAGAAAAACTAGAGGCGGTTTTAATCTATTTTTAATAGGTTAAAGCCGTCTTTTTGCTTTTACAGGGGGAAAAAATATGTTGACGTACGAAACGTGGAAAGAAAATAGTGTTTCATTTTCTGAAGAAGATGAAACGAAAGGCGCTCTGTCAGTATTAAGTTGGGCTTATAAAGAGTATAAGGATGAGATTGTATACGCATGTAGCTTTGGAGTAGAAGGTATGGTATTACTGCACCTTATAAACCAAGTAAATCCATCTGCTAAAGTTGTATTTTTGGATACAAATGTTCATTTTCAAGAAACGTATGAATTAATTCAAAAAGTGCGAGAACGATTTCCTTCATTAAATATTATGGAAAAACAGCCGGAACTTACACTTGATGAACAAGCGAAGTTGCATGGTGAGAAGTTATGGGAAAGTAATCCGAATCTTTGTTGTAAGATTAGAAAAATTTTACCGTTAGAAAAATCATTAGCAGCGGAAAAAGCGTGGATATCGGGCTTAAGAAGGGAACAATCAGAAACGCGTAAGCATACAAAGTTTATAAATCAAGATCATCGCTTTCAATCTATTAAAGTTTGTCCACTTATTCATTGGACGTGGAAAGAAGTGTGGCGATATGTATACAAACATAGTTTGCCATATAATCCATTACATGATGTTGGATATCCAAGTATTGGGTGTGAGAAATGTACATTACCTGTAGGTGATGGTGGCGACTCAAGAGATGGAAGATGGGCTGGGAAAATGAAGACGGAATGTGGCCTCCACTTTCAATGAGATAGATTTTGAAATAAAGCTAAGAAGGGATATAAGAAGATGAGTACAACAAATGAATTAGTAAACCGCATTGATGAAACATATGACATATCGAACATTGTAAAGGAAATCGAGATAGACAAAATTGCACTTAGTGATTTAGAACTTTTGGCGACAGGAGGATATAGCCCTCTTACAGGATTTTTAGGGAAGAGAGATTATGATTCAGTAGTAGAAACGCTTCGTTTAGCAAATGGTAGCGTATGGAGTATACCGATTACACTACCGGTAACAGAAGAAGTGGCAAAAAGTCTGAAAGCCGGAGAAGAAGTAAAACTTGTCAACGCTGGAAATGTATATGGTGTTATTCAAATAGAAGATATTTTTGTGCCTGATAAGGAAAAAGAAGCGTTACTTGTGTATAAAACTACGGATGAGGCTCATCCAGGAGTAAAAAAATTATATGAACGACCAAACGTTTACGTTGGAGGAGCTATTATTCTTACAAAACGCTTTGGAAATAATCCGTTTCCTTCTTATCATTTAGATCCAATTGAAACGAGAGAAGAATTTAAAAAACGTGGTTGGAAAACAGTAGTCGGATTTCAAACGAGAAACCCGGTACATCGTGCCCATGAATATATTCAAAAGTCTGCTCTTGAAATTGTAGATGGTCTCTTTTTAAATCCGCTCGTTGGGGAAACAAAGTCAGATGATATTCCTGCTGATGTAAGGATGGAAAGCTACGAAGTATTGCTCCAAAACTATTATCCGAAAAATCGTGTCTTTTTAGGTGTATTTCCTGCAGCGATGCGTTACGCAGGACCAAGGGAAGCGATATTTCATGCACTAGTAAGAAAGAACTTTGGTTGTACCCACTTTATTGTAGGGCGCGATCATGCAGGAGTAGGAGATTATTATGGGACTTATGAAGCACAAGAAATTTTTACGAACTTTACAGTAGAAGAGTTAGGAATTACGCCGCTATTTTTTGAACATAGTTTTTACTGCACGAAATGTGAAGCGATGGCTTCAACGAAAACGTGTCCGCATGGAAAAGAAGACCGTGTCATCTTATCAGGTACGAAAGTACGAGAAATGTTAAGGAATGGTGAGATTCCGCCAAGTACATTTAGTCGTAAAGAAGTAGTGGAAGTGCTAATTAAAGGTCTGAAAAAAGAAGTAGTAACAGAATAGGGAGAGAATGAGATGGATACGAATATTACTTGGCATACAGCTTCTGTTTCAAAAGATGAGAGAAGAGTGAAGAATGGGCATCACAGTTTTGTAGTTTGGTTTACTGGTTTATCAGCTTCGGGTAAATCTACAGTAGCGAATGCGGTTGCTCGTAAACTGTTTGAAAAGAATATCGGAAATTATGTACTAGATGGGGATAATATTCGCCAAGGTTTAAATAAAGATTTAGGTTTTTCTGAAAGTGATCGTATGGAAAATATAAGACGTATTGGTGAAGTGGCGAAGCTATTTGTAGATCAAGGAACTGTTGTCCTTACAGCGTTTATTTCACCATTTCGAGTAGACCGAAAACAAGTTAGAGACCTTTTGATAGCGGATGAGTTTATAGAAGTGTTTGTAAAATGTCCAATTGAAGAGTGTGAGAAACGCGATCCGAAAGGACTTTATAAAAAGGCGAGAAAAGGTGATATTAAAGAGTTTACAGGTATCGATTCGCCGTATGAGGAACCAAAACAAGCAGAATTAATTGTAGAAACGCACAAGTATTCTATTGAAGAATGTGCAGAACAAATTGTGAAGTACTTACAAGAGCGTAGTTTCATATAGGGGGATAAAAGATGAGTTATGAAAAAGTGTGGGCTAATAATGAAAAATTAAATCAAACAGAGAAAAAGAAATTAGAGAAAGACGGATTAGAAATCTTTAATGATATTCCTTACTATGCGGAGAATGGATTTGAATCTATTCCGAAAGAAGAGTGGGACGCTTTTAAATGGGCGGGATTGTATTTGCAAAGACCAAAAGAAGCGGGCTATTTTATGATGCGTGTCAACATTCCTTCTGGAATTATTACAAATGCGCAGGCAGAGGTGCTGGCTTCCATTGCTAAAGATTATGGGCGTGATGTGTTAGATATTACGACAAGACAGGCGATTCAGTTTCATTGGTTAGAAATTGGGCAAATTCCGGATATTTTTAAGAGGTTAGCTAGAGTTGGTTTATCTTCAGCAGGGGCATGCGGTGATATTACGCGTAATATTACAGGAAATCCACTTGCTGGAATTGATGGAAATGAACTATTTGATACAACATCGATTGTTAAAGAAATATACGATTACTTCCAACATAATGAAGAGTTTTCTAATCTACCACGTAAATTCAAAATGTCTATTAGTTCTAACATTTATAATTCAGCAAATGCAGAGATTAACTGTGTGGCGTTTACACCTGCTACGAAAGAAATAAATGGTGAGAAAAAGGTTGGGTTTCATATAAAAATAGGCGGAGGATTATCAGCTCGTCCATACTTAGCGGAAGAATTAGATATATTCGTTTTACCAGAAGAAGTAAAGGGGATAGCAATTGCAATTGCTACTATATTCCGTGATTTTGGATATCGTGAAAAGCGTCATTTAGCACGTTTGAAATTTCTTGTTGCTGACTGGGGTGCGGAGAAATTTAAAGAGAAACTAATAGAGTATACAGGGCCATTGCAAAGTAAAGGGGAAAGTGCACTCAAAGGATGGAATGCAGGATACTTTTATGGCGTCCAAGATCAAAAACAAGAAGGGTTAAAATATGTCGGTTTTAATGTACCGGTAGGGCGTTTACATGCAGAAGAAATGTTTGAGATTGCTAGAATTGCAAAGCAATATGGAAACGGGCAAATTCGTACTTGTAACTCACAAAACTTCATTATTCCGAATGTTCCGCCAGAAAATGTTGCAGGATTATTAAGTGAACCGTTGTTTGAAGCAATTTCAGCAAATCCGAAATCGTTTATCGGTCATGCGGTTTCATGTACTGGTATTGAGTATTGCAATCTTGCGTTAGTAGAAACGAAAGAAAGATTACGCAAAATCGCAGAGTACTTAGATACACAAATTGCACTCGATGTTCCAGTTCGAATTCATATGGTAGGATGCCCGAACTCATGTGGTCAACGTCAAATTGCTGATATTGGTTTGCAAGGGATAAAACTGAAAACGAAGGAAAAGGGAATCGTTGAGGCGTTTGAAATATATGTGGGTGGAACGCTATTAGACGGAGGAGCATATAACGAAAAGTTAAAAGGGAAAATAGATGGAGAAGATTTGCCTGATGTTCTCGTATCATTTTTGAATTATTTCCAAAAGAATAAACTACTAGCCGAAACGTTTTATGATTTCGTAGGACGTGTTGGAGTGGAAGAATTACAAATTGTACTAAATCGTGTATTAGAAGAAGTAATAGCGTCTTAGGAGGGACAATATGGATTTATACCGATTTGAAGCTGTATTAGCGAATAGTGTTGTTCCAATAGTCGTTGTTGCTCAAAGTGAAGAACAAGCATTTAAGCTTGCGGAGATAGAACTTGAAAAACATTTTTTACCGTTACCAGAAGTGAAAGAGATTTCTTTGTTTGAAAAAAAGAAGATTCGAAAAGGGGCGGCATTTGTTATTCATGAGTAGAGAACATGTAATACGAAATAATAGTAACTTCCATTCGTGATGAAGAGTGGAAGTTTCATTTTATAGTAGAAATGAGGAGAGATGATGGGGAAGGTTTATATCGTTGGGGCGGGTCCTGGTGATCCGGATTTAATTACTGTTAAAGGGTTGAGATGCATCGAGAAGGCGGATGTTATTTTGTACGATCGTCTCGTAAATAAAGAATTGCTTTCTTATGCAAAGCCTGAAGCAGATTTAATTTATTGCGGGAAGCTCCCAAATTATCACACGATGAAGCAAGAGACAATTAACACATTTCTTATTAAATATGCGAAAAAAGGAAAAGTTGTAACGAGGCTTAAGGGCGGAGATCCATTTGTATTTGGAAGAGGTGGAGAAGAAGCTGAAGCGTTAGCGAAGCAAAGTATCCCATTTGAAATTATTCCTGGTATTTCAGCTGGTATAGCTGCTCCTGCTTACGCTGGAATTCCAGTAACGCACCGCGATGCAAGTGCAAGTTTCGCTATTGTGACAGGGCATCGGAAAGAAGATGCTGAAGAGGAAGTGAAGTGGGAAAGTTTAGCGAAAGGTGTGGATACATTAGCGGTCTATATGGGGGTTAGTAATTTACCTTATATATGTGAACAACTTATAAAACATGGAAAAGATCAAAGTACACCTGCAGCTATCATTGAGTGGGGGACGACATCTATGCAGCGTACTGTTACAGGGACGTTAGGAACAATTATAGATGTTGCTAAAAAAGAAAAAATTCAAAATCCAAGTATGATTATTATTGGAGAAGTTGTCCGTTTTAGAGAAAAGATACATTGGTTTGAGAAACAAGTGGAAAATGCATATCCAGTAAGCGGAGTATTGTAAAATGAAGGCTGTCTTGTATATATGTCATGGAAGCCGTTTGAAAGCAGCAAAAGAAGAAGCGGTTGCATTTATTACGTCATGTATGAACCGTGTAGAGGCAAATATTCAAGAAGTTTGTTTTTTAGAGCTAGCGAGTCCTTCTATTGAAGAAGGATTTCGTACATGTGTGAAGCGTGGTGCTACAGAGATTGTCGCTATTCCTGTTTTTTTATTAGCGGCAGGACATGTAAAGAAAGATATTCCGTTTGAATTACGAAAGTTAAACGAGGAATATCCGGATATCAAAATAGTGTATGGTAATCCATTTGGTGTATCAGAAGTGCTTGTAAAAGCGGTATATAACGGAAGTGGCATTAAAGACTATGAAGAAGAAGTAACACTTTTGCTCGTTGCAAGAGGGAGCAGTGATCCGGAAACTTTACAAGACATGAAGTGGATCTCTTCTTTATTTCAAAAAGAAGAGAACATTAAAGAGGTGGAAATTTGTTATTTAGCAGCTGCGGAGCCAAAGTTTGAGAAGAAGTTGAGGGAAGTTGTAGAACGAAAAGAAAAGAGCATTGTTGTACTACCTTATTTATTGTTTACAGGCTTACTTATGAAACATGTTGAGAAAGAAGTGCGTCAATATGAGTTGGAAGAGATAAAAATAAGTCCATATTTAGGGAAGAATGAAGCGTTTCGAGAGATGTTAATTCAGAAAACAGAGGGAATATTGGAGGGAGAACAATATGTATCCACTTACAGTGCGAGTTGATAAGAAACGTGTGGTTGTCATTGGTGGAGGGAAAGTAGCAGGGTTTAAAATTGTTCCCTTACTAAAACAAGGTGCGGATATAATTGTGATAAGTACAGAATTAGATGCGAATTTAGTAAAACTTGTAGAAGAAAAGCAAATTCGTTGGTATCAAAGGGAGTATGAGAAAAGTGATATCGACGATGTTTTTTTAGTAGTTGCAGCGACTAGCGATTCGGTACTAAATGAACAAATTGCTGAAGATGCCTCGGCAAATCAATTGGTAAATGTTATTACGAATCCGGAAAGTGGAAATGTTCATTTCCCGGCGGCAATTCATCGCGGATTGCTTAATGTAGCTGTTTCTACTGGAGGGGCTAGTCCGAAACTTGCAAAAAAAATTCGTGATGATATTGCAAATAAATATGATGAGAACTATGAATCATATCTTGATTTTTTATATGAAGTTAGAATAAAAGTGAAAGAATTACAAGTAGAGAAAAGGCAGAAAAATATATTATTGCAAGAAGTATTAAAGTCGATATATGTTCAAAATGAACAAAAAAGAGAAATTTTTTTACAAGAATTAGAGAGGGAACTTCATGTAGGATAGTGAATGAATTGTGCTTTACAAATATAAAAATATAATTTATAATCACTAGTAACTTCAATAGATGAAATCGATGAGCAAGAAGAGTACGTATATTTGAGGCGTTCAGAGAGCTGGGGTAAGGTGTGAGCCCGGTACGATAAAATATACAGAATGGGCTTGCGAGAGGTATGCTGAACATTGCAGTAGGCAACCCGGGTTCCGCCGTTAAAAGGATAGAGTATCGGAATTTTTCCTGTACTTGAACAAGTGGGATTTATTGATCCAATTGAGGTGGTACCACGGTATTTATATTACATATATCGTCCTCTACATGCATATTTGCGTGTAGGGGACTTTTTTATTTTCTGAAGGAGGTGTGCGAGTATGAAATGAAAGTGTATAATTAACAAAAGTTTAAATATTCAGAAAAGGGGAATTTATGATGAAAGAAACACAGCAATGGACGTCGAAAATTGGCTTTGTACTCGCAGCAGCCGGAGCCGCAGTAGGTCTTGGTGCAATATGGAAGTTTCCATATGTTGCAGGTAATGGAGGGGGAGGCGCATTCTTCCTTGTATTCTTACTATTAACTTTATTTATTGGTATGCCTCTACTTTTAGCCGAATTTGTTATTGGCCGTAGTACCCAAAAAGAGGCAGTTACAGCTTATAAAGTATTAGTACCGAATAGCAAGTTATATCCTTGGATTGGTCGTATGGGGGTTGTTACTTGTTTTAGCGTACTATCTTTTTATAGTGTTGTAGGTGGATGGATTTTACTTTATTTATATTATAGTGTTACAGGTAGTTTCTGGAACGGAGTAGTCGATTATGGGAAATTGTTTGGTGAAACAATTTCAAATCCAGTAAGTGCGATTGGGGCACAATTCATCTTTATGCTTTGTACCATTTTTGTTGTTAGTAAAGGTGTAGAAAAAGGTATAGAAAAAGCAAGTAAGTACATGATGCCGCTATTATTCATTTTATTTATTGCTATCATTATTCGTGCGTTAACACTTGATGGTGCTATGGCTGGGGTAGAGTTCTTCTTAAAACCAGACTTTTCAAAACTTACAGCAGATACGATTTTATATGCGATGGGACAATCTTTCTTCTCGCTAACGGTAGGTGCCTCGGTAATGGTAACGTATAGTTCGTATTTAAAGAAAGAAGAGCATTTAGCTAAATCAGCAACATCTATTGTAAGTTTAACTGTATTTATTACAGTACTTGCAGGGTTAGCGATTTTCCCAGCGATTTTCGCATTAGGAGTTAAACCGACAGAAGGACCAGGACTACTGTTTATCGTTCTTCCTGCTGTCTTTGCAAAAATTCCATTTGGACAATTTTTCTTCATTATGTTTTTAGTTTTATTCTTCTTTGCGACTTTAACATCTGCGATTTCAATGCTTGAAATTGTAGTAGCATCTGTTGCGAAAGATAATGAGAAGAAGCGTCCATCAGCTTCGTTATTAATTGGTATTCTTATTTTTGCAGTTGGAATTCCATCAGCGTTATCGTTTGGAATTATGAGTGATGTGAAAATATTTGGTAAGACATTCTTTGATTTCGTCGATTTTTCGGTAAGTAATGTATTACTGCCACTCGGAGTACTAGCCATTTCGCTATTTGTACCAAATAAAATGAGTAAAGAGTTATTAATGAAAGAATTAGAAGTTACGGAAACGAAAGGGAAAACATTGTTTAATATTTGGTTCTTCTTGCTTCGTTATGTTATTCCGGTAACTGTAATTATAGTATTTTTAAATGCGATAGGCGTATTTAAAATGTTTGCATAATAAAAAGACGGAGAAATCTCCGTCTTTTTATTATGTTGTAGATGTATTTAATAAACGATTATATGCTTTATAAGCTGTGACAACGGCGATAAATGATCCAATTAAAAATAGCGCTGAGCCGCCGAATGTAAATAACCGACCAATGTATGTTTCTCTAGCTTCTTCTATTTCTTGTTGTAATTGTGTATTCATATTAATCACCCCGCAACATATAGGCATTTAGTTGTAGTCTATGTGAAATGCCTACAAAGTGTGAAATGATAGTAAAAAAACTCGGTATGCACCGAGTTTTTTATAATCCGATATAAGGAGATGGATCAACTGCGTTTGTCTTGCCGACATTCCATTCCCCAAGGTGAAGTTCGAAGTGTAAATGTTGTCCGTATGATTGGCCAGTGTTCCCCATAAATCCAAGTTGAGTGCCTTGTTTTACAGTTTGTCCATTTGATACAGAACGGCTACTCATATGAGCATATACTGTCGTATATGTTTTTCCGTTTATACGGTGAGATAAGTATACAACGTTTCCGTAACTAGATGATAATTCTGAACGGATAACGACGCCATCTGCAGCAGCTACGATAGGCACTGTTCCTGAAGCTGCGATATCGATTCCTTTATGGTTATCTAAAGAACGTGTACCAAATCCTGAAGTTTTCGATCCAGCGGCTGGTTTAATAAATCCACCTTTGTTCGTATCTTGCGGTGTTGGTGCGGATTGTGTGCTTTCTTTAGTAGAAGCGGCGAGCTGTTTTTTTGCTTCCTCAGCTTTACGTGCCTCTTCAGCTTTACGCGCTTCTTCTGCACGTTTTTCTTCTTCAATTGCTTTTTGAACAGCTTGACGCTGGTTTTCTAAAATGCCTTTTGATTCTTCTAACCCTTCAATCTCTGAATCTACTTTTGCTACTTTCGTATGTAGATCGTTAATAAAAGTTTGTTGCTGTTGTTGGTTACTTTGTAATTCTTGCTGTTTTTGTTCTAATTTTTGCTCAGATGCTTTCAGTTGTTGCTCTTTTTTCTCAACAGCCTCTTTTTCTGTCGTCACAGCATTTTGATCGCTTGTTTGCTTTTTCACAATATCTGTATCGTTATTTAAAATCAAACTTACTGAATACATATTATCAACAAGATCGGCAATGTTTGCAGAACTTGTTAGTACTTCTGTAATGATACTCGTACGAGGCTTTTCTTGCATAGATTGTAGTCTTTGTTTAATAACTTCCTGTCGTGTATCTATATTCGTTTGTAATTGCTCTATATGTTTCTTTTTTTCGGTAATAACTTGCTGTGTGTTGCTAATTTCCTTTTTTGTATCGTTCAATTCAGCTTCGTTTTTATTAATAGAAGTAGTTAATTCGTCGATTTTCTTTTGTAATTCTTGGATTTCTTTTTCTATTTGCTCTTTCTCAGCTGATTTATTTTGTAAGTCATTTTGTTTGCCTTCTAATTCGGATTGAATGTCAGTTAATTTATCTTGATTTGTTTCAGCGTACACGGGTGAAAGTAACGGGGAAGCAAAAATCGTTCCCGCTGCTAAAACACTAAGCGCTGCAAATTTCTTTTTCATTGTTGTCTAGCTCCTTTCCCTATGAAAGTTATATATCATAAGAAGAAGAGTGTCTATCGTTGTAATCATAATGTAAAGAAAATTTTATAATTTTGCTAAGTTTTGTCGGAATTTAGTATCTTTTTGTAGCGTTTGTCATAAAGTTAAAATTCTTAAATGTATAGAAAAAGTATCAATTTCTATATTTTTTTTAAAAAATCATGGAAAATGATGGAGTTTTTCATAATGAAACAGTACTTTAAAAACCTATCAATCACTAGTGAGGAATCGATTTCATGTGAGGTTTTCTGACATGAGGTTTATTTTTGTCAAGAAAATTATTTGCGTGCGGGCAAACTTATTTTGTTGTCAGATTTTAAATTTTGATTTATGATTTTTAACAGGGACAAAATGTAGTGAATTGTCGAATAATATGTAATACTCTTAATTTCATGTTTTATAGAGATAGAACGAGAGATAGAGTGACACATCGAAGAGGGGGTTACCACAAGTATGAAAAGAATAGGACTTGCATGGCAAATTTTAATAGGACTTGCGCTTGGTATTGCAGTTGGGGCGATTTTCTTTGGCAATCCGGAAGTGGTGAAGTACTTACAACCAATTGGTGATATTTTCATCCGATTAATTAAGATGATTGTTGTACCGATTGTTGTAGCGAGTATTGTTGTTGGGGTTGCTGGTGTTGGCGATGTTAAAAAGTTAGGTCGACTAGGCGGAAAAACAATTATTTACTTTGAAATTATTACAACACTTGCAATTATTGTTGGTCTATTAATAGCAAACATTTTCCAACCTGGAAAAGGCGTTGATATGGATAAGTTAACAAAAACAGATATTTCTAAATATACACATACGACAGAGCAAGTACAAAGTCATTCGTTTGCGGATACGTTTGTAAATATTGTTCCGACGAACATTATGAAATCATTAGCTGAAGGTGATATGCTTGCTATTATCTTCTTCTCAGTATTATTTGGTTTAGGTGTAGCAGCAATTGGTGAGCGTGGCAAACCAGTTCTACAATTTTTCCAAGGTGTAGCAGATGCAATGTTTTATGTAACGAACCAAGTTATGAAGTTTGCACCATTTGGTGTATTCGCATTAATTGGTGTTACAGTTTCTACATTCGGATTAGCTTCATTAATTCCATTAGGGAAATTACTCATTGTAGTATATGGGGCAATGATATTCTTCGTTGTGGTCGTATTAGGACTTACAGCGAAAATCTTTGGAATAAACATTTTCCAATTCTTTAAGATTTTAAAAGACGAGCTGATCTTAGCGTATTCTACAGCAAGTTCAGAAACGGTTTTACCAAAAATCATGGAGAAAATGGAGAAATTCGGTTGTCCGAAAGCAATTACATCTTTCGTTATTCCAACAGGTTATTCATTTAACTTAGATGGATCAACTTTATATCAAGCAATTGCGGCAATTTTCTTAGCGCAAATGTACGGTATTGAATTATCCATTACACAACAAATTACGTTATTACTTGTATTAATGGTTACATCAAAAGGTATCGCGGGTGTACCGGGCGTATCATTCGTTGTATTATTAGCGACACTTGGTACAGTAGGTATTCCAGCAGAAGGTTTAGCATTCATTGCTGGTATTGACCGTATTCTAGATATGGCTCGTACAGCAGTTAACGTTGTAGGTAACTCTTTAGCGGCTGTAGTTATGTCTAAGTGGGAAGGTCAATATGACGCTGAAAAAGGACAAGCCTATTTAAAAGAGATATCTGAAAAGGGTCAAGCAGCTTAATTATAATATGAACAAGCTCTCACATAATATGTGGGGGCTTTTCTATATATAGAAGAGGAGCGGACGTAATGAAACGTAAATATGGTGACGGTTCTTCGTGGAAGCGACTAACAGATAAGGATTATAGGGTTAAGCAAGTAGAGGATGGAATGTTAGGAATACTGGACATAAAAAAAGTGAGAGAACCTAGTCATAAAGAATATAATGGTAAAAAGCTTTGCATTGCAGGTGATGGGTATACATGGATGCAATATTTTATAAACGGCAAAAACTTTGCAATTACAGCTATGTTAGATGATCAGCAAAAATTAGTGCAATATTATATCGATGTGACGAAAGAATTTAAAATTGACGATCGTGGTTTGCCGTATTTTGATGATTTATACTTAGATGTAGTATTGTTACCGAGCGGTGAGATTTATGTATTGGATGAAGATGAGTTAGAGGATGCTTATAGTATAGGTGATGTTACTAAGGAAGAATATGAATTAGCCTGGCGAACAACGAAATGGATAATGGCAGCAATAAACAATAGTGAATTTTATTGGATCTCAATATTGGATAAAGAAATTGAAAAGTTAAAATGATTGGTTTATTCATATTTTTGTATAATTACCAAAAAAATCTATACAAAAAATAATTGACTTTTGTTTTGTAAGCGAGTAAAGTTAGGGAAGAAATTATTATTAAAAAATAAATATGAAACCTTCTTATAAAGAGAGGCGGAGGGACTGGCCCTACGATGCCTCGGCAGCGGACTCGATTTCAGAGTGCTGTGCCAAATCCAGCAAGCATGTGCTTGAAAGATGAGAAGAGTGTTTCTTATAGATGTATAAGACCTCTTCTCATTGGAAGAGGTCTTTTGTTGTTCATTAGAAAAGGTTGAAAACTAGGGAGAGATGATACTTTGAAAGAAACGAGAGGAAATGGTTTAGCGTTATTACCACTTGGAATATTTTTGGCGCTATTTATTGGTTCTGGAATTATTACAGGTGATTTCTATAAATTGCCGATACTTGTAGCAATTTCAATTGCTGTAGGAATTGCTTTAGTGATGAATCGTAAAGAAAGCTTTAATGTGAAAGTAGAACGATTTGCTAAAGGTGCAGGAAATCCGGATATTATGATTATGGTATTAATTTTTGTACTTGCAGGGGCGTTTTCTGAAACGGCAAAAGGAATGGGTGGAGTTGATTCAACTGTTAATTTAGCGTTATCTATTTTGCCACCAGGATTTATCGTTGCTGGAATTTTTGTTATAGGGGCATTTATTTCATTAGCGATGGGAACTTCAATGGGAACAATTGCAGCACTAGCACCAATTGCTGTAGGGATTAGTGGGCAAACTGATATCTCAATTGCACTTGCGATGGCTACTGTTGTGGGCGGAGCGATGTTTGGTGATAATTTATCATTTATTTCAGATACAACAATCGCTGCTGTTCGTTCACAAGGAACAGAAATGAAAGATAAGTTTAAAACGAACTTTTTAATTGTATTACCAGCCGCTATTATTACAATTGTACTATTAGTAATCATTACTTTAGGAAGTGATACACAAGTTAAAGCTCATAGTTTTGACTGGATAAAGATTTTACCGTATGCAGGAGTACTTATTACAGCACTACTTGGTTGGAATGTACTTATTGTGTTAACTGGTGGAACGGTACTATCTGGTGTTATCGGTCTTATAGATGGAAGTTATACGTTAGAGAGTTTCTTTAAAAGTGTAACGACTGGAATGGGCGGTATGATGGAGCTAGTACTACTTGCTATATTAATCGGTGGTATGGTTGAACTGATCCAATATAATGGTGGTATTCAATATTTAATGAATCTTTTAACACGTAACATTCGTTCGAAAAAAGGAGCAGAGTTCGGTATTGCTGGTTTAGTGAGTATGACGAATATGTGTACAGCGAATAATACGATTTCGATTATTTTTACTGGTCCTCTTGCGAAGAACATTGCGGATCAATATGAAATTGATCCACGTAAATCAGCGAGTGTATTAGATCTTTTCTCATGTTGTGTGCAAGGGTTAATCCCATATGGTGCTCAAATGTTAACTGCGGCAGGATTTGCTGCGTTATCTCCGGTTGAATTGTTACCATATGCATTTTATCCGATCTTAGTTGGAGTATGTGGAATCATTTCTATATTAATTGGTTTCCCGAGATTTTCTAAAGTGGCGGAAAAAAAAGAGTATCATAAAACAGCATAATTAAATATGAATTTTATTCGTAGCAACAGAAGCCGTACAGAGAATATTCTCTGTACGGCTTTTTTTGTATGGTAAAAGAGGGAATTATCCTATCCTACCTTATGTTTTACAAAAGGCTGAATTTAACTCAGCCTTAAGTCTGAGTTAAAAACGGTTCTTAAGCTCGTTATGGAAAAAAGAAAAAATAGTTAAGATAAGAGTATCAAATCGAAGGGAGGCAAGCACAAGATGAAACAATTTCTAGCGTTTATCGCAGCCGGTATTTTGGCTTTAATTGCTCTTGGTAGTCTTGCTGGTATTGTAGGATTCGCCATTGGAGCAGGAGTTGTGTACTGGAGCTATAAATCATTTGTGCGAGCTAAATCATTCTTTGGAAAGTTAGCTTGGGGTATTGTTGGTTTAATCGGTTTGTCCATTGCACTTTCTCATTCCCCAGCATTAATCGGTATCGCAGCATTAGTAGTTTTATACTACGGTTACCGTGAGTGGAAAAAAGAAAAAAATGTAGTTGTTGATTCTGCTCCAGAAAGTTCTAAACCATATAGCAACTTTGAAGATGAGTGGAACAAGTTAATGAAAAGCTAATATAGAATAAATCAAATCAAATTATAAAGTAGAAGAGAGGAAGATTATAATGAAACAATCTTTATTCGGACGTGTGCGCGATGCAATTTTAGCTGATTTTCATAATGTGTTAGATGAGAAAGAAAGAAAAAATCCAATTGCTATGTTAAACCAATATTTACGCGACAGTGAGCGTGAAATAACAAAAATTGAGAAATTAATTCAGCGTCATAAAACATTAAAATCTAACTTTGCTCGTGAGCTTGAGCAAGCACGTTATTTTGTTAATAAAAGATCAAAGCAAGCTATCATCGCACAAGAAGCAGGCGAATTACAACTACATGAACGTGCATTAGAAGAAGTAGCGTATTATGAAGGGCAAGTAACTCGCTTAGAAGAAATGTATGCTGGTGTTGTAGAGCAAATTGATGAGTTAGAGCGTCGTCTTTCAGAAATGAAAAACAAATTAAAAGAAATGAACGCAAAGCGTATGGAATTAATGGCACGTGAAAATATGGCGCATGCAAATCGCCGTATGAATACTGCCATTCATAAAATGGATGAAAATAATCCGTTCTTACGATTCGAAGAAATTGAAGATCACATTCGTGACATAGAGCTTCGTATAAATGAAGAGCATGAGCGTGATACATTTGATATGAAAATTGCAAAACTAGAGCGTGAAATGAAAGAGAAAAATGAAGTATCATTAACGAAAGAGTTAACAAAATAATTGTAGTATATAATAAAATAGGCTTATGATATAGTGATAGAAGAAAAGGTGTTGGAAAGCAATGCCTTTTCTTCTATGTATATGTGACAAAGAGGGAGGGGAGCTGAAATGAAGAAGCACTTTTCAAAAACACAATTAATGGGGATGCTCCTCATCATATTTGGATTCGGTCTTTTTCTTGATATGATACTTGGACATTTTGAACCAGGTGGTCTAATATTTGCATTTATTATGATTATGTTTGGAAGGCATTACCGAAAGAAAAACCGTTATGTAAGAGGGAATGTATTTTTATTTGTCGGTGGTATTGTATTCTTATTCTTCTTATTTTCATCAGCAGCATTCGTACTTGTTGTATTTGCTTGTTTAGCTTTAATTGGTTATCAACTTATTCAACAAGGGCACCAGCAAAAAGCAATGAAAGTTGAAATTAAAGAAAAGGGATATATAGATGAAGAAAAACAAATATATCGTACAGAACCGTATATAAAAAATATGTTCGTAGGTAATGTACGAATGATGGATCATATTTATGAACTTGAGGATATTAACGTCCAATATGGTGCTTGTGATGTCGAGATTGATTTAACAACTGCGATGATTCCAGAGGGAGAAACGGTAATTGTTATTCGGGGAGTCGTTGGTAATATTCGTTTATATGTGCCATATGATATCGAACTGTCTTTAAATCATTCTGTTATTGTTGGGCGAGTGCTCTTGCCGGGACACGAAGAAACAGGATTTAACCGTAATGTTACGTTTAGAACGGAACAGTATAAAGAAGCTCCTCGCCGTATAAAAATTATTTCTTCGCTTGTCGTAGGCGATACGGAAGTGAGGAAAGTATAATGAAAAAACAAAAGAATATTTCGTGGATGTATATTCGTTATTCTATGTTGTCCTCTGTGAGTATCGCACTTATTTGTACAATTGTATATGTATGGAAAAGCGAACAACAAGTTTATGATTTACTATGGAAAGAATCCATTGCTTCTGTTCCAATTGGCTTGTTTATTATGAGTACCAGTCTTCTTATCGGAGGAATTGTAGGGTATGCAATCGGTTATTATATAGAGCAGCGTATACAAGGATTAAATACTTTTCTATTTGAAGTAGAGCGAGGGAATTTTCCGAGTGATGTTTCGTTTACTGCGGATGATGAATTTCATGAAGTGGAACGAAAAGTAATCGGCCTTGCTCGTCGATTAGAGGAGCAAGCTGGGCTATTTCAAAAAGTAACGAATGAACGAGCTCATTGGAATGAAGAGATGAGACAAGAAGCGATTTCCCAAGAAAGGCATCGATTGGCGAGGGAGCTGCATGATTCTGTAAGTCAGCAGCTTTTTGCAATGTCGATGATGATGTCAGCTATTAATGAACAAGTAGCTGAAATTCCAGACACGACGAAAAAACAGTTGCAGCTTGTTGAGAATATGGTTGTAAATGCACAATCAGAAATGAGAGCATTGCTCCTTCACTTACGCCCAGTGCAGTTAGAAGGTAAGAAACTAACAGAGGGTATAGAAGAATTATTAACAGAACTGTCTAGAAAGCAACATATGAAAATTGAATGGTTAATTGAACCAATTCAATTAAAAAAAGGTGTAGAAGATCATTTATTCCGTATTGTGCAAGAGGCGTTGTCTAATACTTTACGGCATGCGAAGGCAAAGAAAACCGAAGTACGCCTACGTAAAATTGATCAATATGCGATTTTGAAAATTATTGATGATGGTGTTGGTTTTAAAGTTGGGGTTAATAAGGCAGGTTCATACGGTTTAAGATCAATGCAAGAGCGAGTTCATGAAATTGGTGGTACATTAAAAGTGCTTAGTTTTCCAAATAAAGGTACGCAAATAGAAGTGAAAGTACCGATTATGATTGAGAGAGGGGGAGAGTCATGATAAAAGTATTACTAGTTGATGACCATGAAATGGTTCGAATGGGTGTATCAGCATATTTATCAACGCAGCCAGATATTGAAGTAGTTGGAGAAGCTGAAAATGGAAGAAAAGGTTCAGAGTTAGCTTTGCAATTAAGACCGGATATTATTTTAATGGACCTTGTTATGGATGAGATGGACGGGGTTGAAGCGACACGCGCTATTATTCAAGAATGGCCAGAAGCGAAAATTGTAGTTGTAACGAGCTTTTTAGATGATGAAAAGTTATATCCTGTTATTGAGGCGGGAGCGACAAGTTATTTATTAAAAACATCAAGAGCGAGTGATATTGCAGACGCTGTACGAGCTACTTATGATGGGGAAACGGTATTAGAGCCGAAAGTTACTGGCAAAATGATGTCTCGTATGCGCCAGAAGAAAGAACAACCTTTGCATGAGGAGTTAACAGAAAGAGAGTCTGAAATTTTGTTATTAATTGCAGAGGGGAAAAGTAATCAAGAGATTGCAGATGAGTTGTTTATTGCCCTTAAAACAGTAAAGACACATGTGAGTAATATATTAAATAAGCTAAATGTAAGTGACCGGACACAGGCGGTTATTTATGCGTTTAGACACCAATTGACGAAATAAAAAGGAAGCTTTGACTATATATGGTCAAAGCTTTTTGTTGACGGTTAACTATGTAAGCGTTATCATTAAGGTGTTAACAGTACATACAAAGGGGAGAGAGTGTATGTTAGTTCAAACGATATTTGGAATGGATGAAACGAAAAAATTAGGTAACTATGTGAATGCGTTGCAAGCACTTTGTGAACAATATGATATTGAAACAGATCGTATCGCAATTATCGAGGCGACAGAAGAATATTATTTATTTCTAGTAAAGCAAGAAGATTGCTATGATGTTGTAAAAGTAGAAACGGTGGATACGAATATTGATTACTATACGAAAGCTTATAAAGTAAGTAGCTTTAATCATACTTCTTATCAAATGTAAAAAACTCCCGAAATGGGAGTTTTTTTATGATGCTTTCGATTCAGGTGAATGATCCGTTAATGGCACTGTTTTTGCACCACTTAATTTTGCGATAGCAAAACCGATAATAGCCCCAACTAATGCTGGTACTAACCAGCCAATTCCTTCATTATATAATGGAATAAACTCAAAATAAGATGTGATAAATGAAACAGGAATATTCCCTTGTTTTAATCCGTCAAAAACGCTAACAACTGCTGTTCCGATTAAAGCACATACATAAACAGATCGATAGCCACCGAAATATTTATGAAGTAATGATAATAACACGAGTACAATTGCGACTGGATATACAACAAGTAAAATAGGAACAGAGATGGCGATAATTTTTGTTAAACCTAAGTTGGCAACTAATAATCCTAACAAGCAAATGATACTTGCTAACATTTTGTATGAAAATTTTGTCAATAATGTTGAGAAGTATTGACTGCATGCAGATACAAGTCCAACGCATGTTGTTAAGCAAGCAAGTGTAACGATAAGAGATAACAGAATTAGACCATATGGACCGAATAATTGTTGTACGATAACGGTAAGTAGCTGTCCTCCATTTTTTGCGTATCCGAGAGAGACACTAGTTGTACCGAGCCAGCCAAGTGCACCATATACAAGTACGAGACCAGTAGCGGCAATAAGTCCTGCTTTTGCTGTTGCGATGGCAATTGATTTACGATCACTCACACCTTTTGAGCGAATTGCATTTACAACGATAATCCCAAATGCAAGTGCTGAAATGGTATCCATCGTTAAGTATCCTTCCATAAAACCTTTGAAAATTGGAGAAGTTTGATATTCTTGCATTGCTGGTCCAGATTGCCCGAGGGGTGTAAATACACTCTTAACGAATAATAAAAAAATAGAGAGTAATAAAATAGGTGTTAATACACTTCCGATACGATCGACGAGCTTAGAAGGGTTTAAACTAAGCCAAAATACGATAGAAAAGAAGATGACTGTGTATAAAAATAGCACTAGGCTGCTAGAGCGAATAGTTTCTGGTAAGAAAGAACTAACCCCCATTTCATAAGCGACATTAGCAACACGTGGAATGCCCATAGATGGACCAATTGCAATGTATACAACTACTGTAAAGAAAATTCCGAATAATGGGTGAACATGACTTGCAAGTTGCTGCATTCCATTTCCTGATAAAGAAATAGCGATAACAGTAAGTAACGGTAAACCAACTCCTGTTAGTAAAAAGCCAATCATCGCTGGCCAAAAGTTTTCACCAGCATTTTGTCCAAGCATTGGAGGGAAAATTAAATTTCCTGCCCCAAAAAATAAAGAAAATAGCATAAGGCCTGTGAAAAAAACATGTTTTTTTGATACAGTGTTCATTGTTTTTCCTCCTTTTTGTAAATTCATTGTAAGAACACAAAAAACTCGTCCCTAAAGAAAGGGACGAGTTATATTTACCCGCGATACCACCCTAATTTATACATGTAGAAATAAATCTATATGTATACGGCTTTGCAACGTACAACATGATACGTGTTCCTTGTAACGGGGGACATCCGGTAAGAACTTACTTCAGCATTCGGTTCTACTTCTCGGAGATGATTTTCGGTTAAGCACTGAACGTTGGCTTTCAGCAAATCGCCAACTCTCTGGGGAACAGTCCTAGAACGTACTCGTTCTCGTCAATGAATTTTTATTCAAGTATTCTGACAGTATTTTCACACGTTTTTTTTAGAAAGTCAACATATTTTTTGGGGAATATATTTTCCTGTAGAAATATAGCTGAGAATATAAGGTTGAATGCTGTTTGTAAAAATGCTGTAAAACATTATAGGGAATTGTAAAGTTTATGGAGAAAATCGATATTTATAGGAGTAAAGAAGGTATTGTTAGAATTTACAGAGAATAATACAACAATCCACTTGCTGGAAAGAACAAACCAAAAGAGGTGACTGAAATGCTTGCGATGGGAGTATTATTTGGCATTATTGCTATAATTGGTTTTATGTGGTTATATTATTCGCGTTCGTTTAAACAAGCAGAAGTTTTACTCTTTCAAAAAGGTAGTTTGTTGACAAATCAGTCTAGATATTTAGTATGTCCGAAGTGTGGAAGTGCACAGGCCAGGAGTGGAGGATATCAAGAGTGTTGCAAAATTAGATTATGAAAGAAGGAAGCCTCACATTATTTTGTGAGGCTTCCTTCCTTACAATTTCATGGCGCTCCAAATGGTCCAACGATCTCTTTCGATAATAGGAGAGACGTTTTGCAATGCTGTTTGGATATGAAGTAGAAGTTGAGAAAGTTCATGATCTGTTAATTCATATAGAATGGATCGTCCAGTTCGGGGAGATAAATCTTGCAGCAATGCTTCTACAGAATTATGTGTTTTTCGTACTTCCCATTGTGTTTGTATGGGGAACGCTTGAAGAGAATATTGTTGTAATTCTTGCTGTATAGTAGTGGTTTTTGGTCTTCTTTTTGATTCTATTTCAATGAGTTTTGGAAATACAGAGAAAAAGTATCCACGAATGTGATCAGGACTTCCTGGAATTGTACAATCTTCAATAGTTCGGTCTTGTAAAATAAGTATACCGTCTTTTTTTAATATGCGAGAAGCCTCTCGTATAAAAATAGGAATATCTTGTAAGTGATGAATGACGGCACGCGAAATGATCAGGTCGAATGTTTCGTTAGGGTATGGAATGTTGTGCGCATCACCGTGAATGAATGAAATGTTTGGGAAGCCTTTACAGTTTTCTTTTGCAGCTTGTAATATTTCTTTTGAAAAATCAAGCCCAACAACACTTTTGGCTCCCATAAGAGCAAGTTCTTTCGTATAAATGCCGCCACCACAACCTATATCAATTACTTGTTTATTTTGCACATCTACAATATTGTTTATTGTTTCCTGCCATGAAATATGTGCGTTACGACTTGCATACGTATACCTATTATTTGCATCATGAAAATTAATGGACATTGTAAAATCCTCCCTTCATTGTATAGTATAGCTCATTCTATATAATGTAACGTTTTTGTTTTATGTATGAGGATCATAAGAATTTCTTATTGGAAAAGGAGAATCGATTTGAAAGGGAAGTATTTAATTTTTTTATGTGTTATTTTACTCGCGTCGTGTGGTCAAGCCGAGGAAAAGAAAGAATCGAAACAAGTAGAGGAGACAGTGAATGAAGTGAAAGAACCATTACAAGTAACTGTTATACAAAAAGGTACAGAAGAAAAAAAATTAAAGAAAATGGATGCGGAGTTAGTGGTGGATATTATAAACAAAGCAGAAAAACAAGAAGTAACAGGTAGCTTTGGTGAACCAGAATATGAAATACAAATTAGTAGAGATGGGAAAATAGAAACGTATTATGCATGGTTAAGAGGAGAAGATCGACGGGGATGGGTGCAATATAAAAAAGCTATGTATATGCTGAACGAAAAAGATACGGAAAAACTTTTGGCTATATTTCCAAAAATTCCAGAACAAAAAGAAGATGAGATGCAGGTAGGGCCTTTAACGGAAGTAACGAAAAAAGATTGGCAGATTACCGCGTTTCATATTAAAGCGGGTGATCAAAAAATGAATTATACAGTACGATATACGATTTCACAATCACTATATAATAAGTTAGCGAAGGAACAAGAATATTATTTGCAATTGATTTTCCCGGAAAAGGTTCAAAAATTAATTGGAGCGAAAGAAAGTGAAATAATTCCAGCTGAAAAAGTAAAGGAAGGGTATAAACAGTATGAATTGAAGGTTACTGTTCCTATAAAAGATGCTTCAGAATCACAATTAAAAGCACTAGAAAGCTATTATGATAATTACGATTTACAAATATTAAATAGTAAGAAAGAAAAAGTAGGAGCATTTCGAAACATTATTCAAATTGTTAAAGAGTATGGTGAAAAAATGAATTTACAAAGATAAAGTGAAACTTTAATCAGTGGGGGGCATCCCCTACTGATTATTAGCTTTTACTAATCGAGATAAATGTGAATCGTAAAGTCTATATAGATTTTCCTAGGAAATGATAAGAGAGGGGAAAGACTCCCCTCTCTATTACTTTGCTTTTGCAGATGGCTCACTCATTGATTTTCGTGTAATAAGAAAAGAAATCATAAGAGCGGAAAGAATGATAAGAGCAATAAATAAGTGATTTGGCAACAAATCTAATAATAATACGTAGCTAACGGTATAAAAAATAAGAGTTGAAGCTAAAAACGATAGAGCGCCTATCATAAGAGATTGTAATTTCATTTGTATATACCTCCTTTCATTTATATTTTTGGCTAAAAATGGATGTAATAAACATTATTTCTAACAATAGAAAAAAATATGTCATAATAAAGACAAGAATAAGTTTTGGTGAGTGTAAATGACTCAGTAAAGCGCGATAAAGGAGAGGAATATGAAAAATAATAAAAAAGGGTTATGGGGAATTATCGTTGCAATAGGATTATTTTTACTGTCTAAGTTAAAGTGGGTATTTGCCATTTTTAAGTTAGCAAAATTTTCAACAGTATTTAGTATGTTTTTATCGCTTGGTGCATACGCAGTCATATATGGTTGGAAGTTTGGGGTAGCACTCGTTTATTTGTTGTTTGTACATGAGATGGGGCATTTATGGGCAGCTAGAAGAAAAGGTATACCAACATCGCCAGCAATCTTCATACCATTTATGGGAGCTCTTATTGGGATGAAAGAGATGCCGAAAAATGCAAAAGATGAAGCTTACATTGCATATATGGGACCTCTTTTCGGATTACTTTCATTTTTACCCGCGATCCCACTTTATATAATAACGAAAGAGCCGTTTTGGGCGCTGATTATTTTACTTGGAAGTATGATTAATTTCTTTAACTTAATTCCAGTTTCTCCGTTAGATGGTGGACGAATAATTTCAGTTGTAAGTACGAAAATTTGGGGAGCAGGGCTAGTTGTACTACTTGGATATTCTATTTACTTCAAAAGTATTTTAGGTGGATTTATTGTTATTATCGGTTGTATGGAATTGTATAGAGTAATAAAGAGAGAGGAACCGATTAAGGAATTAGGATATAAAATCGATGGAATGAAAGAATATGTTGCTAGGCTTGAAGAGGAATTAAAAGAAACTGGTGCGGTGCATCGAACGATTTATATGATTCATCATGAGATGAATGTATTAAGACAAAGAGAGCGTGAGAAAGAATTAAAAACAGGAGAAATTCAAAAAATCGAAGTGCTAGAGTACCTTTTACCAAAGTTTGAGCCACTTGATTATGTCCCATATGAAGATGAAAAAGATGAGTATACAATTCATATAAGAGAAGCATTTGAAGTGTCGGAAAGAAAATTAAATGAATGGGAAATAGAAAAGGAACAACAAGAAAATTATTATAAAGTTGATACGAAAACAAAATGGACAGTTTTTGCTTGTTATATCGGATTAATGGCTATACTCGGTTATACAGCTTATGAAGGTTATATTGTTTTACAAGAGCATTTGCCAAAGAGAAATTTGTAGGAAAATAGTGTCGAAATGACAAGAAGAATTTAAACAGGAATTACATTTCTGCGAGAGAATGTTACAAGTGTAACAGTACATTGTAATATTCATAGTAGAAAAGGAGTTCTGTATATGAAGAAATTGTTAAGTGTATTGGTAACTATTACTGTAATGGCAATAGCGAGCTATAGTCTTATGAAAGTACTATTGTATTATGCGAATAAGTCTGCTGGAGTAAATACAGTAGCACAAATAGAAGATGTGCAAGAGAAGAAGAAGACACTTGAATTTGTTCGTACGACACATGAAAGTTATAATAATTTCTTGAACTATGGTAAGGCAGAGAAATATACAGATGGGGATTGGAAACATTTTAAACAATGGTTTCAAGAGCAAGAACCTTCATTAAAAAATATACATAAAGAAATAAAAAATGAAAAAATAAAACGTGATGTGAATAGAAGTTATGAAATTGTAAAAAAAGGTGTGGAGCTTCAGAATATTGAGTATGTAGTCTATGCTCATCGCGTATATCATGACTTGGATATACTTGTGAATAAATATAAAGGTGAAACGAATGTGTGGGGGTATACCGAGTTTGGAGATGGGCAGAATATACAAGTAATTGAACAAGCAATACAAACGAAGTAGTAGGCTAGCTAGAATTCTAGTTAGCTTTTTTTTGAGCACTATTAATGATGGCTAATTAAAATTTACTTAATATGTGCATTGTTCATATATTTTTCACAAAAACACCATGTTAATAGTGATTAAAATCACAATATGTATTATACAATTCAGTTAAACTAAAAACAGTTAAAGAAATAGAGGAGTGGGATACAATGTTAAGTGCAAAAACAATTGAAATCGTTAAGTCAACAGTACCTTTATTACAGGAAAAAGGCGTTGAAATTACAACGAGATTTTATCAAATTTTATTTTCGGAACATCCGGAGTTATTGAATATTTTCAACCATACGAATCAGAAAAAGGGAAGACAACAACAAGCATTAGCAAATGCGGTTTATGCAGCTGCAATGTACATTGATAATTTAGAGGCTATTATTCCGGTTGTAAAGCAAATCGGTCATAAGCATAGAAGTTTAGGTATTAAAGCAGAGCATTATCCAATAGTAGGCACATGCTTACTACGAGCGATTAAAGAGGTCGCAGGCGCACCTGATGAAGTTTTAAATGCATGGGGAGAAGCGTATGGCGTCATTGCTGATGCATTCATTAGCATTGAAGCGGGTATGTATGAAGAAGCTGCGCATAAAGAAGGTGGATGGAAAGATTTCCGCAACTTTGTGATTGTTAAAAAAGTGAAGGAAAGCGATGTTATTACATCATTTTATTTAAAACCTGAAGATGGCGGGAAAGTTTCATCATTCATCCCGGGACAATATGTAACGATTCAAATAAATATTGAAGGTGAAACATATACGCATAATCGTCAATATAGCTTATCTGATGCTCCTGGAAAAGATTACTATCGCATTAGTGTAAAGAAAGAAAAAGGTGTAGATACACCAGATGGTAAAGTATCTAATTACTTACATGAGCATGTAGGGGAAGGAGACGTCTTAACAGTAAGTGCACCAGCGGGAGATTTCGTGTTAAATATGGAGTCAACATTACCTGTTGTACTAATTAGTGGTGGAGTAGGTATTACACCGATGATGAGTATGTTAAATACGCTAATCGAACAAGAATCAAAGCGTAATGTATGCTTTGTTCATGCGGCGATAAATAGTAATACACATGCGATGAAAGAGCATGTTGAGACAGTAGAAAAAGAGTATGAACAAGTGAAAGCATATACTTGCTATTCTTCACCGTCAGAGCAAGATGTGGAAATGAAGAATTTTGACAAAGAAGGATTCATTGAACGTGAATGGTTACAAACTATTATTCCAACAACTGAAGCAGAATTTTATTTCTGTGGCCCAGTACCATTTATGAAGCATATAAATGCTGCATTAATTGATTTGGGTGTTAAACAAGAGAACATTCATTATGAATTTTTCGGTCCCGCAGCAAGCTTACAATAGATTAACATTACTAAACAAAAAACGAGGTATTATTTTACCTCGTTTTTTGCTTGTTCTCTTAATAAGCGATTTACTGTTTCGCGGCGTACACCTATGAGCTGACCAATTTCAGTTTGTGTTAATATTTCATAAATAGGAATGTCACCTAAATATAAGGTGAACCACTCTTGTAAACGATGAAGGCGCTCTTTAGGAGAGACAGTTGTCAATTGATCGATACGCTGTTGCATCATTCTTAATTTCGATTGTAATTGCATAGCGATATTTTCATAAGATGCAGGATTTGCCTGGAGTTGATCGTACCATTCATTGCTAATTATAGGCTCAACTTCTGTTTTCATTAAAGCGATAGCGGTACCGTGATATTCCTTCGGTGAAATTAAAGAATGGTGAGGTATCGTTTCACCAGGAACGATAATATTAAATAAAAATGGTGTTCCGTCTGCTTCTAACCGAATAACTTTTAATAAACCTGTTTTTATAAAATATAATGGACCGTCCTCACCTTGACGGAATAATACATCTCCTTTATGTAGAATCAATGTTAGCCCCCCATTAAAACATTTCTATTTCTTATATTTTAGCGTATATGTATAAAGACAATATGCTTTTTAAACAGCAATTTCATTGACGAAATGTATGCTATTACAGTAGTATACTATTTAGTGTGTAATAGTACTAGCAATGAATACGCTGTAGGGGGTTTAGTATATTGTTAGATGCGATGAAGATGACGGATATGAGAATTCCAGCGAATGCTACCATTCATGTAGAAGAGATGAAAGGTGGAGTCGTTTTATCCGTTGAAATAGACGGCCAAATTATTTATACGATGGCTTATGATGAAGAAACAGATAGTTATGCTGAATTATATGATCGAAATGATAAGAGGGCGTGCCAAGTACATGAAGACTTTATGGGATGGTCACTTCTTCACTAAAAAGATGTCAATACGACATCTTTTTTTATTGAATCGATAGATTATACAAAGAAATGAAATATAAGGATAAAATTTGTAATAAATGATTTTGCATTGTTAGCACTTTGTAACTGCATGCGACCTGTTTTTTCGCTATCATAAAGATAACAGTCGTAGCTATAGGAGTGATCAACTTGAAGAAAGTACATATTTCAAATTTTATGTTATTAAGTGTTTGTTTAGTTTTATTTGTTCTCCTAGGAGCCTTTTTATATTCATGTGTATAAGAAAAAACGCATTCTAGAAAGAACGCGTTATAAAAATGAAGTAATGATTAATCTAGTTCCAAGAATAATTAATGTGATACGTAATAAATTAATTACGGCATTACCGCTTAATTTTGTGTTAATATAAGCCCCGATTTTTCCGCCAACCCATGCACCAGGAATAAGAATTAATGCATAAGCCCAGCTGACATTTCCTAGAGAGATGTGAGTTAAAGAACTTACAATTGCTGAGAGAAATACGATAAACATTGAAGTTGCTACAGCAATGTGTGCTGGGAACGCAAAAAGGAGCATCATTGCTGGCACAAGTAAGGCACCACCACCGATTCCAAATAATCCGGATATAAATCCAACTATAAAGGCAATAAAGATAGCGAGAAATGGTGGAAATTGATAGTCTACAGTATTTCCTTCGTTATCTGTAAAAGATCGCTTAATTACAGTCATATTTGATAGGGAAAGAGGTTTCAATTTGTCTCGTAGTATAAGAAGAATGGAGACGAATATAAGAAAAATCCCAAAGTATAAAGAAAATGTATCTTGGTTTAAAAATTTGTTTGCCCATGATCCGATAATACCACCAGGGCCACTCCCGATAAATAAAATAAGTCCACTTTTATAATCTACCCGTTTATGCTTCATATAAGTAAGGGTAGAAGCCAGCCCTGTAAAAACGACTGTTACCATAGAAGTTCCTACTGCGAGCTGTGGTGATAAACTGTGTAATCCAATTAATAACGGAACGATAATAATTCCGCCCCCAAGCCCTACTAGGCTCCCGACTGTCCCGGCGATTAATCCGATGAAAAGTAACATGATGTATTCCAAAATTGCCAACTCCTCTATATAACTTATCCACCAATCATTATACACGCTTTTTAATAAGAAATAGGCTTGTTCACAAAAAAGTCGTCTTCCTAGAAAAATAAGGAAGACGACTTTTAATTAAAAGATTAAGTGTAATAAGGAGTAAAATAACGCAGCTAGAGAAGCTGAAATTGGAAGTGTAATAATCCATGTAATTAACATGCGTTTTGCAGTTCCCCATTTTACACCTTTCACACGATGAGAAGCACCAACCCCTAAAATAGAAGAAGAGATAACGTGCGTCGTACTAACCGGTAAGTGAATGAATGTTGCACCGAAAATAACAAGTGATGATGATAAATCGGCAGCTACACCATTTACAGGACGAATTTTCATAATTTGTCCACCGACAGTTTTAATAATTTTCCATCCACCGACAGAAGTACCAAGACCCATTGCGATTGCACAACATAATTGTACCCAGAACGGGATGTCGTCAGAAGTATGATAGTTATTGGCCATAAGAGCCATCGTAATGATTCCCATTGCTTTTTGTGCATCATTCGTACCATGCGTATAAGCTTGTAATGCTGCAGTGAAAATCTGGAATATACGGAAGTTTTTGTTCGTTTTCGTTAAGTTAAAGTTTTTAAAGACTACTTTAAAAATACTGTATACGATATAACCAATAACAAAAGCGATAATCGGTGAAATGATTAAAGCTTCAAGAATTTTAATGAATCCTTTAAGGTTTAATGAGCTAATACCGGCAGCAGCAATTGCTGCACCAGCGATTGCGCCAATGATTGCATGCGAAGAACTACTTGGGATACCGTAGTACCAAGTAATTAAGTTCCAAGCTATTGCCGCAAGCAAAGCAGCTAAAATTACAAGGGAACCATTTTGCAAAGCAAATGGGTCAACGATATCTTTTGTAATCGTTTTTGCTACACCTGTAAATGTCATCGCACCTAAAAAGTTCATAATAGCTGCCATAACAATTGCATGTCTAGGCTTTAGAGCTTTCGTTGAAACAGCCGTTGCAATAGCGTTTGCTGTATCGTGAAATCCATTGATAAAGTCAAAAGCTAAAGCGCAAATGACTACTAAAACGGTCAGTATCAAGAGTGTATCCATGATCAAACTCCTTACGCGTTCTTCATAATGATTGTTTCTAATACGTTTGCAACGCTTTGGCAGCTATCTGCTACTTCTTCAAGCTCTTCGTAAATCTCTTTGTATTGAATAATCTTAATCGGATCTTTTTCACGAGAGAATAAGTGCTTAATCGCATGACGGCGAATATCATCACATTGTGATTCGTAATCCTTAATCTTAATCGCGTTCGTACGAATGTCGACTAACTTCTTTTTAGACAGTAGTTCAACAGAGTTTGCAATTTCAATTGCACATTGATTAATTGCTTCTACGAATTTAATCATGTATTCATCAGCTTCTGTAATAGAATACATTTCGAATAGACCAGCACTATGATCTAATCCGTCTAATACATCATCCATACTCATTGCAAGTTGTAGGATGTCTTCACGTTCAATAGGAGTGATAAACGCTTTGTTTAACTCCATAATGATTTCGTGAATGAATGAGTCACCTTTTGACTCATAATCTTTCATGCGCATAGAAAACTCTTTTAAATCGCTAGCATTTTTAATTTTATACTCCACGAAAAACTGCGCGCCTTCTTTTAAATTTTCGGAAACATTCATTAACATTTCAGAAAATTTATCTTTTTTTGATTTAAATACCATTATTAGTTACCCCCACAAAAGTAATATATGTAAAATATATTGGCTAGTCAATTCTAACAAAAAACTGTCGTTTTTTAAAACATTTTATCGAAAAGTTTACAAAAACTTAACATAACTCACATTGTTGCATTAATAATATTAGTACTAATGGTGAATATCTTACTTGTAGAATGTCCTTTTCTTGTAAAAAGTATGAATGTGAAAGAAAAGCTTTACACTATAGGAAAGACTACGTTATTATAATAAATTTAAAAGGAGGTATATTCTTCCTTTTAAAAAGAAGCGTGTAAACAAACGAAGGAAGTGAACGAATGAAATTGAAGAACACTCACTTTAAAAAAACGCTTGAGTGGTTCAATCAGAGGAAAAAACTACGCAATTCATTAATTGTATTGGGAAGTTTGCTCGTTACTCTATTTATTGCTGTAAATATAATAATTTCCATTCAAGATATATCTGAATTAAAACAAGCTGTGCCACAACCGACTTTAATTTATGATGCAAATAATGAAGTTGCGACTAAATTAGCTTCTTCTAAAACAGAAGGGGTCAAAAGGAAAGATATTCCTGATATTATGGTTCAAGCAATTGTTGCAGTAGAAGATAAGGAATTTTTTAGTCATCATGGCATTTACTATAGTGGAATCATAAGCGCTGTATTTAAGAACATTACAGCTGGTGAAGTTGTGGCTGGTGGTAGTACAATTACACAACAACTTGCAAAAAATGTATTTTTAACACAAGATCGCACATACTCACGTAAAATAAAGGAATATTTTTTAACAAAAAAAATAGAGCGTACTTATTCAAAAGATGAAATTATAGAAATGTATATGAATCAAATTTATTTTGGTGAAGGTGCTTGGGGGATAAAAAGAGCAGCTAAATCTTATTTTGATAAAGAGGTAAAAGATTTAACAATTTCAGAAGCTGCAACGATTGCAGGATTAATTAAAGCGCCATCTGCGTATTCGCCGTATAAAAACTTTAATAAATCCATTGAAAGACGTAATGTCGTATTAGGTTTAATGAAGGAACAAGGATATATTTCTGAAGAACAATATAATCAGGAGAAAGAATCAGGTCTTGTATTACGACGTGGTGTTGACGATAAATATAAGGGGAAATATTCTCAATACGTAGATTATATTATTAGAGAAGCGATGGACAAGTATGAATTAACACAAAATGAAATTTTAGCAGGTGGTTATCGTATTTATACGGAACTTGACCCGAAAAAACAACAAGCGGTTGAAGATGTTGTGAATAATGATAGTTATTTTAAAGATAGTGGTTCAGATCAGCTTATGCAAACTGGAGTGGTCCTTATGAATCCAAAAACTGGCGGTGTTCCAGCTTTAGTTGGAGGTAGAGGTCCATATCAATTTTTACAGTTTAATCATGCAACACAATTAAAAAGGCAGCCCGGTTCAACGTTAAAGCCTCTTGCAGTGTATGTACCAGCGTTAGAGCAAGGATATGAAGTATACGATGTTTTAAAAGATGAACCATTTAATATTAAAGAATATGCACCACAAAATAGTGATCATACGTTCCATGGTAATGTGACGATGTATGAAGCAGTGGCAAAGTCATATAATGTTTCAGCAGTTTGGCTATTAGAGCAAATTGGATTAGATAAAGGATTAAAATCTTTAGAGCGGTTTGGTATTCCATTAGAGCCTGAAGATCGTACGTATCCGATTGCTTTAGGCGGTATGCATGTAGGGACTTCTCCATTTGTAATGGCTCAAGCGTATAGCACATTGGCAAATGATGGTGTCCAAGTAGAAGCTCATGCTATTAGAGAAATCCAAAATGCTGAAGGGGAAACAATTGGAAAATGGTACAAGAAAGAAACTCGTGTGACGAACGAGAAAGTTGCCCAAAAGATGACATACTTATTAAAAGGTGTTATTGAAAGGGGAACGGGTGAAAAAGCGAAAGTTAATAATATTGATACCGCAGGTAAGACGGGGACTACCCAGCTTGTAAATGGACCAAGTACTGGTGCGAAGGATTCGTGGTTTGTTGGATACACACCGGATTTAGTAGGTGCGATTTGGGTAGGGTATGATAAAACAGATAGTGAGCATTATGTGCCAGGAGGCAGCCAAATTACAACGACAATGTTCAGGGACATTATGAGGAAAGCGAATGGAAATCCAGCTCAAAAGGCATTTCAGTTATCACTAATACCTGAGGCGGATTATACAAAGCAATTAAAAATGATTGAGGAAGAAAAACGAAGAAAAGAAGAAGAGAAAAAACGAAAAGAAGAGGAACAACAAAGAAAAAAAGAGCAACAAGAGTGGTTTGACAAAGTGAAAGAGTGGATTCCATCATTTTGGTAAAAGAAAGAGGCGAATAACGAAATTCGCCTCTTTTTCGTATGGAAAATAAAGTGAAACTTTAATCGGTGGAAATCTTTGTATGCCTTTACCAGTTATTGGTGCATATCGATTGGGATAAATGATATTACTCGTTAAGTATAATGTTCGTACTGCCAAAGGATGGAGAATCGTATGTGACGATTACTGTACCTTTACTAATAGGTTCGTAAGGTAATTCTTCTTCATAATTACCATTATTTTTATTGTGAATAGAAAGCTTGATTTCATCAATTTCTTTATTTGTATACTGATCTTTAATCGTTTCAGCAATTTGAAGTAGCGCTTCGTAACTAGAAGCTTCTGTAATAAGCATACCTTTTATAACCTTTTTTTCATTTTGTGTGGAAGAGGAATACGGGATGTCGTTTTGTTTTGTATACAGAAGTTCGTATGGAACTGTTTTTCTTTCTGCTTTTGAAATGTTTGAATATTTTAGAGTTAAAAGAAATCCTATACATAAAATTATGCATACCATAAGAACAAACCAAAAACGTGTCAGTGATATAATTCTCATTATCATCCCTCTTTCATGTCTTTGTCTTCACTATTTATCATACAAAAAGAGAATTAAGCTAAAGTAAATTTGAAGTAAAGAAACGTAAAGAAGGAGTACTTATCCTCCAAAATAAGTACTCCTTTTTATTAAAAGAGAGATTTAACATACAATCAAAATAATACAAATTACTATAAATCAAATATTCTTGGTCTTTCAAAAATAAGATAAAAACTAAAAGTTAGTAAATTCGGAAGACTGATAGTGTAGCTGTTGTGTCACCAGTGTTAGGAATAGAAATAGTATTTGCTGTAGGTTGTACAGCAATTGTTGTACCAGCTTGTAAAGTAACGATTGTAGAGAAAGAAACAGCACTACCGATAACGTTAGTTGAAAAATTACGAGTAGGTGGTTGACCGTTGAATGAAATACCGAACCCAAATGGTGAAGAACCTGGGAAGGTTGTAGATGCTGAGAAGCTAATATCGTATACTCCTGTTTCTAGAATAGTTAAAGTATCTGAAGTGTCGTTAAAAGTTATATTATTTAATTCGAAAACTTGATTGAATTGGATGTTTGTTCCAGGAGATATAGTTTGTGGATTAGAATTTCCTATTGCTGCTATAGTTACAGGGATTGGTGTGCCCGCCGGTCCAGTAGCGCCAGTAGCACCACGAAGTCCTTGAGGTCCAGTAGCACCGGTAGCGCCAGTAACGCCACGAAGTCCTTGAGGTCCAGTAGCGCCGGTAGCACCACGGGGTCCTTGAGGTCCAGTAGCGCCGGTAGCGCCAGTAGCACCACGAAGTCCTTGAGGTCCAGTAGCACCGGTAGCGC
>NZ_JBEGIB010000005.1:0-208694 GCF_040676495.1 Bacillus sp. LBA3-1-1.1
TAAAAATAAAAATTGACGTTCACGTTGTTTGTTTCGTTCAGTTTTCAAAGAACTTGTCCGCCGCTTCAGAAGCGACTTCATCATATTAACATCTTCATTTTTCGATGTCAACTATGCTTTTTAATTTCTTTTTGTCGTTTTCTGCGTTTCCGCATCAGCGACGTTTATTAATATACCATCATGATTTTTAAATAACAAGTGTTTTTTATAAAAAAACACAAAAAATTATCTAGCCTACTTTCTTCTATAGAAAGAACCATTATCCTTTCTACTGAAAACATTCATTTTGATTGTAGACAACTTACTATACACCATCATCAACCAGACAGTATTCCACATAACCCCCTAATCTTTAGCCCTCTTCCTTTTAAATTTTACAATAACCACAACTCTACTTAAGAAGGACAAAAAAACATTTAAATGTAGAGTAACAAAAAACGAGTCCACTACACTAGAGAAAAACTTTAATTAACGCTTCGCTTCAACAATTAGGAATTTCACTTTCATAAATAACGAACTTCCCTTCAAAATATTAGCTTAAGATTATTGTTAGAATTTTTTTACATTAAATTAATGAAAAATATCCATTTTTTGTTATATAGTAAGGAAGTGCCCACACAACTATAAATAAACTAATGGAGGAATTATCTTATGGATAGGTTAACAAAGTTTTCATTAAAAAACCGAGCTGCTATTATCATCATGGTTTTTCTCATTTCCATACTCGGCGTTTATTCCGGCTCTAAATTACCTATGGAATTTTTACCAAGCATCGATAACCCCGCAATAACTGTTACGACATTGTCTCAAGGGCTCGATGCTGAAACGATGACCAAGGACGTGACTGATCCTCTCGAAAAACAATTTCGTAATTTAGAACATATCGATGGCATCACTTCTTCTACACATGAAGGGTTATCGCGCATCGACATCGCATATACATCCAAGGCAAATATGAAAGACGCGGCACGCGAAGTCGAGAAAGCAATTAATACAATTAAATTACCTAAAGATGTAACTAAGCCTGTAGTTAGCCAATTAAATACTTCTATGATTCCACTCGCTCAAATCACCATCCAGAAGCAAAACGGATTTTCAAAAGCTGACGAAAAACAAATCGAGAAAGAAATCGTACCACAACTCGAAAGCATTGATGGTGTTGCCAATGTTATGTTTTTTGGAAAATCAACTTCCGAATTATCCATCGTACTTGATCCTAACCAACTAAAAGATAAAAACGTAACATCACAGCAAGTATTAACAGTTTTACAAGGAAAAGAAACTTCCACTCCAGCCGGAGCAATTACCGTTAATAAGGAAGAATACAATCTTCGTGTCATCGGGGATATAAAAAATGTAAATGACATAAAAAACATCACCGTTACACCTCAAGTAAAATTACAAGATGTCTCTCAAATTGAACTAAAACAACATTACGATACAATCTCACACATAAACGGAGAAGAAGGAACAGGATTAGTCATCATGAAAGAACCGAGTAAAAACGCGGTTGCAATTGGAAAAGAGATTGATAAAAAGATTAAAGATATAAGTAAGCAATATAAAGATCAGTATTCTATTAAACTTTTAGCTTCAACTCATGAGCAAGTTGAAAATGCTGTTACTAGTATGGGCAAAGAAGTAATCCTTGGTGCCATTGCCGCGACTCTCATTATCTTAATCTTTTTACGTAGCTTTCGAACAACGCTCATCGCTGTCGTCAGTATCCCATTATCTATCCTATTAACACTATTTTTACTCCACCAATCTAACATCACACTTAACATTTTAACTCTAGGTGGCTTAGCCGTTGCAGTTGGACGTCTCGTCGATGATAGTATCGTTGTCATCGAGAATATTTTCCGTCGTTTACAAAAAGAATCTTTCTCTAAAGATATTATTCTCAATGCAACAAAAGAGGTCGCCGTCGCAATTACCTCTTCTACTTTAACAACAGTCGCCGTTTTTTTACCTATCGGTCTCGTATCGGGAGTAATTGGAAAACTAATGTTACCTATGGTGTTAGCAGTTGTATATTCTATACTTTCTTCCTTAATTGTGGCATTAACAGTCGTTCCACTTATGGCTTTTTTACTGCTCAAAAAAACAAAACGTCGCAATTCACATTCTTCACCGCGATATGTCGCTACATTAAAGTGGGCTCTTTCTCATAAGTTTATCATTCTACTCACTTCTTTTTTATTATTTGCAGGATCAATCGCAGCCTACATACTACTTCCGAAAGCGAACATAAAGTCTGAGGATGATACAATGCTTTCCGTTAACATGACATTTCCAGCTGGTTATGATTCTGAAGCTAAAAAACAAAAAGCCTTTGATTTCGAAAAGAAACTCCTCTCTAATTCTGATGTAACAGATGTTATTTTACGAATGGGATCTAGCGCAGAAGATGCACAATGGGGACAGACAACGCAAAACAATCTTGCAACTATATTTGTAGTCTTTAAAAAAGGATCTGACATCGACCAATATATTAAAGAATTAAAAAAAGAACATACAGCTTTCGAACCAGCTGAACTTGATTATATAAAAACGAGTTACTCTGACTCCGGAGGCGGAAACAACTTACAATTTAATGTAACAGCTACTAACGAAACAAATTTACAAAAGACCGCTAACATCGTCGAAACAAAACTAAAAAGCATGGATTCTCTTTCCAAAGTAAAAACAAATATAGAAGAATCTAAAAAAGAATGGCAAATTCATATCGATCAAACAAAGGCCGAGCAACTAGGTTTAACACCAGAATTAGCAGCACAACAAGTATCATTCCTTATGAAGAAATCTCCTATTGGGGAAATCTCAATCAATAATGAAAAAACAACTATTATGATAGAACATAAAAAGGTATCCATTAACAAACAAGAAGATATTTTAAACACAAACATACTATCACCTATTAACGGACCAATTCCTTTAAAAGACATTGCAACTATTTCAGAAAAACAACTTCAAACGGAAATCTTCCATAAAAACGGGAAAGAAACGATTCAAATTACTGCAGAAGCTTCAAGTGACGATTTAAGTAAAGTAAGCGCAGAAGTAAACAAAGCGATAGCCGACTTAGATTTACCTAACGGGGCAAAAGTAAATATTGCAGGTGCTACTGAATCTATGCAAGAGAATTTCACTGATTTATTTAAAATTATGGGGATTGCAATCGGGATTGTATATTTAATTATGGTCATCACATTCGGGCAGGCGCGTGCTCCTTTTGCAATTTTGTTCTCCTTGCCATTAGCTGCTGTCGGAGGTATTTTAGGATTAATCATTTCCAGAACACCTGTTGATGTAAATTCCTTGATTGGCGCATTAATGTTAATCGGAATTGTCGTTACAAATGCTATTGTATTAATAGAAAGAGTCCAACAAAATCGAGAAAACGGTATGGAAACAAGAGAAGCCCTATTAGAAGCCGGCTCCACTCGATTACGTCCAATTATTATGACAGCCATAACAACAATCGTCGCTATGCTACCACTACTATTCGGCCAATCTCAAGCGGGCAGCATGGTATCAAAAAGTCTAGCTGTCGTTGTAATTGGTGGCTTAGCCGTTTCAACCGTTCTTACATTAGTAGTTGTTCCTGTTATGTATGAACTATTAGATAAAATCGGGAGAAAAAGACGCTCCCGCAGAAAAATAAGCACTTCAACAGAAACACCTGATATTTAAACCAAAAGGCGTTATCTTCATAATTGAAGATAACGCCTTTTTTATCCCTCTACCTATCCATAAAGTGAAACTTTAATCAGTGGGGGATTTTGTCCATCCCCCACTGATTATTAACCCGCACCAATCGGGCGTTTACGGGCAGTTTAGCTCCCATCTAACTCCTTTGCTCCAGCTGATTTTTGAGGTGGGAGTTTTACTTCCCACAAATAGCGGGATAAATATAATCCATCACTTTTTTACCATACTTCTCTAACGGCTCTTCAGAATCCACAATAAGATATTCACCGTGTAAAGGCCTTTTACTGCCAGCCAGACATTTTTGAAATGCTACTTCTGATTCTACTTTTGTAATTTGACTTATCTTACGTTCACGCGTTTGTAACCTACGATTAATTTCTTCAATATTATTAAGATAACATTCAATATATTTATATGTAGCACCATGTTTCTGACATAAATCTATTCCTTTTTTAACCATCCCTTCGTAGAGACACGGACTATCTAATATCACACTGTGCTTTTGCTCCAACAAAGAACCGATCAGTTCCCACTCAATATCATAGGAGATCCCCCCAACCACTGTTGGTTCAACACCTTTTTCCTTTAATGATTTTAATAAAGCTGATTTCACGACGTCATGATCTACAATAACAGCACCTGTTAATTTAGCGATATACTTAGAAAGTGTTGATTTCCCAGATCCAGGAAACCCCGACATTTGCAGAAAAAACACTTCCAAACCCCTCCCTATTTTCATCCGAATTTCTATATATCAAGTTACCTATTCGGTCACTCTTCTTCTTTTCCTGCCAATAACAAAATGACCGTAAAAAAACTCCCTGTTTTATAAACAGAGAGTTTTCATCTTCAACTTATGCCGCTTTTACCTTCTTCGTCGTTTTACTTTTTCTTTTCGTTCCTGTAAAGCGCTTATGCAATACAGATGCTACCAAGCGCGAAATGACATTGAATAGTAATACCATAATAATTAATACAGCTGCAGATTTTGTCGCAATCAACTTCGCATCTGGGATAATCCCTTCAGAGTTCAACTTCCAAATATGAACCGCTAACGTTTCCGCTGGTCGAAATGGATTCAACGGATGAGCCGGACTTGAAAAGTCTGCTGCAGAATTTAAAATTGGGGATGTTAAACCCGCTGTATAAATTAACGCCGCAGCCTCACCAAATATACGCCCTGCCGCTAAAATAATCCCCGTAATAATTTGTGGTAATGACGATGGAATAATAATACGGACAATTGTTTGCCACTTTGTTGCACCTAATCCAAGACTCGCCTCTTTTACATTATGAGGAACTTCAGAAATCGCATTTTCACAAACACGTGTTAAACCAGGCAAATTTAAAATAGTTAAAGCAAGAGCTCCACCCATTACTGTATATCCCCAGCCTGTCATTGTAACAAACACTAACAAACCAAATAGTCCAACAACAATAGAGGGTAACGACGCCATCGTCTCAATACATAAACGAACAAAACTCAAAAAACGCCCTTGTCTTGCATACTCCGCTAAATATATTCCAGCACCTAATCCAAGAGGAATTGATATAATAAGTGTTATAACAAGCATGTAGAAGGAATTGAATAACTGCGGACCAATTCCACCACCAGCTCTTGTATTACTTGGTTCTCCGAATAAGAAACTAGGATCCCAAAATCCCCATCCCTTTTGCAGAATTTCAAAAACTAAGAACACTAGCAAAGCTACAACTAAAGCCGCAACTGCATAAAAGATACCTGTCCAAACTTTATTTACCGTTCTTGCATTCATTATTATCGCTCACCTCTTTGCCCAATCGCTCGAATTACTAAAATAAACAGGAATGAAATAACAAGTAAAATCATCGCTAAAGTCCATAACGCATTGTTCCAAGCTGTTCCGTTCAATGTATTCGTCATATCCATTGTCAGAATACCCGTTAACGTTGCTGTCGGACTATATATTCCTTCTGGTAATTTAATCGTGTTCCCGATTACCATTTGAACCGCTAATGCTTCACCAAAAGCACGCGCTAAACCTAAAACTATACCTGTTAAAATCCCTTGTTTTGCAGCTGGAACAATCACTCGGCTAATCGCTTGCCATTTCGTTGATCCTAAACCGTAAGAAGCTTCCAAGTAATCAAATGGAACAGAGCGTATTGCATCAGAAGCGATACTAGCAATAGTAGGTAAAATCATAATACTTAGCACAATAATACCTGCAATTAAACTAAAGCCTACTCCACCAAACGAATCACGTAATAGAGGGACTAAAATTGTAACCCCCAATAATCCGTATACAACTGACGGAATACCCACTAATAATTCAAGAACAGGTTTCAATACTTTATTCCCAAACTTCGGCGAAATTAAATTCATGAATATAGCAAGAGCTATAGCAATCGGTGCACTAATAACGACCGCACCTAACGACACAAGCGTCGAACCTACAATAAAGATTACAGCACCATACGTGCCTTGATCAGCATTCGGATTCCATTTTGTCGATGTTAACACCTCAGTAAATGAGATACCACTTTGCGTAAAAGATTGAATTCCTTTACCACAAATAAACGCAATAATAGCTAATGTAACCAAAACAATAAAAATACCACAAAACGTAACGAGTGATCTTCCTATATATTCACTCTTTACGTAATTTATTTGTTTTTTCCCCTTCATCACAGGACAGACCCCACTTCATAAATTGAAATGAACAGGACTGGCCTTGCAGCCAGCCCCATAAATTTTATTACTTATTTAATTTAGACATCGGAATGTAACCCATATCTTCTACTTGTTTTTCAAAGTCTTTACCTTTTACATAGTCGATGTAAGCCTTAGTTGCTTCCTTCGCTTCACCTTTCGTTACCATGTACTCGTAAGACCAGAATGGATATTTACCAGCAGAAATATTTTCAACTTTCGGTTCAGATCCATCAATTTTAACCGTTTGTAACGCACCTTTTTTCTCACCAACCATGTAAGACATTGCTAAGTAACTAACTGAACCTGGAGTAGAGTTAATCGCTTGCTCTACAGCACCATTAGAATCTTGTGTTGTACCAGTTCCATCATTAATTTTCGCGTCTTTCATAACTGTCTTTTCAAAAGTAGCACGTGTACCAGATGAAGCTGGCCGGTTAATTACATTGATTTTTTCATCTTTTCCGCCTACTTCTTTCCAGTTCGTTACTTTTCCAGTGAAGATATCTTGCACTTGTTTCACTGTTAAGTTATCAACTTTTACATCTTTATTTACGACAAGTGCGAATGCGATACCCGCAACTTTGTTATCTACTAATTCTTTTGCTTTTTCAGCATCTTTTATTTTATCTCCAGCTGGAACATCTGAGTTACCAATTTGTACCGCACCAGATGCTACTTGGTTAATCCCAGTTCCACTACCGCCACCTTGAACTTGAATAGAAACTTTTGAATTTTTCTCCATGAATTTCTTTCCAGCTTCCTCCGCAAGAGGTTGAAGAGCTGTAGAGCCAGCCGCTGCAATCGTACCTGATAATTCTTGTTTTGCATCGCTACCTTTAGCAGCTTCCTTATTATCCGTACTTTCTGCTTTTCCACATCCAACTAATGCACCTGCAACAACTAAAGCCGCTAAAGAAAATTTAATACCCTTTTTCATAACCATGTCTTGTACCCCCATTTGGATTATCACTTTTCGAATTCATCTTCTTTCGAACACAAATTCATTGTAGGACAACAATATTATGTGAGTGTTAAGCAATTTTTAAGTTTAAGTAAATAGGGATAACATCCCGCAAAAGCTAGACATTCCAACATTTATAGTTGAAAAACCCAACAAAATCCACACTAAACATGCATTATTGTAAATTTAATCTTAACAATGTAAAGCTAGTGTAAATAATTTTCTGCATTTTCCCCTTTAGATTAAAACTACATTTACAATCACCCTATATTTTTAAGGTTTTACACCCTTACTTTATTTACATTGAGAAGAATTTCAGTAATATTTTTCGGTACAACTAAATAAATTGGAACAATTCTAAAAATAATTGAATATTTTTAAAGTACTAATTGACAGCATCATCCAATGTGGTCTACTATATTACTAACAAAAAGTTTACCTAAGGAAACTTTTTAAACTTAAACTAACAATATAGAGATGAGGTAACTTTTATGGTATCGGCTAATACAAAACCACTTTCTGAATTTAAAACAGGAGAGTTTGTACAAATTGAGAAGATACAATTAGAAGGAACTATGAAACGACGTTTATTAGACTTAGGATTTATCCCTGGGGCAACGATTAAAGTATTACAACGCAGTCCACTTGGGGATCCGGTCGCTTATCAAGTAAGCAACACAACTATTGCACTACGTAAGGAAGAAAGTTCCCTTATTTTCGGGGTATTAATAGGAGATGATTTCAGATGAGCAAACATCGTATTGCTTTAGCTGGCAACCCGAATACCGGGAAAAGTACATTATTTAATACTTTAACAGGCTTAAAACAACATACTGGAAACTGGACGGGGAAAACTGTTTTAAAGGCTGAAGGGGAATATAAGCACGGCGGAAATATATATACAATAATAGATTTACCTGGAACTTACTCACTATATTCAAATTCCGCGGACGAAGAAGTAGCGAGGGATTATATTATATTTGAAAAGCCAGAAGTAGCTGTAGTTGTTATAGACGCAACTGCTATGGAGAGAAATTTAAATTTAGCACTCCAAGTGATGGAAATGACAAGCAACGTAGTCATTTGTATTAACTTAATTGATGAAGCTGAGAAAAAAGGCATTGTTATTGATGAAAAGAAATTAGCAAAATCACTCGGTGTACCTGTAGTTAAAATCTCTGCTCGTAATCGAGTAGGCATTGGACATTTGCTAAATGTCATCGCTAAAGTAGCAAATAAAAAATTAATTCCAACACCAATTAAAATTTCTTACAGTGAAAAAATTGAAAATATGATTCAGGAATTAGAACCGCAAATTTATAAAGTGTTCGGTGATACGTATCCAGCACGTTGGATTGCTTTACGTATTTTAGATGGAGATAAAAATTTCTTAACTACACTTCAAAAACACCATAATGAACCACTTGTAAGGGAGGTCGTAATGAATGGAATCTCACTCAGCCAGTAAAGCTCTTCCATTAGACTATATTATTCAACATGCACAAGCACTCTCAAAAGAAGATATACGAGATGATATTGTCGGAGATATTTATCGAACATCTGCAAGCATATGTAAAGAGTCTGTTCAATATACAAATACTGATAAATTGTATCGTTCTGAAAAACTAGATAAAATTTTCACATCTCCCATCTGGGGATTCCCAATTATGCTCGGTATTTTATCTATTATTTTTTATCTTACAATTGCAGGCGCTAACGTACCATCTGATATGATTGCTGAATTCTTCGGATGGGCAGAAGGATATTTAACATCTTGGTTCCAAGCAGCGCATGCACCTGAATGGTTACATGGCATTTTAATACTTGGTTTATTCCGTGGTATCGGTGCTGTTATTAGCGTTATGTTACCACCTATGGCAATCTTTTTCCCTATGTTCGCACTATTAGAAAACTACGGATACTTACCACGTGTCGCTTTTAATATGGATCGCTTATTCAAACGCTCCGGTGCACATGGCAAACAATCTTTAACAATGGCAATGGGCTTTGGTTGTAATGCAGCCGCTATTATGTCAACACGTATTATTGAATCACCACGTGAACGAATGCTTGCAATCTTAACAAACAACTTCGTTCCTTGTAACGGTCGCTGGCCTACGTTAATTTTAATGGCTTCATTATTTATGGCTGCTGGTTATACAGGTAGTATGCAAACATTAGTTACTGCTGGCGTTGTAGTTGGAATGGTTGTAATTGGTGTTATTATGACATTAACTGTTTCTTGGGTACTATCAAAAACAGCTTTAAAAGGTGTGCCAACTCACTATACTCTTGAGTTACCACCATACCGTAAGCCAAAAGTTTGGAATACGATTGTACGTGCAACACTCGATAAATCAGTCTATGTTTTAAAACGAGCTGTTGTTGTAGCTGCCCCTGCAGCTGCATTAACTTGGTTACTAGCTAATATTTTCATCGGTGACACAAGCTTACTTATGTATTTTGTAAACTTCCTAGATCCATTCGCTAAAATGTTAGGACTTGACGGGTTTATTTTAGCTGCATTTATTCTTGGACTACCAGCGAATGAAATTGTTATCCCGATTTTATTAATGTCTTATTTATCAACTGGGGCTTTAACTGAAATAGATGATTTTAACCAAATTAAAAATCTATTCTTAGAAAATGGTTGGACTTGGTTAACAGCGTTAAATACAATGTTGTTCTCACTCCTTCATTTCCCGTGCGGAACAACACTGGTTAACATATATAAAGAAACAAAAAGTGCAAAATGGACATTCTTATCGTTCGCAATCCCTACTGTTATTGCCATTGTTGTTACATTCCTCTCTACACAATTGGTACATTGGTTAGGACTTGTATAAAAAACAAAGCATACATAGAAGGTATCCCCCTTCACATATGCTTTGCGCGAAAGAAACCTGAATTTATTCAGGTTTCTTTTTTTTCCATGGCTGCGCTCCATACGTCGTAATTTTTTTATGAATAAAGTATATAACTCCTGGAAGAACCGCCATTAATATCGTGCAACTAATTCCTAGTCCAGTAAACAACTTAAATCACCTTATTTCACTCTCTTCGGTAAAGCTGAACCTGAATGCTCAATTGTCGGATGAACATGAACAGTAACCTCAGCATTACTAAAATAATTTTCACCTTGATCCCAATTCTTATCTATCTTCTTCCATTCTTTATAATTATGCCGCTTATATACTTCTCCTAACGCTAATACATCTACCTTATATTTTTTTTGAACAAGCTTAATCGATTTTTGAATACGCTTCTCCATTTCCTTCGAAATATCCCTCTTCAAGCGCTTTTCATTCATAACTTGTTTATGATCACTAAAGTGCAACTCAGCCAATGTACCTTCCAGAGATAAATGAATATCAAACTTCGGTTTTGTAGCATTTGTCGTAGACACTTTAATCTTTCGGTGCACCTTATGAATTTCATATGTAATAAGCTGGTCTTTTTTACGGATAGTAAAAAAACCTCCAATTTTTTTACCTATTATATAATTCATTCCTACTGTTTGTTCTCCGCTCAAACTGCCTACACACTTATTATCCTTCCCACGAAACAACGCTGCCCCGTTCATTTGTACCCCTTGTTTTGTTAGTTCGAGAATAGGTAATACGAAACTTTGGTTAGAAATCATCTTTTCCTGTACTTCACCAATTCTTGCAGCTTCAATCATTTGAGCATTTTTCGGAGGGTGTTCAGCTAACATATCAATATACTGCGCCGGTAAATTTTCAGGCTTGGCACTCTGCTTTAAGATAGCTTCTGCATTTTTCTCAGAAACGAACAAACGAATATTTCTTCTCATCTCGTGATCGCGAATATATACATCTAACGTATTTTGCAAAACATATGGATTCGCTAGTAAATCTTTAGAAAAAATTATCACTTGTATATGCGGAAAGAATAATGAACGACTAATTTTTTTAGCGATAATTCGTATTTGCTCAAAGACACTATCCGCTTTCGCACTAACATTAATATAATTTTCTCCACCTCCATCACCTTGTCCACCTTGTTGCGATAATTTACTAGGGAGTACCATCTGATACGTCCCTTTCATAATTGGATTTGCTTTCTTTTCCTTTACAATATCGTAAGCTGCACCTACTACAAATCCTCTTTCTTCTATTTCTTCTAACTCAGAGCACCCACTTATAGATCCAGCTAAAACCATAACCATTATTATTTTAAGAAGGTGTTTCATTTCTACCATTCCTTCTTTTTATTTTATATACAATAAAAACTAACAAAGGTGCTAACACGACAAACCCCATATCTATCCAAGCTAAATAAGTCCCATAACTTGACAATTCTTTCAAATTACTAGGTATCATATTCACCATAAAAATAATCGGAGCACTTACAAAAATAAAAATATGTTTCTTCACTTTTGGAAACATAGCACAAAATAATAAAGATGCGACGTCATAATACATTGCTGTAGTGTTATAAATAGTAATAATCCAAGTAGTAAAAAAAATGGCATCAAATCTTTCTAAAAACCCTCCACCAATTTCAATTTCTTTTCCTAATTCAATTGTTGGATATGTCAATCCACGTGTTGTCATATACGTAAAAACACTAATACAAGTTACATAAATCAAAATGTATGACAACACGTTTACGATCACCGCTTTTGCAACTGCCATTGGCGCTTTTTTCGCTGCCTTATCATTCAACAACACAGCATAAAACAGAGCTACCTCAAATCCGATGAATGTAAAAATAGAATTTTTAACTCCTACAGCATACTGACTGACATTTGTTTGAAAAGCCGGTAGTAAATTATCTATTTCCATTAAGTTCACATTCAATAAAGAAAGAAGCACTATCGCAATTAAAACAATTGGTAGGAATAGAACATTTAATCTTAATAAAGCCGCTCTCGATCCTGCCACTCCATAAATAACAACTAATAAGAAGAAGAAAGACAATAGCTGTATTGGTGTATCACTAAATAAATATGTTTGTGAAATAACCGCAATCATTCGCGATTCATATGCTGTCAGAGCTGCAAACGTTAATACTAAAATGCTACTAATTGTGTATGCAACAGGTTTCGTCAAATGTGCACTTGTATATTGAACAAAGTTTTGTTTTGGGAATAAAATAGCTACCCTCGTTACAAACCAACCTAAAACCGCACATATCAATCCACCCAAAAGCAAAATAATCCAACCGTCCGAAAATAAAGTTTGATCAGCAATATCTCTCGGCATAGACAATGCCCCTATACCAATAATGGTTGACGATACCGCAAACCCAATTTCCCGAGATCCAATCTCTTCATCCCCATACTCAAATGGTTTCAATTACTCTCGCTCCTTTGGACGTAATGTAGAGTCTTTCGTTTGTAAATATTCTGGTCTCTCTTTTAACATTGATTTTGGTAAGCGAACCAATTCTTCTTCCCAATCTTTATAAAAAGCAGGAGCAATAGGTGTTGTATACGGTACCCCAACACTCTTTAAATTTGTAATATGGATCGCAAGTGCAATAAGAGCTAAAATAATCCCGTACAATCCAAAAGCAGTCGCGGCTAACACGAAGACGAAAAGTAAAATTCGAAATGTAATCGTAATGCTATATACAGGCAGTGAAAATGTAGCAATTGCGGTAACCGCAATAATAATTACTAAAAACGGATTTACAATCCCTGCATTTACTGCCGCTTCTCCAATTACAAGACCACCTACGATGCCAATTGTTTGTCCCATCGGTTTCGGAAGCCTAATCCCGGCTTCTCGTATTAATTCCATCGTTAATGCCATCATTAACGTTTCTATATAAGCAGGAAACGGCACCCCTTCTCTCGCTCCCGCAATGGAATAAGCTAGTTTAGATGGAATAAGCCCTTGATGATACGATACAAGCGCTACGTACATGGCAGGTAATAAAACAGCAGCGATACCTGATCCCATACGTAAAATTCTTAGTAACGTTCCAATTATCCAACGCTCGTAATGATCTTCTACAGATTGAAAAATATCAACAAACACTAGTGGCGCTATAAGAGCAAATGGTGACCCATCTACTAAAATGGCCGCTTTCCCTTTCGCCAATGCAGCCACTATATTATCTGGTCTTTCTGTATTTAAAAACTGCGGAAACGGCGACAAATTATTATCTTGAATTAATTGCTCAATCGTTCCCGTCTCAAAAATGACATCTGTCACTATTGATTGAAGACGCCGATCTAGTTCTTTTACAATATAAGGGTTAATAATATCTTCTATATATACTAGGGTTACTTCTTTCTGCGATCGTTTCCCCATAATATAAGATTGAAACCGTAACTTCGGATCACGTAAACCACGGCGAATTAGCATTTTGTTCACATTAATATCTTCATTTAATCCAACTCTCGGTCCTCGTATTAAATCTTCTGTCACTGGAGGCTCTAGACTTCTTTTCTCCCAAGCTCTACTGTTAACAACAATAGCCGTTTGAATATTATCAATTAATATGACTGTATCTCCTGCTAAAACCGCATTTATAATATCTGGAAAAGTCGTCTTCATACCGACTTCTGCAATAGAAATAAAACGATCCAATAATGTCTGAACCACAGCTGCTTCATTTGGTATTTCTTCATATTGAAGTGTACGAACTACATATTTATAAACATTATCCTTATCTGTCAATCCACATAAAAAAACAACCGCACAACGTGTAAAACTACCAGCAAGAGCAACTTCTCTAATTGTTAAATCATTAGGTGAACCTAACTCATCTCTAATGTCCTTCATAACTTCAAACAAGTTACCTTTTAGCTCTAACAATTTCCCCACCTAACTTCCTTTTCAACAAGTTTTTAGTTAGATTCCGCTAATAGAAGAAAATATATACAAAAAAGAGCTATCTCTTTTCGAAGATAGCTCTAACACACGAATTACTTTTCTACTATTATATTGTCGGTCTTTACAGATACATTTCTTGTGAATCCACTAACTACAAACATCACAATAATGTTAACTAACAACGCGACTATACCTACATTCAAATCTTTCATATACTGCGGGACACCCGGAAACATCGTAGCTATAGTAGAACCAGATAAAGTGATATATGCGACAATTAACAATCCAATTCCCATCCCCGCAATCGCACCTTGTTTCGTAATAATTTGACGAGGAAACAAACTACATACAAGCGCAGGGAAAAGTTGCGTAACTATACTGTACCCCATTAAAAGAAGAGCCCCTATCGTTTCTCCTCCTTTAAATGTAAACAATACTGCAACAAACGTTACGACAGGTACAAATAACTTAGCTGCTTTTGCAACTTGTCTATCTGAAGCAGATGGCACCATTGTTCGGTAAATATTTTTTGCTAACAACGTAGATGCCGCCATAACAAGCATGGAACCTGGAACTAATGCCGTTAACACTCCTGCACTACCAATAATACCAATAAACCATGGATCAAACGTTTGAAGAGCCAGACGGAATAATGAAAGATCTACATCCGCTCCCTTTAACCCTGGAACTTGCAAGATAGCAGCAAACCCTGCAAAAAATACGAAAAGTAAAACTAAAGAATACAGTGGCATAATTGCCGCATTTTTACGAAATACTTTTTCATTTTTTGCCGAGAAAGCAGAAGCGAATGTATGGGGCCACATATAGAAACCAAGAGCCGTTAATATAATAGTAGAAACAAACCAAGAAATACTCATTCCTTCTTCAGGTAAAGATAAAAAACCTGGTTTCGCTGCTTCTACAGCTTCGAACATCGGCTGAAATCCTCCATAATAATGGTACGGTAAATATATACCTAAAAACATAACGATAAATAGTATCATAATATCCTTCAAAGCAGCTGTCCAAGCCGATCCATGTATACCTGAAACCATTACATATATAGTTATAACAATAGCACCAATCCATACTGCAATAACTGGTGATACTCTTCCATAAGATGCTTCCGAAACGATGATCCCTAATCCCTTTAGCTGTAAAACGAGATATGGGATGATAGAAATTACACCAATAATTGAAACAATTATTCCAAGCGTCTTACTGCTATATTTTTTCGCAAAAAAATCGGACTGTGAAACGAGGTTATGCTCTTTTGCATATTTCCAAATGGGAGGCAATAAGAAATACGATAAAATATAAGCTAATGCACCATACCCTAAAATATAAAAAGTAGGAGCTCCTTTACTATACGCCCAGCCACTTCCTCCTAAAAATGTGAATGTCGTATAAATTTCGCCTGCCATAAGGAGAAAAACGAAAATAGTTCCAAACCCTCTTCCTCCAACTGACCATTGCTCTAAATTCATATCTTTTCCACGTTGGGCTCGAATCCCTAAAAATAGCGCTAAAAATAAGAATAAAATAATGATAAGTAATGCTGTCATTTCACATCCCCCTTATTAGCAGGATCGAATACGTACACAAGCCCCATACAAAGAGACGTAATGAGCACTGATAATAATACCCAAAATAATAGAAATGGCATCCCAAGTACGTAAGGAGTGACCGAATTTGCAAATACTGGTCCAATCACTAAACAAAGAACTGGAATAAGTGCTAGCACGTGTATTTTCTTCATCTCATTCTCCTTTACTTATAAAATTCATAATGGATGATACAAAGACTTCCATTCCAATTGGTAATGCATCTTCGTCAATTGTAAAACGAGGATGGTGATGCGGATATATAATTCCCTTCTCTTCATTGCCTGCCCCTATAAAAAAGAACGTCCCTGGTGCCTTTTGTAAAAATGCCGAAAAATCTTCTCCTGCCATCGTTGGTTGTAAACGAACAACTCCTTCTCTTCCATACAGCTGTAATACCGTATGTTCAATAAGCTCTGTAACTTCATAATCGTTCACAACTGGTCGATATCCATACTCATAAGAAAATGTATACTTAGCACCGTATGATTCTGTAATATGTTTGACAATCCGTTCAAGCTTCTCCTTTGTTTCCTCTCTTAATTCATGCCTTAAACTTCTCACTGTCCCCTCAATCTCCGCTTGTTCCGGGATAACATTATGGGTTGTCCCAGAATGAAATTGCGTAACAGATACTACGAGAGAATCTAACGGGTTCGTGAGGCGAGATACAATTTGCTGGATTTGCGAAACAACTTGTGCACCAATGGCGATACTATCAACTGTTTCGTGCGGAATTCCAGCATGCCCACCTTTTCCCTCTATCGTAATTTTAAAAACGTCCGGTGCCGCCATCGCAGGACCATAAATTACACCTATTTTCCCAACCTCTAATGACGCCCAAAGATGAGCACCAATAATGTAATCCACACCTTCCATCACTCCCGCTGCGACCATTTCTTCTGCACCACCCGGAAAGTTTTCTTCTGCATGTTGAAATAAAAAGCGAATCTCTCCTTTAACTTTCTCTCTTTCCTCTACCAACTTATGTACTACACCAAGCAATATTGCCATGTGACCATCGTGACCACACGCATGCATCACACCTGGATATGTAGAAATAAAATCAAATTTATTTTCTTCATGAATAGGAAGAGCATCCATATCAGCACGAACCGCGATGGTTTTACCAGGCTGCTTACCAATTAACCTTGCCATTACACTATATTTAGTAGGTCGTGAAACTTCTAAATACGGGATTTTCCGAAGTATGTCGAATACAAATTGAGATGTTTTTTCCTCTTGAAAAGATAACTCTGGATACTTATGAAAATGCCTTCTCCACTCAATCAACTGATTCTTTGATAAAACAAGTTCTTTTGCGACATCCATTTCTCTTCTCCCCTTCTTCACCAAGTTAAATGTTATTATAGCGTGAATTGTTAACTTTTAAAAGAATCTTCTGAATTTTCTATCTTAAAGTAATAAAAATAAAAAGCCATCCTCAAGATGACTTTTTACTCTTATAAAATAGTAATAGCTTGTTTCCCCATTTGCTCCCAAGCTTGCTCAAATTCTGCTCGTGGAACAGCGAAACGTGGATTGTTTTTTAGAGGATCATTTACATATACAAAGTTTTGATCGTATCCAACCACTACTACACTATGCTCAAAATATGTAATTTTCACTTTGCCAGAGCTTGTATTCCATGTTTCAAAACTACTCTCAGCTAGTGGCTTAAACGTTGTATTAATAATGACCCATACTGGCGAACCAGAACTAACTACTTTATATGTATCTTGCACGTCTCTACCTGTTAAATTAACTACTTTTTCAGGGGCATATTTTTCTGCTAAATTAAAAATGGGTTGATTATATACACCATAGCCTGGCTCTGCCTTAGTATAAATATTTCCAACGAACCCTTCATAAGGATTTCCACGTAAACCATTTTGTTTAAATGGAACACGATGAATTTCGCTAGCAAGTTGCATCTTATCTACTTGTATACCTTTGTATTGCAGCAACATAGCCAAACTTGTAACTTCACATCCACGAGGTAATTCTGGTAACTGCTTTATAAACGGAACATTTTCAATCATAGCCGCTTCTTTCATTTCAGATAGAAACTCTAAACGGAACACTTGTGCCTTTTGTATAATTTTATCTTTCCCTATAAAAAACGCGGCAGCAAATATAATTCCAAAAACAAAAAGATATTTTAACTTTTTCATTTTAAACAAAACTCCATTAATTATTATTTTACAGATATACCTCCTATCATTGTACCTTTCTTCTTACTAGTTTGCTAGAAAGATTCTTTGAATTATTATTCATAGATATCGTTTTAAAATTCTAATTATTTTTAATAAAAAGAAAAAACAATATACTTTTTCAGAATCTTTTGCTAAAATCAAAATTATTAACCTAGTTAAGGAATCGAATTTATTTCACTAGGTTAATAAACATTCTAAGGTATTTAGTCATAGTTATCTTTTACATACTCAGTTCACAACAAAATAAGCCGAGTATGTTTTTCATCCCCCACTAATGATTAAAAGCCCAGAATGAAATCAAGTTAACACATACAAGAGAATATGGGGTGAGGGGCATATGAATCAACAAGTAGAACAAACAGATTTAAAACGAACAATGAAAAGTAGACACCTATTCATGATCGCACTTGGTGGAGTTATCGGAACTGGGCTATTTATGGGCTCTGGTCAAATCGTCCATAACGCTGGACCTGGTGGTGCTATTCTTGCATTTTTAGTCGGTGGATTTGTTATGTATTTAACAATGTTATGTCTTGGCGAATTATCAGTAGCTATGCCAGAAGCGGGTTCCTTCCAAAGTTACGCAAGCAAATTTATTTCACCTGGTTTTGGATTTGTTGTCGGTTGGATGTATTGGTTAAATTGGGCTGTTACAGTTGGAGTAGAGTTAACGACTGTAAGTATTTTAATGAAACGCTGGTTTCCAGACGTTTCTTCGTGGATTTGGTGTGTTACATTTGCAGCAGCACTCTTCCTTGTGAACGCTTTATCAGCAAAAGCATATGCAGAAACGGAATTTTGGTTCGCTAGCGTAAAAGTGGCAACAATTGTTATCTTTATCGTTCTTGGAGGGGCGGTTATGTTTGGTCTCCTCGATTTTAATGGAAAGCCAGCTCCAATGCTTCACAATTTCACTGAAAATGGCGGGCTATTTCCAAACGGTGCATTAGCTGTTCTTCTTACGATGATCACAGTTAATTACTCATTCCAAGGAACAGAGCTTATCGGAATTGCTTCAGGAGAAAGTGAAAATCCTGAAAAAACAATTCCAAAAGCAATCAAAAATACCATTTGGCGAACTCTATTCTTCTTCGTCCTAGCGATATCAGTTGTTGTAGGTTTACTCCCGTGGCAAGAGGCTAATCTAGTTGAAAGTCCATTTGTACTTGTATTTGATGTGGCTGGTATCCCTTATGCAGCGGACATTATGAACTTTGTTATTATTACAGCTGTATTATCCGTAGCTAACTCTGGTCTATACGCAAATTCTCGTATGCTTTGGGCGATGGCAAAACAAGGAATGGCTAGTCCAGCTTTTACGAAGTTAACTAAAAGAGGTGTACCACTAAATGCGTTAATTTTCAGTCTGATTTTCGCAAGCCTTTCTTTATTAACAAGTATATTTGCAGCAGATACTGTCTTTTTAATTTTAACTTCTATTGCAGCAATGGCTGCTGTTGTTGTTTGGATGTCGATTGCAGCTTCACAGTTTTTCTTCCGTAGAAATTTCGTGAAAAATGGCGGCGACATAAATGATTTAAAATACCGTACACCACTTTATCCAATAGTTCCAATCGTAGCTTTCTCACTCAATTTCATTACATTTGTTAGTTTAGCTTTCATTCCAGATCAAAGAATTGCTCTTTATTGCGGGATTCCATTCATGATTATTTGTTACATTTTATACCAAGTGAAATATAAAAAAGTTGTCACATTTGAACAGAAAAAAAATATAACTCAGGAAATAAACTAAATATACAAAATATTCAGCTATCTTTCTTATAATAAGATAGCTTTTTTCTATTTATTGGATATGTTGGTATAACTTTATTTATCTTAAAATTCCCACAATCACGTTTTTATCTGGAAAATAGTTTACAATGTTATCAAGTTACAAATGATATTCACCTTAAAAAGTGTGCATTTGTGTCTATTTTTTAACAATATGACAAAAACTATTGCCTTCTATAAATTAATAGGTTTATATTGTTTTATTGGCATAGTTTCAATCCAAGGAGAAAGGAGATTTTCAATCGTGCAACTAAAGAAAACGTTTTGGAAGTTGGCTTCGCTTCTTCCGTTATCATTACTTCTGTTCCTCGGTGGCTGTGATAAAAAACTCGCAGTATTAAATCCGCAAGGACCTGTTGCAAAAGCACAGTATGATTTAATTGTTTGGTCATTCTTGCTTATGTCATTAATTATCGCAATTGTATTCATCTTGTTTACAGTCATCTTGATTCGTTATCGTGAAAAACCAGAGAATATGGACTATGAGCCACCTGATCAACACGGTAACACATTATTAGAAATCATTTGGACGATTATTCCTGTTATTATCGTTATCGCATTGTCGATTCCAACAGTTAAAGCAACTTATGCTTCGGAAGAGGTTCCGCAAGAGTCCAAACATATTAAACCAGTTGAAATTTATGTTACATCTGCAAACTGGAAATGGTTATTTAGTTACCCGGAGGAAAAAATTGAAACCGTTAACTATTTAAACATCCCAGCTGGTGTACCAATTCAATTTAAGCTTACTTCTGTAGGTCCAATGAATGCTTTCTGGGTACCAGAACTTGGTGGTATGAAGTACACTATGGATGGCATGATTATGGATTTATATTTACAAGCTGACAAGCCAGGTTCTTACCTAGGCCGTAGTGCGAACTTCTCTGGTGAAGGATTCACTCACATGGAGTTCGAAGTTGAAGCAAAAACAAAAGAAAAGTATGACAAGTGGGTAAAAGAAGTACAAGAAACTGCTCCTAAACTAACAGAAGATAAGTACAACGATATTGTTAAACCTGGTGTAGTTGGTCGTATGACTTTCTCTAGTCATCACTTAAGTTATGTAGATCCAAAATCACTTGAATATTGTGATTACAACTACTACAAAAACAAAAAATAATAGCTATTATTCCAACAGATTGGAGTGAACACAGTGAAGCTTGATGAATTCTTTGTCACAGGTGACCCGATTATTTACGGTGCAGACGCTTCTATCGTTCTTGTGACATTAGCAATCATTTTCGTACTAACAAAGTATAAAAAATGGAAATGGCTTTGGGACGAATGGTTAACAACTGTTGACCACAAAAAAATCGGGGCCATGTATATTATCTCTGCGGTTATAATGTTATTCCGTGGTGGTATGGACGGTTTAATGATCCGTGCACAGTTAACATTCCCAGAAACAACTTATTTAAACGCTGAACACTATAACGGGATCTTTACAACACATGGTACAGTAATGATTCTTTTCATGGCAATGCCATTCGTTATGGGATTAATGAACCTTGTAGTACCATTACAAATCGGTGCTCGTGACGTTGCATATCCGTTCTTAAATGCTTTAAGTTTCTGGTTATTCTTTGTCGGAGCAATGTTATTCAACATCGCTTTCGTAATCGGTGGTTCTCCAGACGCTGGGTGGACTTCTTACTTCCCAATGGCAGGTACAGAGTTTACTTCTGGCGTAGGAAATAACTACTACGCAATTGCATTACAGATTTCAGGTCTCGGTACGCTGATGACGGGTATTAACTTCCTTGTTACTATCTTAAAAATGCGTACACCTGGTATGACTTTAATGAGAATGCCAATGTTTACTTGGTCAATCTTAATTACAACAGTTATCATTATTTTCGCTTTCCCAGTATTAACAGTTGCTCTTGCATTAATGACATTTGACCGTCTATTCGATGCTCACTTCTTTACGATGGCGAGCGGCGGTATGCCAATGTTATGGGCTAACCTATTCTGGGTATGGGGTCACCCTGAAGTATATATCGTTATTTTACCGGCATTCGGTATTTTCTCTGAAATCATTAGTACATTCTCACGTAAACGTCTATTCGGTTACAGTGCGATGGTATACTCAATGGTTGCAATTTCTTTACTAAGTTTCGTCGTATGGCTTCATCACTTCTTCACGATGGGTGCAGGTCCAGCGGTTAACTCATTCTTCTCGATTTCGACAATGGCGATTTCGATTCCAACCGGGGTTAAGATCTTTAACTGGTTGTTTACACTGTATAAAGGACGTATTCGTTTTACAGTTCCAATGCTTTGGTCATTGGCATTTATTCCAAACTTCGTAGTTGGTGGAGTTACAGGGGTTATGCTTGGAATGGCAGCAGCTGATTATCAGTACCATAACAGCTACTTCCTAATTGCTCACTTCCACTACGTATTAATCGCAGGTACAGTATTCGCTATGCTTGCTGGATTCACATTCTGGTATCCAAAAATGACAGGTCATATGTTAAATGAACGCCTAGGTAAATGGACATTCTGGATCTTTATGAGCGGATTCAACATCTGTTTCTTCCCAATGTACTTCTTAGGTTTAGACGGTATGACTCGTCGTATGTACACTTATTCTGAAAGTCTTGGATGGGGCTGGCTAAACCAAATCGCATCTGTTGGTGCTGTAATGATGGGTATCGGCTTCCTAATCCTTTGCTATAACGTAATTTGGAGTGCACGTCACGGTGAACGTGACACAACTGGAGATCCTTGGGACGGCCGTACACTTGAATGGGCAACTCAATCTCCTGTACAACATTACAACTTCGCGAAACTTCCTGAAATTAAAGAAGCTGATGCTTTCTGGTTCATGAAAAAACGCGGAGAAACAGTTACACCAGCTGCAGAAGAAATAAAACCAATTCACATGCCAAGTAACTCTGGCGTGCCTATTATTGCGTCTTTATTCTTCGGTCTTGCAGGTTTTGCATTAGTATTTAGTTGGTTCTGGCTTGCAGCAATCGGCGGAGTTGGTATTTTAGGTTGCTTAATCTATCGTTCATTCGATTATGACGATGGTTACTACGTAAGTGTTGATGAAATTAAAGAAACAGAACATATAGCATGAGAGGTGAAATGACATGGCGGCTTTAGATAAAAGCTTACCTTTGGAATATCAATCCGAGCAAAGTAGATTGAATATCCTAGGATTCTGGATTTTTCTTGGGGCTGAAATTATGCTGTTCGCAACACTTTTCGCCTCTTATCTAGTCCTTGCTGGTCGTACGGCAGATGGTCCAACACCAGCGCAACTGTTTGAACTTAAAACGCTTTTAATTCAAACACTACTACTTTTAACAAGTAGTTTCACATGTGGTATCGCAATTCATGAAATGCGTAAACACAATCAAAAAGGAATGTTAGCTTGGTTTATCCTAACTTTACTTTTAGGTGCAGGCTTCCTATTCTTCGAGATTGAAGAATTCATTTTGTACGTTGGTGAAGGCGCAACGATTCAAACAAGTGCTTTCCTATCTGCATTCTTCGTTCTTCTTGGAACACACGGAGCCCACGTAACAGGTGGTATCATTTGGGCAACTTGTGTTATTATCCAGATTTTAAAACGAGGTTTAACACCAGTTACAGCTCGTAAAGTATTTATTATCAGCTTATACTGGCATTTCCTTGATCTTGTTTGGGTCTTTATTTACACACTAGTTTACTTGAACGGGATGGTGGCGTAAATGGGTCAAAATAACAATCAAGCAAACGGGCATGCGCATAGCGGATTCCCATGGTCACACGTTTTCGGATTTATTTTATCGCTTGCACTAACGTTTCTAGCGTTATACGTGGCACTTTATACAACCCTGCCACTTTCAACGATATTAACAACTATTATCATAATGGCTGTTGCGCAAGCTTTATTACAATTAATTATGTTCATGCATTTAAAAGAAGGAGAAGGAAGAGTTCAAATTCTTACAATGATATACAGTTTCTTCGTTGCAACTGCAACAGTTGGTTTAACTGTATGGATCTTCTTCTCAATGTAATTTGCATGAAAAAGACTGCTGAGGAATCTCAGCAGTCTTTTTTTATCCCGCATTAACGCGCAGTAAGACCCCCACTGATTAAAGTTTCACTTTATCCCCTCCCCTATTGCATCCACATTACGGAATTTACAACAGAATCATGAAAAATATACTTATTATGACAAATGTTAAGAAAACTCTTTCTTTATGAAATCGAATCCATATGCGTTGCTTTTCTACCTATTATATGGCTAAATAGGTACTATATTTATTTGAAGGGAGAGAACGCAGTGGAACATCATTCTTCTGTTCTATCACTTATGGTTGTTGTCGCAATCGCGTTTTTCGTTCCCCTTTTGTTACAACGCTTTAAATTAAAAGCACTTCCTGTTGTTGTTGCAGAAATTATCGCAGGAATCTTTGTAGGTAAAAGTGGGTTTAACATCATTGAGCCAGATATGTGGCTTCAAGTCTTATCGACACTAGGATTTATCTTCCTAATGTTTTTAAGTGGGTTAGAAATTGACTTTTCGATTTTTAAACAAAAAGGGAAAAAGAATACGACAAACGAACCAAACACATTCCAAGCAGCAAGCATTATCTTCTTATTTATTTTCATATTATCTTATGCCCTATCATTACTATTCGTATGGCTAGGATTTGTAGACAATGCAATGTTCATGACTTTAATTATTTCAACTATTTCTTTAGGTGTTGTCGTACCAACATTAAAAGAAAATAACTTAGGAAAGACTGCAATCGGGCAAATCATTTTATTAGTCGCTGTTATCGCAGACTTAGTTACAATGATTTTACTCGCTGTATTCGTCGGGTTAAATTCCGAAAGTGGCCAAAGTATGTGGCTTCTACTTCTTCTATTCGGCGCTGGTATTGTAATTTACTTTGTCGCAAGACGCTTTAAAAATATTCCATACCTAGAAAGCTTAAAAGCCGGTAGTGTACAAATTGATACACGAGCTGTTTTCGCACTCATCTTAATATTAGTTGGATTATCTGAATCTGTTGGGGCAGAAAACATTTTGGGAGCCTTTTTAGCAGGTGTACTCGTATCTTTATTATCACCAAATGAAGATATGGTTGAAAAACTTGATTCCATCGGATATGGTTTCTTCATCCCTATTTTCTTCGTAATGGTTGGTGTAAATCTAGAAGTATGGTCTATTTTTAAAGAGCCTTCTAGCATGCTAATGATCCCAATTTTAATTGTGGGGCTCTTTATCTCAAAACTGTTACCATCACTCCTCTTACGAAAATGGTACCCACGCAATATCGTACTCGGAAGTGCTATTTTGTTAACATCAACACTTTCTTTAGTTATTGCGGCTGCACAAATCGGTGAAAAGCTAGGCATCATTAGCCCAAGTTTATCAGCATCTCTTATTTTAAGTGCAGTTATTACTTGTATTTTTGCACCTATATTATTTAAAAAGATTTTTCCAAAAGTGGAAACACCAAAACCGAAAGTATCTATTATTGGTGCAAGCAGAATTACCCTTCCGTTATCACTTGATTTAAAACGTGAAGACTATGACGTAACACTATATATGATACGTCAAAATAAAATAAATGATGAGGAAGCGAAATCTCATGACTTCCCTATTGTAAAATTAGATGAGATTACTATTCAATCTTTAATGGAGCAAAAAGCTTTCGAAGCAGACCGTGTTGTTGTTGCAACAAGTGATGATGAACAAAACTTATTATTAGCAGAACATGCAAAAGAATTAGGTGTTGAACACGTCATCGCAAGTGTAGAAGATCCCCTTCTACAAGAAAAAGCAACTCAAGAACATATCGCTGTATTCTCGACTATTAACTCTACACGTATTTTATTACGTGCACTTATTGATAAACCAAGTCTCGTTCGCTTAATTACAACAGCAAATGAAACAGTTCGTGAAGTCGAACTACGTAGCAATAAATATAACGGTGTTGCACTACGCCGCCTTCCGTTTTTAGGCGACGTACTCGTCATTCAAATTTACCGTGGTAATAAAGCATTAATACCGCATGGTGATACGAGACTACAACACGGTGATACATTGCTGGTCACAGGTTCAAAAGAACATATCGATACATTGAAAAGCATATTAGAATAGAAAAATGCCCCTCACATAATTGAGGGGCATTTTTTCATTTCCATATGGTAAAATGTTACTATCACATATTATGGGGATGAATAATATTATGTCTATTTCAACTTTAGCTCTCTTATTATTAGCAGAAGTACTCGTCGCCATTATTCTCATCGGTATTAGCATTGAAATTTGTAGCTACGGATGGAAAAAATCGAATGGAATTAAATACTTTTGTCTCTTACTTTCACTCCTTCTCGGAACTGCTAGCATACTAGGACTTCTCATTGCACCCGCATACTTCTTCTTACAACTTATAGAAAAGGGCTTATAAGAAAGGACGATATTATGATTACAGTGAAACATATTGATGCATCTGAAACATACTTATTACGTCAAAAATTTTTACGTCCTGATCAGTCATTAAAAAATTGTAAATACCCTTCCGACTACGAAATAGACTCCTTCCACTTAGGTGCGTTTCTAAACGATAAACTTATTAGTATCGCTTCCTTTTCAAAAGAACTATACCCAGGCTTACAAACTGGTATCCATTATCGTCTACAAGGAATGGCAACATTACCTAACTTCCGAAACCAGCGTGCTGGCTACTTTTTTAATCCGTAAAGCTGAACAAATCCTCCAAGAACGTGGTGCAAGCACTTTATGGTGTAATGGGCGAATTACTGTAACAGACTATTACAAACGATTAGGTTTCCATGAGCATGGTGAAATCTTTGAAATTGATACACTTGGACTACATAAAGTAATGTATAAAGAAATATAAGAAAGGCTTTCCCTAATATGAGAAAGCCTTTCTTATATTTCAATCTTCACTTTTTATCTTTTTCATATATATGTATATAAACAAACTAGGAATCAAAAAGCAAACTAACATAATAAGTCCCGTTATACTAATTTCCTTTATCGAAATATCCGGTGTTACAATGATACAAATAGCTAAAATCCCAATAACAATACCCACCGGAATGAATAATAGCTTCATAAAATAACTACGCGATACTCCCCCCGTATGCTCATACACTTCCACAGAATTTTTTAAGTTTAAAAAGTTAATAACTATTATCCCACCCATAAATACCATTAATAAATCCGAAACACTTTCATATCCTGCACCTTGCAAAACATAGCGATAAAAAACAATACCTAGTATGACGATATTTTGTAAGATGAAAACTAGTCTAATATGTTTTAGCCCCTCAATCATTAAACGTTCATCTTTCACGATTTTCATCCTATCACTCCTTTTCCTCCCAAAACAAATCATTCAATGTTTTATCTACCGCATAACAAATTTTCAAACACAAATCTAAAGACGGGTTGTATTTCCCCTTCTCAATTAAACTAATCGTTTGCCTTGTGACGCCTACTTTTTCTGCTAATTGTTGCTGTGTTAAATCTAACTGAACACGCGCGACTTTTATTTTACTTACAGCCATTCATGTTCCTCCTCTACCTTTATTGTAACATATATATTCCATTAAGTAATTTATACTTTACGTAACTAATTTGATTTTTACCTTATCCCGCTATTTGTGGGCAGTAAAGCTCCCTATTGTTGATGGCTGATAAGCAGTGGGAATGAACAAAAGCCCCACTGTTTATAGTTTCACTTTATTATACACAAAAAAGGGCCTCTCATAAGAAGCCCCCTTTCTATATCTATATTATAAGAATAAATGACATCCAAATAAAATTGTAAATAAGTATAGTAACGGATGTACTTCCATCCCTTTTCCCTTCGCAATTTTTAAAATTGGATACACTAAAAATCCGATTGCAATTCCATTCGCAATACTAGATGTTAACGGAATACCAACGAAAATTAAAAATGCCGGTAATGCATCTTCGAATTCACTCCAATTAATATCCCGAATGCTTTGTGCCATTAAACTACCTACTATAATTAAAGAAGGAGCTGTAATAGCTGCTACACTTGATAAAGAGGCAATAACAGGGCTAAAGAATGCCGTTATAATCGTTAAACAAACAACTACAATACCTGTCAATCCAGTTTTACCACCTGCAGCAATTCCTGCTGACGATTCAATTGTCGCTGCTGTCGGGCTTGTCCCAAAGATAGAACCTGTCGTCCCGCCAATTGCATCCGCAATGAACGCCTTACCAAAGCGCTTTTCAGTGTTATCTGTATTTAAACCTGCTTGTTTAATTAAACCGAGTAAAGCACCTGTTGTATCAAATAAAAGTACAAGTAAGAATGAAAAAATAACTCCATATAACCCGTATTGAATTACATCAGAAAATGCATTGATAGGATTTGAAACAATGATGCCTTCTGGCAAATGTGGCATTGCGACAATGTTATTTTCAAACTTTAATTGCCCTGTAAAGAAAGCAATAACCCCTGTCACAATCATACTAATAAACAATGCACCACTAACACGTAATACCATTAATACTGCCGCCAACACTAAACCAACTAAAGTTAAAATAACAGCCGGGGAATGAAAGTCTCCAATTGTAACTAAGTTAGATGGATGATCGACGATAATACCTGAAAGCCGTAATCCGATAAAAGCAATAAATAATCCGATTCCACCCGCAATTGCATGTTTTAAACTGTCAGGAATTGCGACAATTAGCTTTTGCCTAAACGAGGTGAAAGATAATAAAAGAAAAATAATACCTGTTACAAATACTGCTGAAAACGCAATGACATATGTAATCCCCTCTGCCTGTTGAACAACAGAGTAAGCAAAATATGCATTCATTCCCATCGCTGGAGCAATAACAATTGGATAGTTAGCTAAAAACGCCATACATAGCGTCCCTACAACAGTCGCAATAATAGTTGCCGTAAAAGCTTGATCAAATGGTACACCTGCATCAGATAATATTTTCGGATTGATGACAAGAATATACGCAAATGTAAAAAAAGTTGTGATGCCAGCTAAAAGCTCTTGCTTCACAGAAGTGTTATATTTTTGTAATTGAAACATGGTTATGTACCCTTCCTACATCTGAATTATTATCACATATTCTTTTCTTACTAGTATGTGAGAAAATATAATACTTAATCTTAACAATCAATAAAAAGAAGAGTCAATATATTCTCTAATAGTTAGAATTTTAAGTTTAAGTCTGACAAGCTCAGATATAGTACAGCCCATTATGATTATTTTTGTAGCATAACAGATAGAAATGTTTTATAATTTGTAATAGTTAAATATTTAGCGAGCGCATTCAAATATCGTTCACTCTACAGGGGGTATTCTTCTTATGCAGCAAACAAACAAATCTGAAACTTTAAACCGTGGTTTAAAACAGCGCCATATTACTTTAATGTCTCTCGGTTCAGCAATTGGCGTTGGACTATTTTTAGGATCAGCTTCCGCTATTAAACTAGCTGGACCATCCATTTTACTAGGCTATATGATTGCCGGACTCGTTATTTTTTTCATTATGCGCGCACTCGGAGAAATGGCAATTGAACAACCAGTTGCTGGCTCTTTTAGTAAATATGCAAATGATTACATCAGCCCACTAGCTGGGTATATTACAGGCTGGAATTACTGGTTTTTATGGGTTGTTACTTGTATGGCGGAAATTACAGCAGCAGGAATTTACATGCAATACTGGTTCCCAGATATCCCGCGCTGGACTTGGGCATTACTCGCTCTTTTATTAATGAGTGCTTTCAACTTCTTATCTGTAAAGGTGTTTGGAGAACTTGAGTTTTGGTTTGCTCTCATTAAAATCGTCACAATTATCTGTATGATAGTAGTCGGCGCTGGTATTATCTTATTCGGATTTGGAAATGGCGGCGTTGCAACTGGTATTTCAAATCTTTGGGAACATGGGGGCTGGTTCCCAAATGGATTCTCTGGATTATTGCTTTCCTTACAAATGGTATTATTCGCTTATTTAGGAGTCGAACTTATCGGGGTTACAGCTGGTGAGGCTCAAAATCCGAAAAAGACACTCGCAAAAGCAATTGATAACGTATTTTGGAGAATTTTATTATTCTACGTTGGAGCTCTATTCGTTATGATGGCAATTTATCCTTGGAACGAACTTGGTGAAAAAGGAAGTCCCTTCGTACTAACGTTCCAGCAAATCGGTATCGCAAAGGCAGCGGGCATTATTAACTTTGTTGTTTTAACAGCAGCTCTTTCTTCTTGTAACGGTGGTTTATTTAGTACAGGCCGTATGCTATTTACATTAGCACAACAAAAGAAAGCACCCGAAAGATTCGGTCGTTTAAATAAAAACGGTATTCCCAGTCAAGGAATTGTAGCAACAGCGATCGTTTTACTCGTTGGCGTTATATTAAACTATCTTGTTCCTGCAAAAGTGTTTACATGGCTAACTAGTATTTCAACTTTCGGTGCAATTTGGACTTGGGGAATTATATTAGTCGCGCAAATTAAATTCCGTAAAGGATTACAGACTAATAAAAAAGATAAGCTAGCATATAAAATGCCTTTACACCCATTAAGTTCATATTTCTCACTCGGCTTCCTTGTACTTGTACTAGGTATAATGGCCTATTCAGAAGATACACGAATCGCATTAATCGTCGGCCCAATTTGGCTTATCGGCTTGGCTATCGTGTATTATATGAAAGGTTTTCATAAGATTGATGAATCATCTAATTCAAAAATTAGTTAAGTCCACGATCTCTTCCTAATTTACTAGGGAGAGATTTTTTCATTATTCACATAAATATTTCTCAATTAAATTAACGTTATCTTTACACTATTTAATATTTTCTATCTTTATTTCCTAAAAAAAATAGATTACATTATTAAAGCACGTATATTTATTATTAGGGGGATTCTTCTATGAAGAATAAAAAATGGATTCAATTTTCTTTAGCAACAGCAATCACACTTAGTATAGGGAGTTCCTATATTCCGTCTACTTATGCCGAAAGCTCCGTAGACCCAGCTCCTGAAATCGCTGCAAAAGTTGTAAACCAAAACAATGGGAAGAAAGTATTATTTGATAATACGCACGGTCAAACAGCTGGGACAGCTGACTGGGTTATTGATGGCGGTTTTTCTGATTTCGGAAACGGTATTGCCCAAAATGGATATTATGTAAAAGAACTTCGTAAATCAACACCTATTACATACGACGACTTAAAAAATTACAACGTGTTTATCGTTCCAGAGGCAAATATTCCTTACAAAAAATCTGAACAAGACGCAATGTTACAATACGTGAAAAATGGCGGCAGTATTTTCTTCATTGCCGATCATTATAATGCAGATCGTAATAAAAACCGCTGGGACTCCTCAGAAGTGTTTAATGGATATAGACGCGGGGCATGGGATAATCCAGCAAAGGGAATGTCTAATGAAGAAACAACTTCACAAGCTATGCAAGGAGTAGAAAGCTCTGATTGGCTATCCGATAATTTCGGTATTCGCTTCCGTTACAATGCACTTGGTGATGTTTCAGCTAAAAATATTGTCTCACCCGCGCAATCATTCGGAATTACAACTGGCGTTTCATCTGTAGCAATGCATGCCGGCTCTACTCTTGCGATTACAAATCCAAAACTAGCGAAAGGCCTTGTATATCTTCCAGAAAATCCATCAAAATGGAATAACGCTGTTGATAGCGGCGTTTATAACGGTGGTGGCGTTGCAGAAGGGCCTTATGCTGCTATTTCGAAAGTTGGCCTTGGGAAAGCAGCCTTTATTGGTGATTCTTCTCCTGTTGAAGATGCCTCGCCAAAATATGTTCGTGAAGATTCAGGTCAATCAAAGAAAACTTATGATGGTTATAAAGAAGAAAACGATGCTGTTCTATTAGAAAACATCGTGAATTGGTTAGCGAAGCAAGAAACATTTACAAGCTTAGATCAAGTGAGTGGTTTACAGCTTGATACACCTACAGCTCTACAAACATTTGAACAACCAAGATTATCAACAGAACCACAACCAGAACCTTGGAGCGCACCAAGTCAAGGTTACCAGTGGTTCAATACAAATACTTTCAAACCAGGTTCATACGGCTATAACGGTGCAGTGACAACGAGTGATTACGTAATTACGCACCCTAGCATTCTACCAAACAATGAAGTGTTCCAAATGAAGATTCAAGTAAATAACTTATTACCAAATACAACGTACAATAATTATTCTTTAGGTATCTTCACAACTGGCGGAACACAGGTAGCAAAAGTTCAAAATACAAATGGCACTTGGCCATCTTCTTTCGGATATAGCAGTACATTCTCTTTCATAACAAATAACCAAGGATCTGCTGAAAAAATTGTGAACGTACAACTTGATCCAAATACAACTGGACAGGCAACACTTCGTCTACGTCAAAACACAACAGCGAAATATAGTGAAACTGTAACGATTAATAAAAAATAATGAAAAAGGCAATCCGGATATGGATTGCCTTCTTTTCACTTCTCTTCTTTTGAGAAAAACATTCTTGAAATAACGATACCTATACTACCAACGATTAAGAATAACACCGCCCTGATCATCATCGACACCTCTGGTAGATCGAGAAGGAATAACTTCCCTACTGTTACTACTAATACGACTAGGCCAGCATATAATATTTCGTTCATCTGTCTATAACGGCCAAACCAAACTGCAAATAAAGCATATACCATCCATAATAACGATACAGATACGCTAATTATACTTCCATCTGTAGAAAGAACTTCACCGATCCTAGTAATTGTAATAAATACAATAACCATTAACGAGTAGAGCGCTATAGAATAAACATATTTACCTAAACTCGCTAACACTTCTTTTGCTTGTATCATGCAATAATAGAACGTTCCTATTAAAATAATATGAGCGACAAACCCTGCTGAAATGAACTCATCAAACGGGCTAAAAATCGTCTGTACCATTCCAATCGCATAAATCGTTGCACTTACATACAGTTTAATATTTTGCTTTACTTTAATAGCAGTAACCATACCGAGGAAACCTTGTAACAATAATACGATCGCTGCATTCACCAAACTATACTCGTATAAAATCGCTAAACTAAATGACCCCATTGCAAAGCCAAATATTAGATTTGTAAATACAGAATGTTTATTCTTCCTATATTCAAGTACGAACATAACAGCATGCACAAATGCACTTATAACTAATCCCCACGTTGTAAATTCAGGAATTTGGGAGATGGCTAAAATAAAGAAAACTGCATTTGCACTAAATATCGCCAATCGTGCTTCTTGTATAAAATTCCTCTCCGAAAGCATATGCCAAAATAACAGCAAATGAATTATACCGTATACAACCGTTAACTGTACTTGCACATTCTCTACCAATATTGACATAACAACAAAGAAGACAAATAGGACAATTGCCGCAACAACATAAGAAATCATATACAAGTACTTATAACGGTTTCTCAATGCATACCATAATAGGCTAATTGTTAATATCGTCTCATAACTAAAGAAAATATACGTATTAGGAGTCGTACTATTTAACAAGAAAGGAACAAAAAATGCTCCAACCGCCACGAAAATAGCGAGGTATTCCGATTTATATCTTTTCGCTAAATAAATCCCTAAAATAACCCATACAATATTACAGATAAACGCAATACTTGCAGGAATAAACTCATATAAATAATGTGCCGCAAACGTTGTTAAAACAATTCCCGTAATACTTCCTCCAGCTAATACTAGCCCTAACGCTTGCCGCTCTCTTTTAATTTGTATATCTCCTACGTAATACAAACCGGCAGATAGTACTATACCAAACACAACCCGTATCGCTGGTGTTAATAATCCAGCATCTACTCCTGCTTTAAATAACCAAATAACGCCAAGTAGCATAATACCGACAAATATGCGTGGTAACCATGTTTGACAAAACTTTATAATATTAAATGGTTCTGGCTTAAATGCAGATATATCTACTTGTTTCACCTCTGGCTCTTGTATGGACTCACTCGTCTTAACTACATCTTCTTGTAACTTTTTATTACTTACCGCCTCAATGTATTCTTTCTTTTCCTTATTAACATTTTGTTGAACCTTTTCAATTTCCCTTTGCTTCGCTTTCAAATCATAAAGTGTCTCTTGCATCGTTTCAATTGCCGTTTCGAGTGCTTCTATTTTCTTATTTAAATCTCCCTTCATACGCTCCCCCCTCATTACCGATCGTTATTAAACCTATATATTACCAATTATCCTTATCATACTATTAGTCTATTCATGTTCGATACCATTTTTCCAAAAAAAGAAAGGTGTTTTCCGAAATAGGAAAACACCTCTTACTTATTTCTTCTTATTTATAGTAATACTAGCGATCATACCGAGGCAGGCACCTACAAATGCCGGAACGATCCAACCTACACCTTCTGTATAAAACGGAAGAATTTTTAATAGTGGTGTCCACTTATTCATCAGTACACTTTTGTTTAAAACATCAATCGCACTAAATAACGCTACGATTCCAATCGTGACCGAATATACGTATACATACTTTCCAATATACTTATGGAATAACCCTAAAATAATAAGTGTTAATGCAACTGGATAAATAAATCCAAGAATCGGTACTGATACTTTTAAAATTTGCGTTAATCCTAAATTAGCTAAAATCATACTCACAAAACTTAATATAAATGCCCAAGATTTATAAGACACTTTCGGAAATACACTTGCAAAAAACTGACTACAAGACGTAACCAGTCCAATTGAAACACATAAACATGCGATAGTAAAAATAAGGCCTAATAATACTAATCCGCCTTGTCCAAATAATGTCGTCATAACTTGTGCTAACACTTTCGCACCGTTATCAAATGTGCCTAATGAACCACTAATTGAACCAACATATCCAAGGATGACATAAATAATAGATAGTAATAGTCCTGCCCCAATTCCAGCAATACTCATATATTTAGCTAAACCTTTATCATCTTCAATACCTTTTGCACGCAAAGCATTTGCAATAACAATCCCAAATATTAAAGCTGCTAACGCATCCATCGTTAAATATCCGTCTAAAAACCCTTGGAACATCGGAGCTTGTCCATAGTTCCCTATTGGCTCTTTCACATCTCCTACCGTTGTAAACATACTCTTTATAAAAATAAGTGCAATCATACATAATAATAACGGAGTCAATACTTTTCCGAACAAGCCCATTAATTTAGACGGGGATAAACTTAACCAGTAAACAATACTAAAGAAAATAGCCGTGTAACATAACAAAACTAAGCTACCTGCTTGTGGGAACAACTGACCTGGTCCCATTTCAAAAGCTAAACTTCCTGCACGTGGTATACCAAGACCTGGTCCAATAAATAAATACACGATACACGGAAAAATAATGGCGAATGAAGGATGAACTCTACCCGCTAATGTTTGAAAGCTTCCCGCTTTCGCAATAGCGATAACACCCAATATAGGAAGACCTGTTGCTGATATAATAAATCCTACTAATGAAATCCACACATGTTCTCCTGCTTCATACCCAAGGAAAGGTGGGAATATAAGATTCCCCGCTCCAAAGAACATCGAGAATAACATAAGGCTAATCAGTAAAATTTCTTTTTTCTGTAACAATTTCATTTCTTTCTCCTTCTTTAATTTCATCTTTTATGAAATCAATTTCACATATAAAAAAGTGCAATAACCCGCTTCCTTACAAAGAAAACATAGTCCATAGTCTATCACAAAAGAAACACCCATTCTATAGCTATCTCTCTTTTCCAATTTCTTCTGAAAAATCAACCTTTATTGACTTATAATAGTTAATAAGGTAAAATATTAAATGTACAAAATTATTAACTTTGTTTTTGTTTGTGTCAGGAGGAAAATAACATGGAATCAACGATACAACTAGAAAGAGAACAACAAAGAAAAAAGAAACATCCTCCCGGTTTATACTTGCTCTTCTTTACAGAAATGTGGGAAAGATTTAGTTACTACGGATTACGAGGATTATTAACATTATATTTAACAACAGCTTTAGTAAGTGGTGGTCTTGGGTTTAGTCCCGCTTGGGCACTCTCTATTTACGGGTTTTATACTGGCGCTTGTTATTTCACACCATTAATCGGTGGATACTTAACAGACCGTTTTCTAGGTAGACGAAAAGCCATCACAATTGGTGGTATCACAATGGCGCTCGGTAACCTTACACTATTCGCCTTGCAAAACCAAGTCGGTCTATACCTCGGATTAGCGCTTATTATTATCGGTAATGGATTCTTCAAACCAAATATCTCTACACTTGTTGGAGAATTATACGAAGAGAACGATCCAAAACGTGATAGTGCATTTACAATTTTCTATATGGGTATTAACGTCGGTTCATTTTTAGCTCCACTCGTTTGTGGATTTTTATCAGAAAATTTATTCAAAACAACAGTTGATGGCGTTGTACATTACGGATTCCGTTACGGTTTCTTAGCTGCTTCAATCGGAATGATTATTGGACAAATTTTATTTACAACACTATCTAATCGCTTCCTTGGTGATATCGGTAAAAAACCATCTCGCGATTTGCAAACGGCTGCTGGACAACAGACAGTAGGAGATACACCGTTAACAAAAAAAGAAAAACAACGTACCGCAGTTATCGTCATTTTAACATGCTTTGTTGTCTTCTTCTGGGCTGGCTTTGAACAAGCTGGTAGTTCGTTAACATTGTATACAAACAAATTTGTAGACCGCTCTGTGTTCGGATGGGAAGTTCCAACATCTTGGTTCCAATCGGTCAATCCGTTATTTATTATTTTACTTGCTCCAGTCATTTCAGCATTATGGGCAAAACTTGCAACTAGAAAAAATGGTGACATGAAAATCCCAACAAAAATGGGACTTGGTATGATCCTACTCGGTATCGGTTATATCATTCTCGTTATCGCTACATTAAAAACAGGTAGTGATGAACATAATATTACAGAAAAAGCAAACTTACTATTTATCGTCTTTACGTATCTTTTCCATACGTTAGGTGAGCTATTCTTATCACCTGTTGGACTATCAATGGTTAGCGCACTTGCTCCAGTAAAACTTGCTTCTTTATTAATGGGAGTATGGCTAGCAAGCTCGGGAATCGCCAACATTATAGGCGGACAACTTGCAAGCTTCACAACTTCACTTGGATATGCTGAAGTATTTACAGTAATCGGAGCTGCAGCGATTATTTTAGGTTTTGTTTTATTATTAATTTCTAAGAAATTAGTGAAATGGATGGATTAAAAAAGATGAGGAATTTCTCCTCATCTTTTTTTATGCTTTCTCGCCCTTTTCTATTGCTTGTTCATACAGATCTTTGTGCTCTTTATATTCACTTGGCACGAAGTTTTTATAGAAAAATGACAGCCAGCTATCTCCTTTGTTATATCCTTCTTCTCGGATTTCTGCTGCCTTTTTATTTGATTTAAACCCTTCAGTAAACCATTTCTTTAATGTTTCATTCTTTTCATACTTAGCAGGAACTTTTAAGTCATAGTTTTCAAATGCATATGTATATCCAGCTTTTTCCGCTCCCTTTTTAGCAGACTTATATCCCTTTTCATACGCGGTTTCATATGCTTTCACATATACATCCTTTTCAGTATTTCCAGGTTTCTTTTCAGCTAATTCTTTACCCGCCTTTTCACCAAGTTCCACTTGTTCTTTTTCAATCTTTTCGGTTCTCTCTTTATTACCTACTTGGAAACCTTCCGCAAAGTTCACCTTAAACTCAGGATTAATTTGACTATCGTCCATTGTCTCTTGTGCTAACCCTTGCTCTTTTCCTTTTTCAGAATGCATTTTTTTCTGCTCTTCTAAAGACCAAGCTGCAGTATAAGCAGTTGTAAATGCTTGTTTATATGTATCAGATTTTCCAGTTAAATGCCCTTCCGCATTATTTTTCCCTGCTTTAAAATCAGCCTCTCCACTTTTTTGACCTTCAAGCTGCCCTTTTTCCATGTCAGCTTGACGCTGGACTTCCTCTTGCCTACGTGCCTCTTCTGCTTTTCTTTGCTCTTCTGCTACACGTTGTCTCTCTTCCTCTGCTTTACGTTGTTCTTCTGCAGCACGTTGTCTCTCTTCCTCTGCTTTACGCTGGGCTTCTGCAGCACGTTGTTTTTCAGCCTCAGCATTGCGCTGCGCTTCTGCTTGTCTTTCAGCTTCTACAGCACCATTATTATTTTGGCTAGGAGCTGGACTCGTTGCACCACTACTAGAAGCTGGTTTATTGTGATAATGATATTCCCCGTACTGCAATCCCCATTTTTCACAATTTGTACGACACGTATGTCCACCGTTAGCATCTGTACGCCCTGGATGTGCATAAGCAGAAATTGGTGCTACCAATAACGCTACACTTGTTGTTAAAAGAAGTTTTTTTACTTGCTGTTTCACTTTTGTTCCTCCCAAAATCTAGAATCATTACTTTATTATACAAAAATAGAAAAATACTTAAATACCAACTAAAATATTCTTTTATTTCTAAACATTGGATAAAAAAGAAGGTTCACTCTTTAAAGAGTGAACCTTCTTTTTTCTTTATTTCTTCGCCTTTGTTCCTACTAGATCACCCGTAATAACAAAACGCTTAGAATTATCCTTAACAGATACACATGTAATAAGTGTTATCTCATTTTTCCCATGATCCTCTACAACTTCCCACTTATCAGGAGTCACTTCAGACACACCTGTAACAGTATACTCATACTCATTTGCATTGTCATACAAATAAATTTTATCGTTCTTCTTTAAAGTTGATACATCACTAAATAAAACACCTTTTTTTGACATATTATGCCCTGCAAGCGCATAATTCCCCTGTCCCATTACTTGATTTTCTCTTACAGTTGCCGCACCTGATAATAAATTCTTTTCAGTCGACGCTTTTAACACAGGAAGTTCTAATGAGATGCTCGGAATTGAAATACGGCCGATTACTTGTTTTTTATCTAACGATGCACTCGCCACTTCTGCCAAGTCTGGTTGATTAATTTTTGAAGCATCTACAAATTCTGTGTCATGCTTTTCATATTCCATCTTTTGAACAGCTTGTACATTGGCTGTCTGTTTCTTCTCTGCCTTATATCCATCATAAAATGGTTTTCCGATTAATACACCACCTACAACAAATAGAAGGATTGCTACTATACTATAAATTCTTTGCTTATTCATATACAATTCCTTTCCGTTACAAAATCTTACTCTATATAAAATGATAAGACAATATTGCTATATGTACAAGTATAAGCTGAAAAAGAACCCTTCTTGCTAATTGCAAGAAGGGTTCTTTTCAAGCCAATTTATTTCTATATAGGGATACGTGGAAGACTGTCATTTGAATAAAGAAAATGGAAAATATAATATACAGCGGGTATCCAGGAAGATATTCATTAATAATAGGCGAAAGAGTTAAAAATCCAACTGCACAAGGTAACACATACCATAACGAAACAAAAGTTGTTCGACAAGCTTTCTCCGTAATCGCTTTTTCACGTTCATCTTCTAGTGGAAATAATAATGGATACATCCAAAAGGATAAATTCTTGTATTTTTTCTTTTGAATTCTATAAAAAATTGTAATTATGATGCCACCAATGAATAATAGCACAATTGGTATACCATTAAACCATATTTCAAATGGCACCCTCTCATTTTTAATTATATCTGCTAGCTCTGTAGTAGCACTATAAAGTTCAACAAATGTCCAGCATGCTAACGCAGTATAAAGTACATTTACGATATAAGAAAAACCAATTCTATTCATCCTCTTCTCCCTCCTTATTTAAAACGAACACATCTTCCATCTTTAACTCGAATACATCACAAATCGTCAATGCTAGTAACAATGAAGGAACATAATCTCCTTTTTCGATTGCCGCGATTGTTTGCCTCGTCACTCCAACCTTTTCTGCTAATACACTTTGCGAAAAATTAAAGCGAGCTCTTAATTCCTTTACCTTATTGCAAATGGACAAATTTACCACCTCTTACCATCATTGTATGCTAAACTTAACAAAATGTAAACCCAACTTAACATTATTTTGACAAAAAAAATCCAACTTTACGTATTGTAAAGTTGGATTTCGTTTTAGTTTAAAATTGTAACTTTAACACTTCTTCTGCCCCAATTATTAGCTGTAGCTGAATCCGGCATTAATAAATCAATTATATGACCTTTAATCGCACTACCAGTATCTCCAGCAATCGCTGTTCCATAGCCTTCTACATACACAGTAGAACCTAATGGAATCACAGCTGGATCTACAGCAATTAGTTTCATGTTTGGATTTGCAGTCAAATTATGTCCTAACTTAGATTTTACAGTTTCACCTGGTTTATAGCCATTTTCAGATGGATCAGCTGTATAAGCAGTTGCTGTTACATAAAATTCTTTTCCACCTTGAGCTGGTTTTGGATCCGGCTTAGCTGGTGTTGTATCTTTAGCTACAGGCTCTGCCGGCTTAGCTGCCTGTTCTTCTTTTTGCTTAGCTGCTGCTGCCTTCGCTTTTGCTAACTCTTCTTGCTCAGCCTTTGCAGCTGCTTCAGCTTTTGCGCGCTCTTCTGCTGCAATTCTTGCTGCTTCTTGTTCACGAGCAATTGTTTCTTGTACCGCTTTCATATTTGCTTCAACTTTTGCTTTTTCTTCTGCTGCCAAATTAATTTGGTTTGCAATCGCATTATATTTAGCTTGAACCGTTTGTAAGTTATCTTGACGTTTTTTCAAGTTATCTTGCAAATCAGCTTGTGCTTTTGCTAATTTTTGCTTATCTACTACTAAAGATGCTTCTTTTTCGTCAATCGCTTTTTTATCTTCTTCAATTTGACGAAGATCTTGTTCTTGTAGACGTAAAATTTCTTTATCTGCATCTAAAATTGTAGATACCGCGTTCATACGTTGTATGAAATCAGCAAAGTTTTTTGATTCTACAACAACTTCTACTACTAAACTCGTATTTGAGCTATTTTGAACAGAAACCATACGCTTTTTCATAATATCCTTACGAGCAAGGACTTTATCTTCTAAAACGATAATATCTGCTTTTTTTTGTTCAATCTGCTTATGTGTTTCATCGATTTTTCGTTGAATAGCAGCTTGATCCTCTTTATTTTTTGCAATTGTATTATTTAAATTATGTAGTTCGTTTTCGATACCTTTAATTTCTTTACTAACAGCTTGCTTCTCTTGCTCTTTCTTCTGCATTTCTGCATCGTTTTGTTGCAATTGCTGTTGCATGTTGTTAAGTTTCTCGTCGTTTGACTCTGCTTTTACAGCGACTGTACTAGAAAGACCGATAATTCCTGCTAATACTAGACTACTGATTCGCTTAAAATAGTTCATAATCCGACTCCCTTCTTATACAGTTATACATGATTTATTTTACAGTTTGTTTACAAAACCATTAAATACAGTTTATTTTTCATGACAAAAAAATGAGAATTATGAATAAAATGTAATAGATTCTTAAATATTTAAAAATTACTATATTTAAAAATTACAAAAAATGCTAAAATCCAAATATAGAAAAATTAAAAATCCTAAAGGCGGTTGAATTAGATAAAATGTTTACTCAAAAGAAATCACTCCAACATAAAATTGATCAACTAGAAACTCATATACATGAACTAGAAACAGAATTAAAACAAAAAGATGTGGAAAAACAAGAAATTATATCTTCTATCCATAATCGTGTAAAAAACGTTATGCAAGAGCATGAACTTGTAAATAACCAACATCATACACTCCAAAACTTAATTCAACAATTGAACGCATGCTTTGAAAATGTTTCTATGCGTACTACACATTCCAACGAATTAAATGACGAAATGCTACAAAAAGAGCAAAACTTAATTCAATCTATTGAAGAAATTATCGATTGCTCTAACGAAGGAAAAGAATCCGTTCATCGCTTACTCATTGTAATTAATAAATTAGGCGAACAGTCTCAACGTACTTCTAATAGTATCAATCATTTAAGCGAACGCTCTAAAGAAATTGAACAAATTGTAGAAGTGATTCAAAACATTGCAGCACAAACAAATTTACTAGCGTTAAATGCAAGTATTGAAGCTGCACGTGCTGGAGAACACGGTAAAGGATTCGCTGTTGTTGCTAATGAAGTAAGAAAACTAGCAGAAAGCACAGCTGAAAGTACAAAAAACATCGGGAACTTAACGAAAAAAATTCAAGAAGAAATTGAAAAAGCATATGAAAATACAAAAGATAATTTACATTTAGTTGATGAAGGTGTAGAAATGAGCGCTGATACTAACGCTAGAATTGAAAATATTTTAATGATGATTCAAACATTACAAAGTGGCGCTACAAATGTTATTAAAGCTATCGAAAACCAAAAATCTTGTAACGATGATATATTACGCGAATTTGCAAACACACAACAAATGTTCCGAAATTTAAATACTACTATTATGAATCATATTAATGATGCTGAAAAAGTCGATGTCCAATTATCAAAAGTATTCAAGAAATAGTAGTTTCTCAGTGATGTGAAAAATCCCCTATGACATAATAGGGGATTTTTATTATATTTCGAATATTATTTTCTTCTCAATATTCGCTCTCTCTTTTGTTATAATAGAAAAGTTATTTCTTTCGACTAATACACAAGGAGGATGTTATGGAACAATTTTATTACATTTTGAAATATTTAATTCTTGGTCTATTCCAAGGACTAACAGAACCAATTCCGATTTCTTCAAGCGGTCACCTCGTTTTAGCACAGCATTTGCTAGGACTAAAAATAGAAGGGTTTAGCTTTGAGCTACTTGTTAATACAGCTTCATTATTAGCTGTATTACTTATTTATAGAAAAGACTTAATTCGTCTAACAAAGAATGGTCTATCTTATATATTTACAAGAGCAGAAGATGCAAAATCAGATTTCTTCTTTATTATTTACCTTGTTATTGCAACGATTCCAGCAGGTGTAATTGGAGTTTTATTTAAAGATTATATCGACCAATATTTAAAAGGTGTTAAAATGGTTGGGATTTCCCTTCTTATTACTGCTGTCGGCCTTTGGATTATTAGAAACTTACGTGGACGTAAAAATGATGGCGATCTTTCTATGAAAGATGCAATTATCATCGGATTAGCACAAGCTTGCGCACTAATTCCTGGAATAAGCCGATCAGGTGCAACAATCGTCGCAGCAATGTTACTTGGTATGAAGCAAGAAACAGCTCTTCGCTTCTCATTCTTACTATACATTCCTGTTAGCTTAGGTGGTTTATTGTTAAGTATTACAGACATTGCAAACGATCCAAATTTAGATACATTATTTGTACCTTATATTGTTGCTTTCATCGCAACATTCATCATGACATATATTTCATTAAAATGGTTTATGAACATTATGGCAAAAGGAAATTTAAAATATTTCTCTTTCTACTGTATTATCGTAGGTGTACTAACTATCATTTTCTTATAAAGTGACCGTTAACATCTTTTAAAGTAAGCCATCCTATTCAAATAGGATGGCTTACTTTTTTACATTTCAATTTCGAATACCCTTTGTTATTTACTTTGAATTTTCTGAATAGTATAATATAAATTATTACCGTTACTTTTTCTTACTCTAAAGAAAATAAAGTGAACCTTTATTTAGCCCTCACCAATCGAGATTTTGCAGGGTAAAACTTCTCCCATTTCTTTACTACTATCGAAAAAGAGGTGTTCGTATGTTTATCGTTACTAAACTTATTCATATTAAATATGGATATGAAAATGAACTATTTCACTCACTTAAACAGCATTCTCCATCATATGAAACACAAGGCTTTATTAACATAGAATTTTCACAGATGCATCGTATAAATAATAGAGCTGAATATATGGTTCGCATGCTATGGAAAACTCAACAAGATTATCACGAATGGCTTTCTCAAAGAAAGAATGATGAAACGTGGAAACACCAAATACAAAATTATATCCTTTCTTCAAAATCCAATGCTGTCTATATGCAATAAAAAACCTCTTACTGCCCTCGTACAGTAAGAGGTTTTTCCTTATGCATAAACTTTCTTTTCCTGACAATACAAGCGAATAATAATAAAATTTCGTTTTGTATTATCATCATGAACAAAAATCTGTTCTCCCTCCTGAAAACGCCACGCGCTTTCAAAAGTTGTAATATGCCGAAAAAAGCTCATAATGTATATCATGTACCCTCCCTCAACTCATATCATCATAATATAACTATATTATATTCAGCATAACTTAATATAAGTATAATTTGTATTTTTCCCCATTTAGAAACATTTTAACTTTGTTACAAAATCATTTTAGCGCTATAATGATAGACGTATTTTCACTGAAAGGAGCTTCATTTTGACTGCATATTTATTTCCAATAAAAACAGCATTTATTTTATTTCCTATTTTAGCAATGTTTCTATTAATCCCTTTTTTAATATTTAATTATCGGAAATACGGTTATTTAAATAAATGGCGTTCATTTATTTTATATTCATTATTACTTTACTTATTAAATGCCTATTTTCTTGTGATTTTGCCATTACCACAAACGTATGATACTTGTAGCCTACAACCGGCTAATACACAGCACATGCAACTCTCGCCATTTTATTTCATACAAGAGATTAGTAATCATACCTCGGCAATTTTAACGAAGCCAGCTACCTACTTCTATTTATTAAAGGAATCTGCGTTTTTACAAGTCGCTTTTAACGTTCTACTAACCGTTCCATTTGGTATGTACTTACGTTATTATTTCCGACGTAGCTTCTTACAAACAGTGTGCATTTCTTTTTTCCTTTCACTGTTCTTTGAATTAACACAAGTAACTGGATTATATGGTATTTATAATTGTGCATATCGCTTATTTGATATTGATGACCTATTTTTAAACACATTAGGAGGCGTCATTGGCTTTATTATTGCACCAATATTTACGTATTTCCTTCCCAAAACAAGTGAATTAGATAGTCGTATTAATCTGGAAACAAAGCCAGTTGGTTTTGTACGTCGTTTGATTGCTATGCAAATTGATTGGATTTTCTTATCTATCGTTGTACCAGTCATTAAAAATAAAGGGAATTCTATATTTATTTCTAATATCCAATCTTACACAAATATATACGAACTCATTTTCATTACATGTTCAATCTTTATTTACTTTATTATCATTCCATACTTTACGAACGGAAAAACAATTGGGAAAGCATTACTTCGTATTTATGTTAAAGGGAAATCAGAGCGTATTACTATGAAGGAATTATTCATTCGTTACGGTATATTCTACTTTATTTTAGGTGGAATCAATTATATTCTTTCTAGTAGTTCTATTTTAAATCATACAGAGCCTTTAGTATTACTAGTTATACTGTTATTCCAATTCGTAATTAACGGTCTATTTATCATTCATGTTTTATTACATGTATTTAGCCGTGATAAGTTACTATTTTACGAACACATTAGTCAAACAAGAAATGCGATCATACTAAAAAAAGCTGACAAGTAATACATTGTCAGCTTTTTTTCATAATCGTAAATAACTTTTCTGTATAAGGGTTTAAAAACATTCCTGTTTCATCTAGTGACTTCCTCATTTTTAAAAACGAATGCAATTCTGGATATATGTTTTGTAACTTTTCGTATGTTAACGTATGCATTTTCCCCCAATGTGGACGTCCTTCATACTTTAGAAAAATTTTCTCCACTTCACCAAAATAAGCGGCATACTTCATACCTTTATACATATGAACGGCGATATATACCGAGTCTCTTCCATACGCTGGACTGAGCCATATATCATCACCTCTCACATACCGGCATTCAATCGGGAAGTGCACCTTATACCTTTTCTTTTCAATAAGATTTGAAATTTCTTCTACAGCAGCCCTCATATACTTTGAAGGGACACTATACTCCATTTCATAAAATGGAACCGTACGTGATGTAGCGAACACTTCATAGCTCGGGCCTATTATTTTTGTGTTTGGCACAGCCTTAGCTGATAATCGACTTACTGCTTTACTTATAGAAGGAAACCATTTACACCCTTTAGATAACAAAGAGAACATCCTATTTTCAAGTAACTCTACCTTTAGTTTATGCCATTTCAAATCACTTTCTTTACTCATTGTTTCATTTGTAAATTTCACTTGCACCTCATCTGAATAAGGAAAAACGAAAAATTCAAAATGACGATTCTTCTTATATTCTTCTAGCTTGTTCATTACAGTAGATAATGACTGCTTTTCACTTTCATAAACGAGCGAATACGCTGGGATAACTTTCAATTTTATCTTTACAATGATACCTAGCATTCCAAGCGACAACTGAAATGCTTTCCAATATTCAACGTTTTCGGTTTCTGAACAAACTATACTCTCACCTGTTGATAAAACTGCCGTAATCTCTATAACTTGTGTTGATAAACTCCCAAATGTAACACCCGTCCCATGAGTACCCGTACTAATCGCTCCAGCAATAGATTGTGAATCAATATCTCCTAAATTCTCTTGCGCATAACCTTTTTCCTCAAGTAACTTCCCTAAATCATATAACTTTGTTCCTGCCCATACTTCGGCAACCATCTTCTCTGCATCAATATTTGCAATGCCCTTCAATTCATCTAAAGAAACTAAAATTTCTTCCGTTTGCACGAGAGGTGTAAAAGAGTGCCCTGAACCGACAACACGAATTTTCTTTCCCTTTTTTCGTGCAAGCCCTACAACTTCTACTACATCTTGTATACTTTCTGGATACATCGTATAATGCGGTGTTCCTTCTACATTCCCTGTCCAATTTCTCCATTTTTGTCCCTTTATAGAAAGCATTGTCCATCCCCCCGATATGTTGAATACTCCCCAGCAATCTCTCCTTTTTTAACTCGATACAAAATAGGAAAGCGTTCACATAACTCTCCAGCTTTACTATGGCGAAACAAGATAGAATCTCCTATATCCACTCGTTCCTCACCGTTATAAAAAATTGGCGTTTGCACTTCACCAGCACCCTCTAACGCTAATAGTCTTGCACCACCCGGCCTCCAAATCTCAGGCTCTTTATCTTTACCAACTGCGCCTGAAGCAATATATCCACCACCGAGGCAAGTATAAATAAACGGCGCTGGTTTACGCACAACAGGTAAAGCAAATCCGACAGCTGGCTGAAATTGTACTTCTTTATAATAATCAAATAGTTTCGGGGAATAAAAAGCAGAACCTATTGTAATCTCTGAAACTGAGTTATCTTGCTCAGTTGTTTTTATACTTCCTGTTCCTCCCCCATTTACAAATCTTAGTTTAATACCAAGGTTTTGTATTTCTTTTACGATACGTCCTCTTCTTTCTTTAACCTCTAATACTGATTTCTTCTTTAAACACGAAACCACTTTACTTTTCATCCATTGATTAGGTATATGATCTCCCACCCCAGCAATTTGAGCCTCATATCCCATTACACCATCTAGTATTAAATATGATGAGCCCTTCACCTTTCCTACTATTTTCAAAGCACTCTGCACATCTTTTACCGGTGATCTGTTTACCCCAAAATGAAATTGAAAAAAACGACTACTCATATCAATATCCAAACAAACACGAAAACACCCTTTAGACTTCTCAGCAATTTTTTCTAAATAAACAACATGGTCTTCACAATCCACCATACAAGTTATAATGAACCCTTGCTTTGTTAGCAAACTAATTTCATATAAAGCTCTTTCATCATACGCAGGATATCCGAGCAATAAATCATTGAATCCTTGTTCAATTAAAAACAAAGCTTCTCTAGGGGAAAAACACATAATACCTTGAAATCGATCATTTGCCGCTAAAATCTTTTTCATAATTGGAACAGAGCGTAATGATTTACTCGCTATACGAATCTTCTTATCTCCACTTAACTCTATAATCGATTGAATATTTCTCTCTAAAGCCACTTCATCTAAAAATGCACACGGTAATGGAACTTCCTTAAAAATTCCTCTATCCACATTTTTCTCTCCTCTTCTATATATGTCTTATACATATTGGAAAGAAAGTTTAAATTTCCTCTACAAAATAAAAAAGTTTCTTCCTATTTAAGAAGAAACTTTTTAGGACTATTTCATAGAAATAGTTGACTCTACTGGATAATGATCAGAATAATCATCATACGTATATTTTTTGAACCATGATGTAACAGTCCATTGTGGAGATTTCGGCTGTAACACTTTATTTTCTATATGCGATGGGTTCGCATGATCTTTACTTGCAATAATATAATCCAAATACTCGGCAGGGCTATCGGGGAAATTGTATTTCGCAATACTGTTTGTCGTCGCATCCCAAGTCGCTGTATGTCCAGTATAAGTTGGAATAGAAGCGTGTAATGTTTTAAACATAGATGCATACTCTGAATCACTATTATTCTCAGCGTTTATTTTATTTACGTTCATATCTCCACCAATTAACACATACTCGTTATTTGGTATATTTTTATTTTTAATAAACTCTTGAATTTCTTGTAGCTGTTTTGTACGTACAGATGCTGGCGAAGTGTTTCCACACATACTATCTTCAGCTTGTAAATGAGTCCCAATCACATGTACAAAACGATCATTTTTCTTAACTTTTGTGTATGCAAATCCTTTATTTGATAAGTTATCTGGTCCACAGCCTTTTTCGAATACATATTGGATCTTTTCAACAATTGGCCATTTACTCACAATCGCTACACCTCCATCTTCAGGAGTCGAAGATGAATAGTTTCCTAACGTCTTATCCCACTCGCTTCCACTACTACGACCTAATACTGCCGTTTGATTTGGATATTCTTTCTTCAAATTTCCTAATAAGCGATTTGAAGCACTATTATCAAACACTTCATTTAATATAACAACATCTTGATTCTTTATATAATCTGCCGCTCCAATTAAATCCGCACGCTGACTTTGTCCCCAGTTGGGATATAGGTTTGTTGATAGCATGTACACATTATGCGTCATAACTTTTAACGTATCATTTTGATTTGTGGACATTTCTGCTTGAACGGAAGATCCGCTATATAAAGCTGCTAGACTCATTCCAAAGCTAAGTACAACTTTTAACAATTTACTTTTCACGAGTCATACCCCCATGTATTGTATAGTGATAAAAAGGCCAAATTCTCTATTCTGAGATTTGACCTTTCCCCAATACTTAACGATTGCCGTACGTATCAAACCAAAGCTGAATATATCCAGCTGTTACACGTTGCGCTTCCGTTAATCGCTTACCAGTCATTGGTGTAACTTCAGCACGCCATTTGTCCGCATAACTTTGTGATACAGCAGCTTTTACAAACCAACTTTTCGTATTACTATTTACAATGCCAGGGTAATCTTGCTTCGCAGCCACTGCCGCCCCATGAATCCAATCTTCAGGGTTCGTACCTTTCCAGTTCCAATATCCATTTCCGTCCGTTACTTTGTAATTATCTTTAATTGTATCTACAAAGTTTTCATATTTAGAATGGAATCCTTGTGGATAAGAAATATTCGTAAAGTTTGCTGCATGCATCGGTTGATTTACATCTCCTAAATAATGAAGAGATAACCCTAAATAGAAGAATGCTTGTTTCATATCTTTGTTTTTATAAGATTCACCAGCTAATTTAAAATACTTAGCTCCAGTTTCCTTCGCTTGCTTTGCAAGTGGAATGTATGTACTTCCATCGTCTGGATCATAGAAATGCGACGCAAATGTACTATTGTCATAATAAGGATTTTCATAATCAGCAGAATAAATACCATTTTCTAAATCTGTGCGCCATTCATTTAATAGTGCAACTTGATCTTGTTTTACAATTGTCGTATTACGGGACATAATATCAATTGCACGATTCACGATCCATAAATGAGAATTTACACCTTCTGAGTGTTTATCTTCAGCGGACCAATATTGAATAATCTGTACTCTATTCCCTCCATCATTTTCATGTGCAAAAGCTACATTTTGTAACGGAGCTGCTAACGTAATAGCTGCTGCTAAAGCAAGCACTTTCTTTTTCATATGAAATCCTCCATTTTATAGTTGAGTTATTGTAAATATTTTGTTTGGATCCTACGATGTCTTTCGGTTAACCTATGATTAGAATATCCCACCTTCCACCGAATTTCTATTATTTAATTAAAATATGCAAATGTTCATATCACTATAACTTTATACATAGTGAACGTAATGAATGAATGCACTTACATTGTAATAAAGTATTGTTAAGCTACTGCAAATACTTGTCTAAACTAATGTAAAAAAAGAGTAAAGCGATTAACCGCTTTACTCTTTTTTTCTTTTCGATAATATACTTGGCAATTGCACATTAACTGCCAATTTATGAATAAATCCAAACACTAATCCAATCCCGATAAATATGTATAAGATCGTAAATACCTTTCCGAAATCAGTTTGCGGACTAAAATTCCCATCACCGACAGTCGTCAACGTGACCACACTAAAATATAAAGCGTCAAGAGGACGTAATCCTTCAACTGTGCTATAAAAAATCGTACCAGATGTTAATGTTAAAAATGTTAATACGAATAATACTTGAAATTCTTTATCTTTCCACGCTCGTAAACAGGCTTTTAGCATCCGTTTCAATGTCAACATAAATGAAAGCATTCGACTTCCCCTTCCAAACAAAATACCTTTAGTTAAAGGAAAGTCTATCACCTTTCTGTATAGAAAAAAAGTAGCCCTCTTCTATTTCTAGAAAAGGGCTACTTTTTACTATTCTCTATTATTTAGGTGAAACAAGAATTTTCACTTGTGTTTTATCTTTTACAAGTGCTTCAAATCCTTCTTCAACAACTTGATCCACTGTGATTTTTTTCGTAATTAATTTCTCTGCTTGAATTTGGCCAGAGCTAATTAATTTAATAACAGCTGGGAAGATATGACGGTATCCAAGAATACCGATAACTTCTTTTTCTTTTAATACAAGGTTGTTTGGCGTAATTGTTGCGTCTTTTTCCCATACACTAACAATTACAGTTTGTCCTTCAAAACTTGTACTTTCAATCGCTTGACGAAGTACTACTTCAACACCTGTTACTTCGAAGCTCACATTTACACCTAAACCATTTGTTAAGTTACGAATTTCTGCTAGTACATCTTGAGTAGCTGGATTTAATACGTAATCCGCACCTGCTAATTTTGCTAACTCTTGACGTTCTTTAGAAAGTTCAACTGCAATAACAGGAGTTGCTCCTGCTGCTTTAGCTGCTTGAATGACAAGAAGTCCAATTGGACCACAACCAAATACTGCTACAGCTTCTCCTTCTTTTAATTTACTTTGACGTACTGCATGAACTGCTACTGCTGCTGGTTCTACAAGCGCACCTTGTTCATACGTCATTTCATCAGGAATATGGTGGACCATATCTTCTGGTACTACTGTATATTCAGAGAAACCGCCGCCTTCTCCGCCAAGACCGTGGAAAACAAGTTGTTCACAAACATTGTAATGTCCATGTTTACAAGCTTCACATTTACCACAAGAATAAATTGGTTCTACAACGACGCGATCTCCCACTTTATGAGAAGTAACGCCTTCACCGATTTCAACTACCTCACCACTAAACTCATGACCTAAAATAACCGGTGCTTTTACGTGTGTTAATGGGTGCTCTTCTGTTGGAATAAAAATAGGTCCTGCTAAATATTCATGCAAGTCTGTTCCGCAGATACCACACCATTTCACTTTAATCTTAACTGCTCCTGGTCTTACAGTTGGTTCTGGTACTTCTTCTACTCGTACATCGCGTTGATTATGCCAAAGTAATGCTTTCATTTTATACATCCCTCTCTACGTATATACTTAACCTGGTGAAGTTTACCAATCTATTATAATACTTCTATCCATATATTTCAAAAAAACAATCTCATTTCCACTAAATTTTAACAAATAAAGTTCAATATTTTGTCACTTTGTACTTTTTTCCACATCTGTTAATGCTAATTTCATTGCGGTTGAAATTAGCATTATGCCATAATAGCATAGGAGAGGTGAATATCGCTTGAAATATTTTATTTACTTTATTGTTATCGTAGCGTTCCTAGATACATTTTCACAATTACCTATTATGAGTACGTTCGCTCAAAGTCTTGGCGGAACTCCTCTTATTATTGGGCTAGTTGTCGGTATGTACTCATTCGCGAATATGATCGGTAATATTATCGCTGGCGCTGCCGTCGATAAATTTGGTGCAAAAAAAATACTTTATATAAGCATGGGATTTACGAGTTTCATAGTCTTGTTATACACCGTTGTTCAAAGTGGTGAACAACTATTAGTTTTGCGCTTAATGCACGGTTTTAGTGATGGATTTTTAATTCCAGCTGCTTTTACGTTTTTATCAAAACAAACGAATTCAGCAAGGCAAGGTAAGGCGATGGCTCTATCTGGTGCTGCTGTTGGAACAGCTGCAATCGTAGGACCTGCTTTCAGCGGCATTATGAAAGCAACAGCTGGTATAGAGTGGGTGTTCATTACTATTTCTATTTTAATGGTCCTTGGTACAATCGTATCTCTATTCTTCTTACCAAATAACGTATCAAGAAAAGATACATCAAGAACTCAAATGATGAACAAAGAAGATATGATTGAACTATTGAAATCAGAACCGTTATTACAAGCATATATTGGTGCTTTCACACTAATGTTTTCACAAGGAATTGTCACTTATATGTTACCAGTAAAAGTTGAGGCGTTAGCACTTAAAGCATCTACAACAGGCATGATGTTAAGTGTATTTGGAATTACCGCTATCCTCTTCTTCTTACTGCCAACAAATCGCATTTACGATCGATTTAATCGTTCAAAACTAATGCTAATCGGGATTGCAGTAATGGCACTAGCATTATCTTTACTCGGATTATTTGCAACAAAGGGCATGCTCTTTATCGTTATGATGATTTATGGAATTGGGTTCGCTATCCTCTTCCCAGCAATTAATGCTTTACTTGTTGAAAATACGACAGATAATAATCGCGGGAAAGCATTCGGATTGTTTTATGCATTCTTCTCGTTAGGAGTTGTTGCTGGGTCCTTTACAGTTGGAGCAATCGGGGCATCACCTAGCGCTAGCTTCGTTATCGGAACTGCATTCTTATTAACATTTGCCGGTATGATTTACGTAAGAAGCAAAGTAAAAAAGGCAATGATGGGTTAATTCCGTCATTGTCTTTTTTTCGCCTAATATATATTACTTTTGCATATAACCAAGTAATACTGTAAATAAACTTATGTATAAAAGCAATACTACATTCTTCCTTTAAAAAAGAAAGTCTATAAATACCAACGATACTTCGACAATTTCCTCGGAAATATTTCTTTTCCCCACATAATTTGCTACACTATATATGAACAAACGCTTGTATTACATAAGCTGAAATAATAACTTACTGTACAAATATAAAAGCACACTCTTCATATGAAGAATGTGCTTTTACTTTATTAACGTCTAATCCAAACAGCGCCTGCTGACTTATCCTCTGCCTGTCCAACAACTTGGAATTTAAGTCCAAGATTTGGAACTTTTCGTCCTGCGTCAGCAATTTGCTTATTACTGTATACCTTTGAATCATCAAACGTTGTGACACCTTGTAATCCAGTATAATTAAACTGTCCTCGTGTAAATGAATTTACACTCCATGAAGGTGTTTGATCAAATGAAAATGCAGCATCTGCAATTTGAATTCCAGTATTACCGTATGCTGGTTTCCCGCCTAAATTTCCAACAATCGCTTCTGGATGAGAATCTACAACACCAAGGAAGCCTTCACCTGGATGTAACCCAACCCAGTTATCTTTGAAACTATCATCTGCATACCAAACGACAAGACCTGTATTATACACCGGACCTTTTCCCGCTTTTAATCCATTATCTGATCCAGCATAGTTTCTCCACTCTAGATAATAATAATGGGGTTTCTGTTCTGTCCCATCAGAAACAACGAATCCATTTAACTTCATTTTAGACTGTCCTTCTGCGTCATCTGAAAATACTACTTGTCCATCAACTGTTACATTTACATTATCCATTGCGAAACCTTTATATGTTAAAGCTGGATCTGTAATATAGTCGAATTGTAGTTTAACTTTCTTCCCTTTAAATTGACTTAAATCGTATGATTTATCAATCCATTTTCCATCTGTTGTATCTTTATCTTCTTGGACTATGTTTTCTCCCAATCTATCAATTAATGTTTTCGTTCCATCTTCAGTTACAGCATGTACTTCGATGAAATCACACTCTGCTTCTAGTTCATAATTCGCTTTATAATCAAATTTTGCATTTGTTCCTTTTGTTAAATCGAAGAATGGTGTTTCTAATGTCGTATGAATATCATCGCCTCTTGTACTATAGTATGCACGCTTTCCAAATCCAGGCTTAATTGTTTCAATACTCTTACCTGGTAAGTTGACACGTACAACACCTGGACGGTTTGATTTCGTAACACTTTGATCAATATATGTAGGAACGCCTACACCACTCTTAATTTTATCGTAATCTACTTCTAAAATTTTCGCCCAGTTTCCACCCATATTCTTTTGTAAGAAATCTTTATTCTGTGGTGAAAAACTAGTTGGCTCTGTTCCTGCGATTTTTCCTGTCCAACTACCTCCACTCATTAATGACCAAGCTTCGACAGGTGATCCATTTCCAGTATAATTCGTATCATACTCATCTGGTAAACCAAGGTCATGTCCAAATTCGTGTGCAAACACACCTACTGCACCGTCTTCTGGTTCAATTGTGTAATCATGAGCCGCTACTTTTCCACCAAAGTAATCTACCTTTGATTTTGTACCTTCAATCGCTACTGGATCTCTTGCTAATTTTGAACGATGTGACCAAATCGCATCATCGCCTAATTTACCGCCACCAGCTTCTTGACCAACACCAGCATGGATTACCATTAAATGATCAATTACACCGTCAGATTCATTTTGATTACCATCACCATTTGTATCATATCTGTCAAATTGATCAAATTGAGATAAATCTAATCCCTTTTCAGCTGCCGCATTTAAAGCTTCCTTCACTAAATCACGTGCGCCTTTTGGTCCTTTATTATCATGACCGCTACTACCATCAGCACCGTAATCAGCAGCTTTACCTGGAACAGTTAACCACTCTGTTACGTATCCGTCTGTCGTATAACTACCACCAGACTGTTCTTCATAATATTGCTTAAATGTTTTTACTTTCGAACCATCAAATAATGTGTAAGGCTCATTACCAAATAACATTTTTTGATAATGTTCTCTACTAAAATCTTTCGAGTACATATAGCCCGGTGTTTGCTCAATATTATTATGTTTATAATCACTAAACTCAACGAGTAACACTAACACTTTATCATTGCGGACAGGTCCATTATATGGAGCTTGTTTCGCCTTAGAAGTTGGAACTTTCCCATCTAATTGTTTTTTATTTGGCTCCGGCTTTTGATCAGGGCTAACATTCTTTTCAGCTTTCTTTACTTTTTCCTTTTCTTCCATCTTTTTTTCTTTTACCTTTTTTACGAAATCAGATGCTTCTTTAGTCGCATCATCTGGAAGAATTTCTTTATTTGCCTGATCCCCTTGCTTCTTTTCAATATATTGCTCTACAGCCTTTTTTGTCTCTTCTTTAGAAGAGGCTGGATTAATTGTTCCTCTTTCTTTCAGCGCTTCCGCTAAACGATCTTCTTGAATTAAGTTATGATCAATTGGCGTTGTAGACACACTTTCTTTTGCTGGCGTTTCTGCATATGCTAACGGAGCACTCATTACAGCTGAGCATCCAATGAGTGTTGCGATCGTTAATGATGACAACACTTTAAATGGCGCTTTTTTTCTCATCTTAATCATCCCCTTGTATCAATTTTAAACTTCAGGTGAAAATACGTAATCTATCCTCCCTTGTATAATAAAAAACATGATTCTATAAGAAATAAGCTTTCTGTTATAGAATCATGCCCTCCAGTTTTCTGGTCAGACCCTCTATCTTTTTATATCGAAATATAAAAAATAAAGAGTGATTTGTTATATATTAAATAGCTTATATTAAAAATTTAAAAGTCAATATGCACAATTGCATGAAAATTCTTTCAAACAAAAAAAAGAACCCAAGTTAATTAAACTTGGGTTCTCCATTTCATATTATTTCTCTTGTGTTTTTTCCCAATCAGCTAAGAATTTCTCAATTCCTTGATCTGTTAATGGGTGCTTCACTAATGAAGCGATTACGTTTGCTGGGATTGTCGCAATATGTGAACCGTTTAATGCTGCTTCTGTTACGTGAACACTGTGACGTACAGATGCTGCAATGATTTCTGTTTCAATGCCGTGAATTGCAAAGATTTCTGCGATTTGGCGAATTAAGTCCATACCGTTATGACCGATATCATCTAGGCGACCTAAGAATGGTGAAACATATGTCGCACCAGCGCGAGCTGCAAGTAATGCTTGCACTGCTGAGAATACTAATGTAACGTTTGTACGAATTCCTAAATCTGAGAATGCTTTTACTGCTTTTAAGCCTTCTGTTGTCATTGGAACTTTTACAACAACATTTGGAGCGATTTTTGCTAACTCTTTTCCTTCTTCAATCATTTTATCAGCTTCTAAGCTAATTACTTCTGCGCTTACAGGTCCTTCAATAAAGCTGCAAATTTCACGAATACGCTCATGGAAATCTACGCCTTCTTTTGCTACAAGTGATGGGTTTGTCGTTACTCCAGCTACTACACCTAATGCATTTGCCTCTTTAATTTCGTTAATGTTTGCTGTATCAATAAAAAATTTCATTTGTTATTCTTCCTTCCTAATTTTCATTTTATATTTATTTATTTTTTCTTAATAAGCTCTAATTCAATCGGAATAAATTTGTCCACTTTTTTACCTTGTGTTATCTCTTTCGCTGTTTCCATCGCCTTCTCTCCGATTAATTCCGGTTTTTGAGCGACTGTTGCTGCCATGCGCCCATCTTTAACCGCTTTTACAGCATCGTCTGTTGCATCAAATCCAACAACAACCACATCTGTTTTACCAGCAGATTTCAATGCCTCAAGTGCGCCTAATGCCATTTCATCGTTATGAGCAAACACTGCTTTTATATCGTTATTTGCTTGCAAAATATTTTCCATAACGGATAATCCTTTTGCACGATCGAAATCAGCTGCTTGTTTTGCTACTACTTTTAAAGACTTATCAGCTACGTTATGGAATCCTTTCCCACGCTCACGAGCAGCAGACGATCCAGGGATTCCTTCTAACTCAGCAACATTTGTTCCTTCACCAACTAACTCCCGAATGTAATCACTAGCCATTTGACCACCTTCGACATTGTTAGAAGCAATGTGAGAAACAACTTTACCCGAATTCGCAACTCGGTCTACTGTAATAACAGGAACATTAGCTGCATTAGCTGCACTTACCGCTGAAGCAACGGCATCTGAGTCAGTTGGATTAATAACAACTACATCGACACCTTTTTGAATTAAATCTTCAACATCGTTTGTTTGCTTCGCTGCATCATTTTGTGCATCAACAGCAATTAATTCAATGCCGCTATCTTTTGCTTTCTTTTCTGCACCTTTTTTCAACGTAACGAAAAATGGATTATTTAAAGTTGAAACAGAAAATCCAACTTTAATAGTTTTATTTCGACCTTTATCGCTAGAATCCTTTGCCCATTCTGGTGGTTCCATTGAACAACCAGCAGTAACTACCATGATGCATGCAACGAGTATCAGTAACCATTTTTTCATGAATTGCCCCTCCATTACGCTTCTTTTCGACGATCAATTAGTACAGCTAGTAAGATTACAAGTCCTTTTACAACTTGTTGGAAGAAAGAAGATACACCTAATAAATTCAAACCGTTATTTAGTACACCAATAATAAGCACACCGATGAATGTACCAACAATCCATCCTCTTCCACCTGAAAGGCTCGTTCCTCCTAACACAACTGCAGCAATTGCATCTAATTCGTAAGAAGTACCAGCAGTCGGCTGTGCAGAATCTAACCTTGATGTTAAGACAATACCTGCAAGCGCTGCCAAAATTCCGGAAAGACCGTAAATCATTACTTTAATTCTCGTAACATTAATACCTGATAAAGCTGCTGCTTCTTCATTTCCACCAATCGCAAACGTACGGCGACCAAACGTTGTTTTCTTTAAAATAAAGTACAGTACTGCAAAAGCAATCATCATTGTAACGGCTGGCACAGGAATACCAAGGAAATAACCACGGCCAAACATTTGGAACATTAAATGATCACCAAGACCAGTGATCGGACGTCCGTCCATATAAACAAGCGTCAACCCGCGAAAAATAGTCATTGTTGCTAAAGTTGCAATAAACGGAGCTACTTTTCCCTTCGCAATAATGATACCGTTCACAATCCCCATTGCAAGACCTGCTAATAATCCAACTGCCATCGCAAGGAACGGGTCCATGCCACTTGCCATCATTCCGGCAACAAGTGCACTTGATAATGCTAAAATAGAACCTACCGATAAGTCAATACCCCCTGTTAAAATTACAAAGGTCATTCCGAATGCAATAAGCGCATTAATCGATACTTGACGCAGTATATTAAATAAATTTGGAATTTCAATAAATGCTGGATTTAAAGCTGTAATTACGACGATAATTAATACTAACCCAATTAAAGAACCGAGTTGTTGTAATACATTCCCCTTCTTAGCCATCCTTACTCTCCCCCTGTAGCTAGTGCCATAATAGACTCTTGTGATGCCTCATCTTTCTCTAAAATACCTCCGATTTTCCCTTCATGAATAACGAGGACACGATCACTCATTCCTAAAACTTCTGGAAGCTCAGACGATACCATAATAACGGCATCACCCTGCTCAGTAAGCTTATTCATAATAGAGTAAATTTCTTTTTTAGCCCCAACATCTACACCTCTTGTTGGCTCATCTAAAATGAGTAACTGCGGATGAATACCTAGCCATTTTGCAATTACAATCTTTTGCTGATTTCCACCAGAAAGAGATTTTACAGCTTGCTCTCCACTAGATGCTTTCACATTAAGTAGCTTCATCATATCCGCTGTAAACTGTTGTTCTAGTTCGTTACTAAGGACACTTCCCTTTGAAAGACTTTCTAAATTCGGTAAAGCTAAATTTTCTCGAATGGAAAAATCTAACACTAACCCTTCAGATTTTCTATCCTCTGTAATGAAAGCTATTCTTTGTCTAATCGCATCTATCGGACTATCAATTTTCACTTCTTGTCCATTCATAAAAATTTGTCCTGAATCGAGCGGTTCATATCCAAATATTGCTTTCATGATATCCGTACGACCGGCTCCCATCAAACCAGCAACGCCAAGGATCTCACCTTTTCTAACTTGAAACGAAACATTTTCAAATTTTCCTTTTTTCGTTCCGTTACGCATTTCAAAAATCACTTCACCAATTTGACTATTGCGCTCTGGGTAACGTTCACCAATACTGCGGCCCACCATCATACTAACTACTTCATCAAATGACGTTTCCGGAATTAATCTTTTCCCTACATATTCTCCATCACGCAAAATTGTAATAGCATCACATATTGAAAAAATTTCTTCCATCCGGTGTGAAATATAAACGAATGAAACGCCCTCTTTACGTAATTTATTAATAACAGTAAACAGCGTTTCAATCTCGCGATCCGTTAATGCTGCTGTAGGTTCGTCCATAATAATAACGCTCGCATTTGTCATTAATGCTTTCGCAATTTCGATAATTTGCTGTTGTCCAACCGATAACTCTCCTGCCAACATAGCGCCTTTTACATGTAACCCTAATTCCGCTAGTTGCTGCTGCGCAATCGCGTTCATTTGACGCGTACGTAAAATACCTGTCTTCCCATACATTAACTCTTTACCGAGAAACATATTTTCAGCTACTGTTAAGTTCGATAATATGTTCAATTCTTGATGTATAAATGCAATACCGTACTCTTCTGCTTCTTTCGCATTTTTAAAAGTTCGTTCTTGTCCATCAATCGTGATTGTTCCACCATCTTTTTTGTATACACCTGTTAAAATCTTCATGAGCGTTGATTTCCCCGCTCCATTTTCCCCCATCAATGCATGGACTTCTCCTGTTTCAATCGTAAACTGTGCGTTTTTTAAAACAGGATTACCACTGAACGCTTTTGAAATATTCTTCATTTCAATATGCATTCTCATCACATCCCTTTATTAAAAAATCACGCCTGCATGTAAAATAACATTCGCATAAGGCGTTGCTTCTCCTGTACGAATAATCGCCTTCGCTCTCTTTGTATGCTCTTTAAATTCCTTATGAGACACATATTCAAATGCTGGCTCTATTAAGCGCATCTCAACTTCTTTATTTACCACTTCATTATTCATAATGACTTCTTCTGCTAGCGTCACTTTTTCAATTGCCATATCATCAGCAACTACTTGTAATACGTCTAAAAAGCTAGGCTTTCCAATTTCAACTGCTAAATCAATTCGTTTTACTCCATCAGGAATAGGTAACCCGCAATCAGCAATTACAATCGTATCTGTATGTCCAAGTGAAGCAAGGACTGCCGCGATTTCACTATTTAATACACCATGCTTTTTCATCTGACAATCACCTGCACTTCACGTACTCTATCTCTCGTCGGCATACCGCCCTGTGCCCCAAGTTTTGTTACAGAAAGACCACCAGCAATATTAGCAAAACGAATAGCCTTTTGAAGTGTTTCTCCTTCAGAAAGCGCAACTGCTAACGCGCCGTTAAATGTATCACCAGCTCCAGTCGTATCTACTACATCTACAGCAATACTTGGAACTTGAACAACTTCCGTTCCGTTATGGAAACGAACACCATTAGACCCCTCTGTCATCAATAGCTTATTTGGATATTTAGCCAGTAACTCTTCAATTGGTGATGTGAAATCATCTAATACAATGCGGCACTCATGCTCATTCGGCGTAATATAAGTCGCTTTTTCTAAAATATCTTCTGATAAAATTTGTGCTGGAGCCGGATTCAACATAACTGGAATTTTATGTTCCTCACAAATAGCCAGAACGTATTTTACTGTTTCAAGCGGAATCTCTAGTTGAAGAACAACCATATCTGCTTTTACAAGAAGGTCTTTTGAACGATCTACAATCGACTCATTTACAAGAGCATTTGCTCCTTGTACGACAACAATACTGTTATCCTCTTCTGCTAAAACGATATGAGCGATTCCTGTTGTTCTATCTGTAACCGGTACCACATAGTCGATAAAAACGCGTTCATTCTCTAAATTTCTTCTAACTACTGTCCCGTAATCATCACTTCCTACTGCACCAACCATCGCTACATTTGCTCCTAATCTAGCTGCAGCAACTGCTTGGTTGGCTCCTTTCCCACCTGGGATCGTATGAAACGCTTCACCAATTACTGTTTCTCCTGCTTTCGGCCGTATTTTTGAAACAGCCACTAAGTCCATTGAAATACTACCTACTACTGCAATATTTGGCATCTGTCTCATCTCCTTACTTCGTTGTATTTCGTTCTATAATTTCAATCGGTAAACGATAATGTTTCTCTTCTAATGGATTTCCTTCCATCTGCTCTAACAACAGCTCTGTTGCAATTTTCCCCATTTCATAAATTGGCTGTGCAACAGTTGTAATAGATGGATACATCATTTCTGTTAAAGAAATCCCATCAAATCCGATAATTTGTAAATCGTCTGGAATAGAAATCCCCTTTTGAAGTGCAGCCTTTACAACGCCGATTGCAATTAAATCATTCCCAGCAACAATTCCATCAATATGCGGATATTCTTCCAATAATTCCACCGCGACCTGTTCACTATTAGCTGGATCGAATGTACTCTCTGCAATCATATAAGAAAGATTATTTTGCGTAATAACGTCTACAAAACCTTCAAAACGTTCATTAGCTGTGCTCACATCACGCGGTCCACGAATATGTGCAATATGTTTACACCCTTTGTCTATTAATAACTTTGTCGCCGCCTGACTCCCTGCATAGTTATCTGCATATACAGTAGGAATTCGCTCATTAAACATACGGTCAATCGCAACAACTGGAATAGACAAATTCATGTAATTAACACTATTTTGTGGATTCGTTGCCACAATAAACCCATCCACATTATTTTGTCTAAGCACATCAATGTATTGTTTCTCTTTTTCTAAATTTTCATCAGAGTTACAAAGGACAACTGTGTAACCTTGTTTATATGCTACATCTTCTACGGCACGTGCAACTTCTGGAAAGAATGGATTCACGATATTTGGAACAACTAAGCCAATTAAACGAGATTTTTTATTGTATAAAGAACGTGCTACTGTACTAGGTTTATAATCTAGCATTTCAATTGCTCGCTCTACTTTTTTTAATGTATCCTCATGAACATATCCATTTTTATTTAACACTCTGGAAACGGTCGCAACAGATACCCCTGCTAATTTTGCAACGTCTTTAATCGTACTCATTCTCTTTTCTCCTCATTTCATGTAACCGTTTACACAAAATAATATAACGCATTTATAAAAATACGTCAATCATTTCTCACTAAAAAGCTTTTAAGGTTATACTCAAAAAAGCATCGCCATAAGGCGATGCTTTTTCATTACGAATATGATACCGTTTGTTCTTTCTCTTCTACAGCAGGCTCTTCAGCACCTTTTTTACGGTCAGACAGTTTAATTTTCTGTAAGAAAATCGTAAAGATAGCACCTACTACGATAAATACCAATCCTGTTAAGAATACAGTATGAAGTGAGTCCACTAAAGAGCTTTTCAAAATTGGTACGATACTATTAGAAAATGCTTCTGGCATTTGTTTTAATGCCTCTGGACTAAATAGCATAGAATATAAACTTTGTGGATCTGTATGAATCATATCTTTAAATTTTGTTACCATTTGTCCCGCTTCTTTTGGGAATGTGTCTAATACAGGTACTAATTTATTTGTTAACGTTGTACCTGAAGTGTTATTCATAATTGATCCTAAAATTGTAATACCGAATGTTCCACCGATTTGACGGAAGAATTGACTTGATGATGTTACAACGCCAAGATCTTTTTTCGGGAAGCTTTCTTGCAATGCTAATGTTAATATCGGCATAACAAGACCCATTCCTAAACCGATAACCATCATATAAGAAGTAGCGGTAAGCTTAGTTGTATGCATATCCATCGTTGTTAATAACCAGAAACCACTAGCCATAATAAGCATCCCTGTAATAATTTGTGGTTTCACACCAATTTTTAATACAAGCTGACCACCGATAATACTCATAACAATCATTGTGATCATCATCGGTGTCATAATCGTTCCTGATTCAGCAGCACTTACGCCTACAATTCCTTGCATAAAGAACGGTACGAACATAATTGCTCCAAACATTCCGATACTCATAAAGAAACCGATCGCATTCAGTAGTGTAAATGTGCGGTTTTTAAAGAAGTGCATCGGTAAAATTGGTTCTTCAGCCTTCGTTTCAACGATAACAAAGCTAACAATACCAATTGCAGCTAGTGCAAATAACCCGATAATTTGCCAAGAACCCCATGCATAATCTTTCCCGCCAAACGTTAACGCAAGTAATAAACTTACAACACCGAGAATCATCGTGAAGATTCCAGCGATATCAATTTTAATTGGTCCTGTTTGTTTATGTGCTTTTAATCCCATTGCAATAAAGATTGTCGCTAAAATACCAACTGGTAAGTTAATATAGAATACCCATCTCCAGTTCACTGCGTCTACAATCCAACCACCAACCTGTGGTCCAATTACAGAAGCAAGACCGTATAAAGCGCCAAAAATCCCTTGCCATTTCGCACGTTCTTTTCCCGTGAACATATCTCCGATAATAATCATAGCCATTGGCATCATAATACCGCCACCAAGACCTTGAATACCACGGAAAATAATTAATTCTGTCATACCGTTTGCCATACCACATAACGCTGAACCAACCATAAAGATAATTAATCCTGCTATATATACGTTACGACGCCCAAGTAAATCCGCTAATTTACCTGCAATCGGTACAACCGTTGTTGATGTTAACATATAAGCTGTTGTTAACCATGTCATTAAACTTAATCCGCCTAGTTCACCGACGATACGGGGCATTGCTGTACCAACGATCGTTCCGTCCAATGCAGCAAATAGCATTGCGATTACTAAACCGATTAACAACAACTTTCTATTCTGATTTTCTTGTTGCTCCATGTAATCTCCTCAATTCCTCTTAGTTTTTCTCTTTTTTCTCTTGTGTCCCGCAAATAATTGTTTCTAGCTTTTCAAAGAGGCGTAACAAATCTTCCCTCTCTTGTAATTCTAAGTGTGAGAAGTATTTTGCAATATGCTCATTACGAGCCGCCATCGCTTCTTCTACTGTAGTTTTCCCCTTTTTCGTTAGCTCAATGATAACAACGCGGCGATCATTATCGTCGTGATAGCGCTCTACTAACCCATGATCAATTAAACGATCAATCATTACTGTAATCGCGCTCGGCTTCACGTACATTTTCTCCGCCAATTGTGTCGCTCTTGAAGCTCCGTAATGATCTAAAATCTTTAAAATATAAAACTGCGGTGGTGTAAGTCCTGATGCTTGCATTTGTTCCAATAGCTCTGTTTGCATTTTCTTTCCTATAGCGAATGTAAGAGCTTGAATCTTATCAATATGAGTCATATCATTTGGCATGTTATCCACCTCTTATTTAAGCAATAAAATATTTAACGTATTTAAATATTAATCCCACAAACAAACTACGTCAACAACTTTATTTATAAAAACGTTTACATTTTTGTCACAAAGTTGTATAATTTTCGTCGAAGTTAATATTGACAGTCACGGAGAATCGGAGTATACGGCTATGAATCATAAAAAAGGGGAACTTTTTTATATTTCATGGCCTTTTTGTATTCTCTCTGTCTTAAAACGCTTCCAATTAATTAGGGGAGGATTTTCATTTTATGTTTTTCACACAATTATTTAAACCTGCGCCCCATGCAGAACGCTTACCTACTGATCGTACTGATAGCGAATATCGTAAATTACGTTTACAAGTATTCTTAGGTATCTTCATCGGTTATGCGGGTTACTACTTTGTTCGAAAAAACTTTTCACTCGCAATGCCATACTTAATCGAACAAGGCTTTAGTAAAGGGGAACTTGGGGTTATCCTTTCAGCAGTATCAATCGCTTACGGATTAAGTAAATTTCTTATGGGTATCGTATCCGATCGTTGTAATCCTCGCTACTTTTTAGCAGCTGGGCTATTTTTATCAGGTATCATTAATATTATTTTCGGCTCATTTTCTTTCATTACAACGAGCATTATACTTATGTTTGTCCTTCAGTTTTTAAATGGATGGGTACAAGGTATGGGATGGCCTCCTTGTGGCCGTACGATGGTTCACTGGTTCTCGATTAGTGAACGTGGTACAAAAATGTCTATTTGGAACGTCGCTCATAATGTCGGTGGCGCACTTATGCCTTCTCTCGTTACATTAGGCTTATATCTCTTTGCAAATGACTGGAAAAGTATATTTTACTTCCCAGGTATTCTTTCGATTTTAGTTGGGATTTATGTATTAATTACGATGAGAGATACACCTCAATCTTGCGGATTACCTTCTATTGAAGAACATACTGGGGAATATCCATCAGAGGAAAAAGTAGAGGACCGTGAACGCGAGCTTTCGGTAAAGGAAATTTTATTTACATACGTATTAAACAATAAGTTTTTATGGTACATCGCTATCGCTAACGTTTTTGTTTATTTCGTTCGTTACGGCGTTGTAGACTGGGCTCCTACTTATTTAGTAGAAGAAAAAAGCTTTACTCATAGTAGCTCACGTACAGCTTATGCTCTATATGAATGGGCTGGTATTCCAGGTACACTTCTTTGTGGATGGATGAGTGATAAACTGTTTAAAGGGCGCCGCGCACCTGCTGGTATTCTATTTATGGTCGGTGTATTCATTGCCGTTCTCGTTTACTGGCTAAACCCTGCCGGTCACCCAATCATTGATAGTATCGCACTTGTTTCCATTGGATTTTTAATTTATGGGCCTGTTATGTTAATCGGCCTACACGCACTAGACTTAGCACCAAAAAAAGCTGCTGGAACTGCCGCTGGTTTAACGGGGTTCTTCGGTTATCTAGGCGGAGCTACTTTTGCTAGCGCAGCTATGGGCTTTATTGTAGATGGATTCGGATGGGACGGCGGGTTCATTTTACTCCTTGCTTCTTGTGTGCTTGCAATGTTCTTCCTTGCTCTTACTTTAAATACAGGATCTGCAAAACCAAAACAAGCTTAAACACTAATATTATACTTACAAAAAAAAGAGAGACAGTTCTTTCCAGAACGCCTCTCTTTTTTCTACATATAGTACTTTTTTATTACAAATAATTTATCAATCCAACCCATAATTGTTAGCGTTTTAAAAGGGTTTTCATCCTTATATTACTGAATCTCATCTCTATATAAAAAGATTTTTGAATATTTACTCTTGTCAAACATTGTCATTTTATATTAAAATAACAACAACACACTAAATATTTAGTCTTTTCAGAAAAGATGGAGGGATAGCCATGAAGAATCCACTTCTTCGCATTGAAAACTTACAGACTTCCTTTCGCATACAAGATCAATACCATGCAGCAGTTGATAACGTTTCGTTAACTGTCCATGAAAATGAAATTGTCGCGATAGTTGGTGAATCAGGTTGCGGAAAAAGTGCACTTGCCCTTTCCATTATGCGACTGCATAATGAAGCAAATACAAAATTACAAGGGCAACTTTACTATAGAGATAAGGATTTACTTACTATGTCGACCGCAGAAATGAATAAAGTACGCGGATCAAACATCGGTATGATTTTCCAGGAACCTCTTACAGCACTCGATCCTCTTATGACAGTTGGAAAACAAATCGAAGAAAACTTAGACTACCACACAAACCTTTCAAAAGCAGAAAAGAAAAAACGCACCTTAGAACTACTCCATCAAGTTGGTATTCCAAAACCAGAACTTACATATAAACAATACCCTCACGAATTATCTGGCGGAATGAGACAAAGAATTGTTATCGCGATTGCGATTGCTTGTAACCCAGCACTCATTATTGCGGATGAGCCAACAACGGCTCTTGACGTAACCATCCAAGCACAAATTTTAGACTTACTAAAATCTATTCAAGAACAAACGAAAATGGGCATCATTTTAATTACACATGATTTAAGCGTTGTTGCCGAAACAGCTGATCGTATTGTCGTTATGTATGCAGGTCAAGTTGTAGAAACAGGAACAGTAGAAGAGATTTTTAATAACCCTCTTCACCCATATACTCGTTCTCTATTAAACTCAATTCCATCTGCGTATGCTGAAAAAGAAAAATTGCATGTAATTCAAGGCGTAGTTCCTTCGTTAGCGAAGCTTCCTCGCACAGGTTGCCGATTCCAAGCCCGAATCCCGTGGGTTAGACCTGATCAACATGAGGAAAATCCTATTTTACATGAAGTAAAACCAGACCATTGGGTACGTTGTACTTGCTATAAGCACTTCAACTTCCAACATAAGAAAGGAGATGACGTAACTCATGGCACTGCTTAAAGTAGAAGATTTAAAAGTACACTTTCCAATTAAAGGTGGTGTTTTCGGTCGTACATTAGATTACGTTCGCGCTGTTGATGGCGTAAGCTTCGAACTACAACCTGGCGAAACATATGGAATCGTTGGGGAATCTGGGAGCGGCAAATCAACAACTGGAAAAGCAATTATGCACTTAACGAAAGCAACAGGCGGTAGCATTCATTTTAATAATAGAGATTTAACAAAATTAAGCCGCTCAGAACTAAGAGAACAACGAAAAGATATTCAGATGATTTTTCAAGATCCTTATTCATCCTTAAACCCGAAGAAACGTGTTATGGATATTATCGCTGAACCACTTCGAAATTTTGAGAAACTCTCACCTGATGAAGAGCGTAGAGCTGTTCAAGATTATCTTGATAAAGTTGGCTTAAATCCAGAGTCTATTTATAAATACCCACATGAATTTTCCGGTGGACAAAGACAGCGGATTGGTATTGCACGTGCACTTACATTAAAACCTAAGCTTATTATCGCAGATGAACCTGTATCTGCACTTGACGTGTCGGTACAAGCTCAAGTTTTAAACTTCTTACAAGATTTACAATCTGAACTTGGATTAACATATTTATTTATTAGTCACGACTTAGGTGTAATTCGCCATATGTGTGACCGTATCGGTGTTATGTATCGCGGACGCATTGTGGAAGAAGCAACTAGTGCTGAAATTTATAATAATCCACAGCACATCTATACGAAGCGTCTAATATCAGCTATTCCTGATATTCGTCCAGAAAACCGCGAGCAACAACGTAAATTGCGTCGTGAGGTAAGCGCTGAGTATGAGAAATCCTACGAAAATTATTTCAATGAAAATGGACGTGCTTACGATTTAAAACCAATCTCGCCAACTCACCGGGTGGCATTACCTTAAGGGAGTGATAAAACATGTGGAAATTTATATTACGCCGGGTTTTAGTTATGATACCGCAATTATTCATATTAAGCGTACTCGTCTTTACACTGGCTAAGGCAATGCCAGGTGATGCATTAAGTGGCGCTGAACTAGCAAATCCAAAAGCCGATCCAAAAGTGATTGAAGAACAACGTGAAAAACTAGGTTTAAACGATCCTATTCCCACTCAATATGTAAGGTGGATTTCAAATGCCGTGCAAGGGGATTTCGGTATTTCTTACGCACATAAAATAAAAGTAACAGATATTATTGGGGAACGTCTTGGCAATACAATACTGTTAGCTCTTTTTATTCTTATTCTTACTTACTTAATTGCTATTCCACTTGGAGTTATAAGTGGACGTTGGAATGATACGTGGGCTGATCGATTTATTACGCTATATAACTTTTTAGGATTCGGTACACCACTGTTTATTTTCGGATTAGTAATGTTATTCTTATTCGGCTTTTTATATCCAATTTTCCCTACGAGTGGTAGCGTTGACCCACAAGTTGCAACCGGATCATTTGATTACTATTTAAGTAAATTAAATCATATGATTTTACCAGCTTTATCTGGGGCATTAATTGGAACTGTAGGAACTGTCCAATATTTACGAAGTGAAATTATCGATACAAAACATAAAGATTTTGTACGCACGGTAAAGGCAAAAGGTGTACCAGAATCTAAAGTATATTCCAGACATATTTTACGAAATTCATTTTTACCAATCGCAGCATTTTTAGGATATGAAATTACAGGTTTAGTTGGGGGCTCTATTATTCTAGAAAACATTTTCGGCTACCCAGGAATTGGACAACTATTTTTCCAATCTATCACTCAACGTGATTTCAGTGTCGTAACTGCTCTTGTATTATTTACTGGATTCGCAACGCTACTCGGGACTCTTCTTTCCGATATTATTCTAAGCATCGTTGATCCACGTATTCGTATTGATTAATGGAGGTGAAGAAACGTTATGTTAGCAAATCCTGAAAAACAAACTGAAGTCATTCATTACGAAAAGAGCCCTTCTGGTTTCTCCATTATGTGGCGAGAATTTCGTAAAGATAAACTAGCAATGTTTTCTCTATTCTTTTTAGCTTTAATATTAATAGCCGTTTACGCAACTTCATTTATTATGAAGCAAGAAGATATCGTCCGAGTCGATCTGTTCGCCATTTATGATCCTCCTTCTGCTGAACATTGGTTAGGAACTGATTATGGAGGTCGCGATATTTTCGGACAATTAATTATTGGTACACGTAACTCCTTTACAGTTGGTTTAGCTATCACTCTTTTATCAACCCTTATCGGTCTTACGATGGGACTAATTGCTGGCTATTTTGGAGGAGTTGTCGATAACATCATTATGCGTTTTATCGACTTTATGATGATTTTACCATTCTTAATGATTGTTATCGTGTTTATCTCACTCGTTCCAACTTTCAATATTACGACATTTATTCTCATAATGACCGCTTTCTTATGGGTCGGAAAAGCAAGGCTGATACGTTCTAAAGTATTGACTGAGAAAGAACTTGATTACGTATCTGCATCAAAAACGTTAGGAACACCAAATTGGAAAATAATCTTCCAGCAAATATTACCTAATTTAAGTTCTATTATCATCGTAAATATTACATTAAATCTTGCTGGTAACATCGGAATTGAATCTAGTTTAACTTACTTAGGCTTCGGTCTACCAGAGAGCACACCAAGTCTTGGTACACTTGTAAGTTACGCAACTAACCCAGATGTATTGCAAGAAAAGTGGTGGATTTGGTTACCCGCATCAATCATGATTTTAGTGTTGATGCTGTGTATAAATTTTATTGGTCAAGCGTTAAAGCGTGCGGCTGATGCGAGACAAAGAAAAGGATAAGGGGTGGAGAAGTTATGAACAAACCAAAACTGTACAAAGTATTAAGTACACTTGCTGCTTCAACATTATTACTATCTGCATGTGGGGGTGCTGATAGCGGTAGTAAAAAAGCAAACACAAAAAAAGTAGAAACAAATAAATTTAGTGCTGCTGTAAAAAATGACGGTAAAGAAATTAAAGACGGATCATTAACTTATGGACTCGTTTCAAATTCACCTTTCTCTGGTGTTTTAAGTAGAGTATTGTATGAAGTTGCTCCAGATTCAGAAATTATGGATTTCTTTGATGAACAATTATTAGCTACAGATAAAAACTGGGAAATTACAAATGAAGGTGCTGCAACTTATACAATTTCTGAAGATAAAAAAACAATTACAATTAAAATTAAAGATAATGTAAAATGGCATGATGGTAACCCTTTAACAGCTGAAGATTTAGAATATTCTTACTTAATTATCGGTAATAGTAAATATACAGGTATTCGTTACGATACACAAATGCAAATGATTGAGGGTATGGAAGAATATCATACTGGAAAAGCTGACAAAATTTCTGGTATTAAAGTAGTCGATCCAAAAACAATTTCCATTACTTATAAAGAAGTAAACCCTTCACTGAAAACGGGTATTTGGACATATCCTACACCTAAAAAATATTTAGGTGATGTACCAATTGAAAAACTAGCTGAATCAGATAAAATCCGTCAAAATCCAATTGGATTCGGTCCATTTAAAGTGAAGAAAATCGTTCCTGGTGAATCAGTTGAGTATGAGCGCTTTGATGATTACTGGGGTGGCAAACCTAAGCTAAAAAATGTAACATTAAAAGTTGTAAATCCATCTATTGTTAGTGCATCTCTGAAAAAAGGTGATATTGATATTGCATCAATTACTGCTGATCAATATCCGAACGTAAGTAAATTAAAAAACACACAACTAATTGGTAAAACTGACCTTGCTTACACTTATATCGGATTTAAGTTCGGACATATGGACAAAGCAAAGAATGAAGCTGTAATGGATAACGATAAGTTCAAAGACGTTCGTTTACGTCAAGCGATGGCATATGCAATTGATAGAGAAAAATTAGGAGAAAAAGTATATCACGGACTTCGTGTTCCAGCTAACTCTCCAATTCCACCATCTATGCCAAAGTACCATAATAACAGTGTTGGCGCATATAACTTAGATGTAGATAAAGCGAAAAAACTATTAGATGAAGCTGGCTATAAAGACAAGAATGGTGATGGATTCCGTGAGGATCCAAAAGGTAATGAATTTAAAATTAACTTCTTAGCTAGTAACGGTAGTGAGACAAGTGAACCACTTGCAAAATTCTATATTCAATCTTGGAAAGATATCGGCTTAAAAGTAGAACTTCTTGATGGACGCTTACACGAATTTAATGCTATGCGTGATATGATTAAAAAAGATGATCCGAAGGTTGATATTTTCTCTGGTGCTTGGAATACTGGCTCTGACCCTGACCTTTCTGGCCTATGGGGCAAAAATGCCGGATTCAACTACCAGCGCTGGGTAAATGATGAAAATACGAAGTTATTAGACGCAGGATTATCAGAAAAAGCTACTGATGAAAAATATCGTAAAGAAATATACGATAAATGGCAAAAATTAATTCATGACGAAGCACCGATGATTCCAATTCATTACACATTTGATTTAACAGGTGTTAATAAGCGCGTAAAAAATTATGATGTCAACACTGAAGTAAATCAAATAACTTCACATTGGAAAGACGTTACTGTAACAAGTGAGAAGCCAGAAGTAGAAAAATAATCATAAAAATAGCTCTTAGCATCTACATACATGCTAAGAGCTATTTTTTATTTACAATCCTTTTCTTACTATTTATAACAACCAATTCCTTCCCTACTCTAAGATTAAAAGATTTGATGAAACATCTTCATTAAAACAGCTAACGTAACAGATCCAGCAAATCCCCCTAAACAAATTAAACTTACCCCTTGGCTATAAGACAAATTTTGAAGTGATTTCATATCTTCCATCCTCCCCATATCCTCTTTGATATTCTTATTTTATCAATGGAAATTTTTTCATAACATCGATTTCGCTGACAACTAACTTACAAAATTGTAAGTTAACAAATTCCCTTTAAACTTATATATCTAGTATGTCCACACTCTCCCCCTTTATACATCAAAAAAGACCTCGAATTATATCAAGGTCCTGCTTACACTACATAATATCTCACTCAACTTATTTTATCCCGCTATTCGCCGGGCAGTAAGACCCCCACTGATTAAAGTCTCACTTTATAATCATCACCGGGCATTTCACACGTTTTGCTATTTTATGACTTACACTACCAAGTACCATTTCTTGCAGTGTATTTAATCCTCTACTTCCAGCAATAACAAGGTCTATATCTCCTGTATTTACATATTGAACAATCGTATCCCCTGGATCACCATGTAGAATCGTAATTTTGTAGGAAATGTTCTCTTTCTTTAATAAACCTTCAATCTCTTTTAATTTATCTTTTCGACTATCTGATATTGTTTCTAAATCCGTTTGTCCTTGTATAATATCTGCCTTTGCCGTTCTATTATCTACTACGTACACAACTTCAACATGTGTTTCTTCGTTAAATTTCGCAATATATGTTGCATGCTCAGCTGCTCGAAGTGCATGTTCAGAACCGTCACATGCTAATATAATTTGTTTGTACATATGCTGAATCCCCTTTTCGTTATCCTACCCGTATTATATAATAAAGCCCCCTAAAAAGGAGGCTTCTAACTAGCAATTCTCTTATTATAGGTAGCTAAATTTGAAACAATCTTCGAGCTTCGTTCATTTAACCCTGTGATCCTTACTTTCACACCACTTTGTTCATACTTCATTATAACTCTATCAATTGCTGCTACTGCTGAATCATCCCATACGTGTGCGTGAGTAAAATTCAGCTCAATTTCTTTCGCATCTTCATTATATGAAAAAGCATTTATAAACTCTGCCGTAGATGCGAAGAATAGCTGGCCGTGAATTTCGTATATTTTCTTATTTTCAATATACGAATGTTTCACGTGAATCTTTGCCATATTGAATGCAAATAAAACCGCGCTAATTACTGTCCCGATCATTACACCTAATGCTAAATTATGTGTAATTAGGACAATCACAACTGTTACGATCATAACAAATGCGTTTCCTTTTGGTACTTTATGAATCGTCGCTACAGAGTTCCAATCAAACGTCCCAATCGAAACCATAATCATAACCGCAACTAGAGCAGCCATCGGAATATGAACAACGTAATCACCTAAAACAAATAGCAATACGATTAAAAAACTACCGGCTATAAACGTCGATAATCTCCCACGACCACCTGATTTAATGTTAATAACAGATTGTCCAATCATTGCACATCCTGCCATTCCTCCAAAGAAACCAGCGACAATGTTTGCAATACCTTGGCCACGTGCTTCCTTATGTTTATTACTTTCCGTATGTGTCATATCGTCTAAAACCGAAGCTGTTAATAACGACTCTAGTAAACCGATAATTGCAAGCATAACGGAGTACGGTAAAATAATCCCTAATGTCTCAAATGTAAAAGGCACATCTGGAATGTTAAAGAACGGTAATTCTTTCGGTAAACTTCCCATATCGCCTACTGTTTTTAACTGTAATCCGCTCATAAGTGCAATACTTGTCACAATGATAATTGAAATAAGTGTAGACGGTACAGCCGTCGTAATACGTGGAAATAAATATATAATTGCAAGTCCTAATGCGACAAGTGCATACATTTGCCAAGTCGCATTTTTAAAATGCGGCAATTGTGCTGTAAAAACTAAAATTCCAAGTGAATTTAAAAAACCACTCATAACGGATTTAGGAACAAACTTCATAAATGAGCTCAGTTTGAACACTCCAAAAATAATTTGGACAATACCGGTTAATATTGTCGCAGCAAATAAATATTGTAAACCGTGATCCTTCACAAGAGTGACCATTAATAAAGCCATCGCACCCGTTGCCGCTGAGATCATCCCAGTTCTTCCACCAACAAACGAAATTGTAACTGCAATACAAAAGGCTGCGTACAATCCAACCGTCGGATCTACACCTGCAATAACGGAGAAAGCTATCGCTTCAGGAATTAATGCTAAAGCAACAACAATCCCCGATAACACGTCTCCTCTCACATTTGAGAACCAGTCATTTTTTATAGTTTGAAACAAAGTACCACTCCTCTACTCTTTTATCATTTGATTTTCTCCGTAAGAAAATCAGGGCCGACTGCACGAAGGCTATTATATAACGAGCAAAGGATTTTGTGCTATGTAAAAGTTTCCTAAAGAAAAGACGCTACCTTAGCAGCGTCTTTTCTCATTTCATTAATGTCCACCGTGACCTTGACCACTTTCCTGAACAATTTCTAACCTCTCATCCAATATACCTTGTGTTTCAAATGAAATATCACTAGTACTTCCTAATAGGAAACCATGGTTATACGGTCCAAGTGTTGGATCATCTTTAAACTTCGGTTGAATACTAGCAAGGAAGTCATAAACTGGTTGTGAAGCTTTTCCTTCCTCAAGCAAAACAACAGGGGCGTGTTTACCCATATGTGAAAAAGGTGCTCCCGCAACTGCTAAGTCTGGTGTTTTACTCGAAACAAATGACAAACCGTGCCCTGGTTTTGTGAACCCCCAGCCAAATTTCGTTTTTTCATCTTTAAACTTCGCAAATGTAATCGAATTTTCTGTTGGAGTCTCTCCGCTAATACGGGTCACTTTTCCATATTTATTTAACTCTTTTTCTACTGCTTTTGAAATAATTTTTTCTGGTCCTAACACATATATATTTGCCTTATCTTTTCTCATTTTTAATGCCTCTATCGTCGCTTCTGGCACCGTTTCTTTTTCTGTATATAAAAGCGGTTCTGGCATATGAGAAATCCAATTTACAGCTGGTGTTGTATATAAGCGTCCTTCTTCTTCCGATGAACCGATAATAACGCTATTTGGATAATCCCCTGTTATATCGGCATATTCTTTATCAACATCTTTAGCAAATTTAGCTGGATCGGTTTCTTTTATTTGCTTTACTTTATATTCTTTTAATTGCTCAAGGATAGATGCACTTACATCCCCCATCACCATAATTTGCGTTCCATCTTTCGTTCCGAGCGGATTTAATCGTTTTATTTCTTTTAACGTCATTTCGGGTACCGCTTCTTTTTCTATAAATAAAATTGGTCCGTTATTCGGATGATGAATAAGATCCGCACTTGCAATACCTAATTGCCACTCGTTCACTGGCACTAAAATAATAGCGCCTGGCTGATTCTCTTTATGCGTTGCTGGCCATATCGTTTGCGAAGTTAATACCGCCATTTGCAGAGGATCATTTGTATTTAATCTCGTTACATTTTTTAAACTTGTCGTTAATAAATCATTCGATGCACCTTGATTCATTTCTTTCGGCGCAGTTACCTCCTGATTCATTTTCATTTCCTTTTGCTCTGTTTTCTTCTCTTCTTTAGATTCATGATTTTTATGATCTGTGTTCGTTTGTCCGCATGCCGCAAGACCGACTGCTGCAATTATTGTTATCCCAAAAATTCGGGTCATCTTTTTCACTATATCGCCTCCGTATTAATCGTTTTCGAGCCAATATTATTACCTAAAATGGAATTTCATCTTTACAATAACAAGCAATTCTGAAGAAATTATGCAGATGCATTATAATCTGCACCATTTCTTCATGATTTTGACTTACAATTTAAATAATAACTACAAATGCGGAGGTACTCTATGATCGATATACTACTCGTAGACGATGAACCGAGAATGCTTGAATTATTAACGCTTTATCTTACTCCAATCGGATATAACTGCGTATGTGCAGTGTCCGGAGAAGAAGCTATTTCACATATAGAAAATCGAAATTTCAAATTTGTTTTACTCGATATTATGATGCCAAAGATGGATGGATGGGAAACATGCAAAAGAATTCGATCATTTAGTAACGTCCCTATCATTATGGTAACTGCCCGTGATCAAACGGTAGATGTCATCCAAGGGTTAAAACTTGGAGCAGATGATTACGTGACGAAACCATTCCACGAAGAGGAGCTCTTCGCAAGAATTGAAGCTGTTTTAAGGCGAACGAATCAACGTACGCAAATCCAATATCACGGCATTTTATGGGATGAGGCCAAGCATTTCGTTTCTGTACATAATGAAGAACTTCTTCTCACTCCAATCGAATTCTCTTTACTCGGATTATTTTTACGTCATGTGAACTACGTATTAAGCCGTGATCAGCTCATTGAACGAATTTGGGGGTTAAATACAAATACAGAAGATAGAACAGTCGATTCACATATTCGTAATTTACGTGATAAATTACGAAAAGTAAATTTCCCTATTGATTACCATTTAAAAACTGTTTACGGAGTAGGTTATCGATGGATTGATATTGAAAACTAAGGAGCAAAACGATGAAGCGAATTTCTCTTCAACTCGGATTTTATTTTCTAATTGTTACACTTTTAATCGAAAGTGTTCTATTTGTCTTGCTTTATTATAGCCTTGTAAACAATAGAGTAAATGAAGAAATGACAGCTTTATTAAAGCGCGGAAATAGTCACCGAGATGTCCTTGAAAAGTATTTTGATAGGCAAACAATCTCCCATGTTGCTTTAATGGAATCCGAAGCTGAAACAACTGTTATTATTACAAATGCAAATAAGGAAGTGCTAGCAAAATCCAATGAAATAAATACTACTATAAAAAAACATATTGAAGGCATGCAAACACGAACAGATCATGATGGAGCAATTATAGAGAATCATTGGAAAACATCTAATTATATATGTACAGTTAGCCCAATTGTAGTGGCAGGAAAAACGGAAGGCTATGTATATATGTTTCTCGGAACGGAATCAATCGAAGAAATGGTTAACGGGCTAACAAGACAATTCATTATCGCCGGAGTCATTACTTTCCTATTAACAGCTATCACCATCTTTCTATTGTCACGTTTATTAACAAAACCATTGTTACACATGAAACAAGCGACTGAAAAAATGAGTAAGGGCGATTTATCAGTTTCATTAACGACTACTCGAAATGACGAAATTGGTGAACTAGCAGAATCTATCCAAACTCTCGCAAATGATTTACATTATATGAAAACTGAAAGAAGTGAATTCCTAGCGAGTGTTGCTCACGAATTAAGAACACCATTAACGTACGTAAGAGGTTATGCTGACATTGCGTTAAAAGAAAGCACACCTCCTGAGCAACGTTTACGATACTTATCCATTATAAAAGACGAATCTGATTATATTACAAACTTAGTTCAAGATTTATTTTCACTCGCTCAAATGGAAAAACATAACTTTTTCATTCAAGTAAAGGAAGTGCATTTACACCCCTTCCTTACTCGCATAACCGAAAAAGTAAACGCGATGTATAAGGAAAGACACATTACAGTTTCTTTCACTTGTTCCCCTTCACTGTTAGTAAACTTGGATGAACAGCGATTCGAACAAGTTGTAGTGAACATTTTAAATAACGCTTATAGGCATTCAAAAGAACATTCTCATATCCGCATCTCTGTTACAGAAGAACATAAACGTATTTCCATCAACATTAGGGACGAAGGTGAAGGTATTCCTCCTGAAGACCTCCCTCACATTTTCGACCGCTTTTACCGGGTTGATAAAGCGCGCTCCAGAGCTACAGGAGGCACTGGTTTAGGGCTCTCTATCGTAAAAGAAATTATAGAACTACACGGTGGAAATATTACTGCAACAAGTGAAATTGATCACGGGTCTTGTTTTATAATTTCATTACCATCTATAAAGAAACACGACTATCATCAATAGTCGTGTTTCTTTATCATTTTACTTTATAATATAAATTTACAAATTGCCCAAAACGTTTCGTATCCGTTAAAGTTAAATGAATTTCCGGGTTCTTTTCTTTAAATAGCGGAATACCAGAACCTAATATGTGAGGTGTAATCGTAACAACGTATTCATCAATTAAATTATTCTTAAAGAACTCTCTCAGTAGACTCCCTCCGCCGACCATCCATATTTTAGACCCTTCCTGCGATTTCAACCTTTTTGTAAACTCCACTACATCTTCATTTACAAACTCTACATATCCGTTTGAACCTTTTTCCGAATTAGAAAACACATAACATTTTTTATCTAAATACGGGAATGTTTCTGTATGCTCTACTACATAATCATACGTTCTCTTCCCCATAATTATCGTATCAATCGTTTCGTACATTTCTGTATAACCGTTGTCTCCCTCTCCTTCGGTTTCCATTAACCACTCTAAATCATCATCTTCTTTCGCAATATATCCATCCAAACTAGCGGCTATAAATAAAACAATTTCACGTGACATCTCTTTTCCTCCTTACAACGTATATTGATAAAATGACCTTATACACACTATACTAACCTTAAAACATGACAATTCATGTCATGTTAAAAAAAGAAACGAGTGAGATAGTTGTCAAAAGCAAAACGTTTACTAGACATTCTTATATTCGCTTCTGCGAAAAGAACATTTACAGCTCAGGAAATAGCTGATGAATTTAATATTTCCGTTCGTACTGTCCATAGATACATTTTAGATTTAAGTGATATGGGATTACCTATTTATGCAGAACAAGGTCGTAACGGAGGATATAAAGTATTAACGAATAAAGTCATTCCCCCTATTTTATTTACCGAAGAAGAAGCAGTATCCATCTTTTTTGCTTTTCAGTCTTTAAGCTACTACAGAGACTTACCTTTTAATACAGAAATCAATTCTGTTACTCATAAACTGTATAGCTCTCTACAAAATGATGCGAAAGCGAAAGTTGATAAAATACGTTCTTATATCGCTTTTTGGAATCCGAAGAGATCAATTAAGACACCGTTTTTAAACGAAGTGTTAACCGCAGCTATTGAAAATAAAAATTTACACTTTCAATACGAATCTAAATCGGGGATAAAAACAAAACATGTTCATCCTATCGGTGTATATGCTCATGATAGTTTATGGTATTTGCCGTCCTATGACTATGGTAGAAAAAAAGTATTACTGTATCGCGTTGATCGTATTCTTTCTATATTAGCAACGGAAGAAAATGAGGATACATTCATGAATTTAGAAGAATGGTTTGCTTCTAACTCTAACGTCGTACACATTCCTACCCAGTTACATGTTTTATTAACGACTGAAGGCGTACGCCAATGTAAAAGCGTTCCTTACCTTGAAGAATTCGTGGTAGTAAACGAAGACGGGACAGGATATATACATTCAACAATCGATAAAGGTGAAATTAACTTTATTACCCCTTTATTTTATAGACTTGGAAAAGATGCACGGGTTTTAGAACCGAAAGAATTGATAGATGGTTTACGTATACGTGCTAGAGAAACTTTAAATATGTATGGTGACTAAAAAGGCATAAGAGAATTCCTCTGCCAAAAACAAAAAAACGTGAGCGCCCTATTCTCACGTTTTTCTGTTTCACTTTACTAATTCAATTGTTTCTGTAACTTTTATACTATCTTTTACAGATTGAACGATCGTACAGTTTTTCACTGCAAGTTGCAGCGCCTTGTCCAATTGCTCTTCTGTAATGTTTTGTGCTTTAATTTTATAGTGCAAATGAACACTTTCAACTGGTTTTGATAAAGCTTCACTTCTACCAATTTCAGTTTCAATTGTAAACGTATCATATGTAATACGTTTCTTTTCTAAAATTGTTCGAAAAACAATTGCACTACATCCTGCGATAGAAGAAACGAGTAATTGTAACGGTGAATATCCATTTTCTTTTCCAATCGCTAATTGACCATACGATAAATCCGCCTGTATATCATCGTGTTTGATTGTTAGTTTCATTTGGTGTCTCCATCTCCACTTTCATCGGTTTCTGCCGTTTCTTATTTATATAATAATATATGTAGCAGAAAATGATAAATGGAATACCACAATATAACGCCATTCTTTGTTCTGGAATAAACGCTAAACTAATAACAACGATGCTATTTGTAATTAAAGCTAAAATTGGAACAAGCGGGTATAGTGGTGTTCTATACTTTAAGTCCTCTAATTTTCCTCCGCCTTTTAAATACTGACTTCTAAAACGAAGTTGCGATAAAGCAATAATGATCCAACTTGAAACAGCAGATAAACCAGCTATAGATAATAAGTACATATATACTGTATCTTCTGCAAGGAAGCTTGTTAATAAAGAAAGGCCCGCTACTGCAATTGTTACGACTAATGCTGTAATTGGAATACCTCGTTTATTTACTTTCTTGAAAGAAGTTGGTGCCATTCCTTCATTTGCAAGTGACCATAGTATACGCGTTGCTGCATATAACCCTGAGTTCGCTACAGATAGAAGAGCTGTAATAATAACGAAGTTCATAATATCAGCTGCATATGGAATACCGATTTTATCAAATACAACTACGAATGGACTTTCAATTATCCCTGCTTCTTTCCAAGAAATTAACCCTACTAAAATTGTCATTGTTAAAATGAAGAATAACATAATGCGCCATACTGTATTACGAATTGCACGTGGAATTGTTTTTTCAGGATTCTGACTCTCTCCTGCTGCAATCCCGATTAACTCTGTTCCTTGGAAGGAAAAGTTAACTGTAATCATCGTAAGAAGCACTGCAGCTAGTCCATTTGGGAATAGCCCACCATCACTTACAAAGTTAGAGAAAAGAGGCGCTGCTTCTTTTCCGTCGTATGGTAAAAATCCTAATAATGCACTACCCCCAAGTAGAATGAATGCAATAATTGTAACTACTTTAATACTAGAAAACCAAAACTCTAATTCAGCATAACTCTTCGCTGATATTGCATTTGAAGCATATAAAATAACACCGAATACGAGACACCATACCCAAACATCAACATTCGGAAACCATCTTTTCATCATTAAACCGATCGATGTTAATTCTAATCCTACTGTTACTGCCCATCCAATCCAGTATAGCCAACCGATCATAAATCCAGTTCCTGGTCCAATAAACTTCGTCGCATACTTTTGGAAAGATCCTGAAACTGGCATTGCTACCGTTAACTCTCCAAGACAAAGCATTGTTAAATACATAATAAATCCGCCCACTAAATATGAAAGGATGGCTCCCCCTGGTCCAGCCTGATTAATGGTGTAACCTGAACCTAGAAAAAAACCAGTTCCGATTACACCACCTAGTGCGATCATAAATAAATGTCTACTCTTCATCGTACGATGTAATTGCTCATTCGTTGTTTGCTGCATCTTAATCCTCCCCTACAAGTACCCCTATATCTTGTTAAAATTTTCTGATAATAAAAATATACACGAAAGCGGTTACAATTTCTATATAAAATTAAAACTTTTCTGATAAAATAATATAAAAATCCAATTATTAAGAGGTTTCGATACTAATTTGAGGTAAAAAAGGATTTAAAAGGAAAAACTCTTACATTTATTGTAAGAGTTACCGTATTTCCAATCTTCTAGATAAAATTGATAAACCGTAGTTTACAACGAAATACATACAAGCTACTAGTATAAATGTCGGAATCATATAATTTACATTCTGCCCGCTAATAATTTGAGCATTATGCATAAGCTCTGGCAGTGATATACCAACTGCTAATGATGTATCTTTCAGCAATGAAATAAACTGACTGACAAGCGGCGGGACCATTCTTCTTAATGCTTGTGGTAAAATGATATGCCACAGTGCTTGAACATACGTTAATCCTGAAGATCTTGCGGCCTCAATCTGTCCTTTTTCAATCGATAATAGACCACTTCGAACAATTTCAGATATCATTGCTGCTTCAAATATTGTTAAAGCAACAATTACAGCTGTTATAATCTCTAATTTCAAGCCTACTTCTGGAAGTGCAAAATATGTGAAAAATATAATTAAAAGTAGTGGTAAGTTTCGAATCACTTCAACGATAATTCCTAATACTTGTGAGACGACAGGGATTTTCATGTAGCGCAATATCCCTATTATACTACCAATAATAAAGCTGAGTACAATTGCTACGAGCGCTACCTCTAACGTTATAAGTAATCCTTTTAATAAAAACAGAATATGATCTCCTGTAATTGCTCCCTTAAAATCCATTTACACCGCCTCCTTTGCTAAGCGTTTTTCTAAATAACGCACTAGCATACTGAGCGGAATTGTTAATATTAAATAAAACATCCCGACAAATATATAAACGTCGAACGTAACAAATGTCTTCGTTGAAATTAAATCTCCTTGATACATCAAATCGGTACCAGCGATAATTCCGAGTATGGAAGAGTTTTTTACTAAATTGAGAAATTGATTTCCTAGAGGAGGGATTACGATTTTCATTGCTTGAGGTAAAACGACATGATACATCGCTTGCGTATAAGTTAATCCTGAAGAACGAGCTGCTTCCATTTGGCCTTTCGCGACTGATAAAATACCAGCACGAATTACTTCTGCAATAAAAGCCGCAGTATAAACTGTAAGCGCAACTGTCCCTGCTACAAAACCGTTGAAAGTAATTCCTATTACAGGTAAAGCGAAATAAAATATAAATGCAATTAATACGAGTGGAATATTTCTTACAAACTCTACAAAAGCCGTTCCCAACCAATTTAAAATACGAATAGGTGCAATGCGCATTACAGCCAAAATTACTCCCAAAATAAAGCTGCCTATTAACGCAATTACACTAGACATAACTGTATACTTAAAGCCCTCTAAATACATATCAATGTTATTCGTCAATATAGAAAAATCAGGCACATATTCTCCCCTCTTTCTTTACAAGAAGAGGATGAGCATCCCTCATCCTCTTACTATTTATCAATGAGAATAAAGCTCCATTAATGAAACTATCACTTTACTTCTCTTGTTTTTGCCCAATCCATTTCTCATACAATTTGTCGTACTCCCCGTTCGCCTTCATATCTTTTAGCAAGCTATTAATCTCTTTCGTTAAATCATCTGCACCTTTTTGCACTGCAATTCCGTACGGCTCATCCGTGAAAATTTCCCCTACAACTTCATAATTCGAATCTTGTTTTGCCATGCCGTAAAGAATTGCATTATCTGTCGTTAATACATCGCCTTTCCCTGCTTTTAACGCTGTAAATGCCTCACTGTAATTTTCAAACTCTAATACAGTCGATTCTGGTGATTTTTGACGAATATTATTTGTAGACGTTGAACCTTTTACCGCTAACACTTTCACACCCTTTTTCACATCATCAATACTTTTAATATCGCTTCCTTTTTTCACAAGTAACGATTGCCCTGCTTTAAAATATACATCTGAAAAATCTACTTCTTTTTTACGTTCTTCCGTAATTGTCATTGTCGCGATAATTGCATCAATATCACCATTTTTCAGTAGTGGAATACGCGTTTTAGACGTTACTTCTTTTAATTCTAATTTCTTTTCATCTCCAAGGATTTTTTTCGCAAGCGCCTTTGCGATATCAACATCAAACCCTTCTACCTGTCCTGTCGAAGGATTTTTCAAGCCAAATAAGTTCGTATCATTCTTCACCCCAACTACTAGTTTCCCGCGCTTTTTAATTTGCTCAACAGCTCCGCCTTGTTTCGTATTCGTTTCTTTCGTCTCATCTTTTTTACTTCCGCATCCAGCAACGACAAGTACGAATAAACATGAAAATACGATTAACGTAAACAAATTTTTCATTTTAAGCATAAAACTCCCCCTTTAATGATTTAACACTCTTCTTAAAAATAGACGAGCTCTTTCTTGTTCAGGACTTGCAAAAAATTGTGCCGGTGTTGTATCTTCAATAATTTGACCATCATCCATAAACAAAATCCGATCTGCTACTTCTCGCGCGAATCCCATTTCATGCGTGACAACGACCATCGTCATCCCTTCTTTAGCTAGCGTCTTCATAACATCAAGTACTTCCCCGATCATCTCTGGATCAAGAGCAGACGTAGGCTCATCAAATAGCATAATTTTCGGTTGCATCGCGAGCCCTCTAGCAATAGCTACCCTTTGCTGTTGTCCTCCGGATAATTGATGCGGGTATACACTAGCCTTCTCCGGAATTCCTACTTTCTCTAAATAAAACATCGCTGTTTGCTCAGCTTCCTCTTTTGAAACTTTATTTACTTTAATCGGTGCTAGTGTAATATTTTGAAGAACCGTTTTATGTGGATATAAATAAAAATGTTGAAAGACCATTCCAATATTTCGGCGTAATTCATTCATATCTGTTTTTGCATTGTGTACTTCCGTATCTTGTACAATTAACGCTCCATCTGTAATTGTCTCTAACTGATTTATACACCGTAGCAACGTACTTTTTCCTGATCCGGACGGCCCAACAACTACTACCACTTCACCTTTTTTCACTTGTACATTAATATCTTTTAAAACTTGAAAGGTACCATAATATTTATTTACATTACGAAACTCTATCAACATACTCCCCCCTTCCCTTAACAAAGCATGTACATTCTTTTTATATTCAAAAATAGGCAAAAAAATAACTGCCTGCCTCATTTTGCCCATAAAAAAAAGCAAAGGGATTTCCCTTTGCTCCTTCATTTCTATTCTCTTAAGATACTTCTTCTTTCTTGTCTTTCCCGTATTCATGCTCCCAGAAATCAGCATTTTTAATTCCTAATTTCTGCGGATCGAATACTGGATCTTTTCCTTCTTTTTTCTGCTTTTCATAATCCTTTAATGCAATCAATGCCGGCTTTTGTAATAATAGAATCGCAATAATGTTAACCCATGCCATAATTCCTACACCAATATCTCCTAAAGCCCACGCTGTTGCTGCTGTTTTTACACAACCGTAGAATACAACTCCTAAGAATACAAACTTTAGTACGATAGACATCCAAGGGCGGTCTTTATCACGATTTAAGTAAGCGATATTCGTTTCTGCAATGTAGTAATAAGCCATAATTGTTGTAAATGCGAAGAATAGTAGAGAGATTGCCACGAAACCGTTTCCAAATCCAGGGAAAACAGATTCTACCGCAGCCTGTGTATAACCAGGACCTGGTTGTGCACCATTTAATTTATTGACGATAAAGTTTTTTCCGCTTGCATCAAATACGTTATACATGCCTGTAATAATCATCATAAATGCTGTTGCTGAACAAACAAATAATGTATCAATGTAAACGGAAAATGCTTGTACTAACCCTTGTTTAGCTGGATGCGATACTTCAGCTGCTGCTGCTGCATGGGCCCCAGTTCCTTGCCCTGCTTCGTTTGAATAAATACCACGTTTTACACCCCAAGAAATTGCTAAACCGATAATCCCGCCAAAAGCCGCTTCTAATGCAAATGCACTTTTTAAAATTAACATGAAAGCGTCTGGTAATTTTTCAATATTCATAGCTACAATTACACAAGCTACTAGAATATAGCCAAGCGCCATAAACGGTACTACAACTTGCGCTACGTTAACAATTCGCTTAACTCCACCAAATATAATAAGTGCTAATGCCGCTACTAATACCGCTCCTGATACGGAAGTATTAATACCAAAAGCTGTTTCTAGACTTACAGCAATACTATTCGCCTGAACACCCGGTAACAGCATCCCCGTCGCAAGAATTGTCGCTGCAACGAATACTAAAGCATACCATTTAACACCTAGTCCTTTTTCAATGTAATAAGCAGGACCACCGCGGAATTGCCCTTGATGCTTCGTCTTATATATTTGTGCAAGCGTCGATTCTACATATGCAGAACCAGCTCCTAGAAAGGCTACCGCCCACATCCAAAATACAGCCCCTGGACCACCAAAGGCAACAGCCGTTGCAACACCGGCAATATTTCCTGTTCCAACGCGCCCTGATAACGAAAGTGCTAACGCCTGGAACGAAGAAACACCCGCATCAGACTTTTCTCCCTTAAATGTAAGCTTCACCATTTCTCCTACGTGTCTTACTTGTAAAAACCTTGTTCGAATGGAAAAATATAGACCTACTCCTAAACATAAATAGACAAGTGCTGGACTCCAAACAATATTATTTATCCAACTTACGATAGCTTCCAACTTTCCCCCTCCTTCTTTGTAAAGAATATTCAGAATATATATAAAATTATAAGTGTATACCGAATCTATAACAATATTATTTTAATAAAACAAACATATTTTTGTATAAAAAAACAAAGTATACATTTATTTTGTATACTTTGTTTCGATATGAATGTATTATATATTCACAATTGCTTCCTTCTTTATAATTCTTTCATAGAGTTGTTCTGCTAATTCTCGGAAATGATCTGGCATATCTTTCCCTTTAAACTTCTTTTGAAGCGTACCGTATAAACCAATATCACGTAGACGTAAAAATAACGGTAACGATTCATACCAACTATCCGCCAGTCTATGCTCATATTCATAACCTTTTCGTAACACTTGTAACTGTGTACAAGCAAATTTTGTCTTCTCTTCCGCAGTCCACGGTGTAAATAGAACAGAGTAATAGAGAACCATTGCTAAATCATGTATAAAGTAATTATAAGCTGCATCATCAAAATCAAAGATTGTTAGCTCTTTGCCATCATAATGAAAGTTACCTGGATGAATATCACCATGCATAAGACCGAATGTTTCTCTTTTAACCGGAAGAGCCTTTATTTCCTCCATTAATGCAGTGGCAATCCCTTTCACCTTCTCATCTTCTAATCCATTAACAATGCTACTTTCATCCTCTTCCCACGTATCACGGTAGTCTGTTTTAGGATAATCCATTGTAAGGCGGTGCAGCTGTCCAATTGATTTTCCCCACGCTTCAAAGTAAGCATCTCCCCAATAAGGCGATTCTTCTCCTTTTACTTGCTCACCTTGTGCATATGTAAATAAAGACGCGAAAAAGAAAGTGCCATCTTCCGCTCCAATTTCTTCTACAAGGTTTTGAGATATTGAATTACGAGGTCCCGCCACTTTTGCCCCATGCTCTGCAACATACCGTAAAAAATCTAGTTCGGCCTCTACCTCTTTTTTAGAACGATGAGAAGAATGAGTTAAGCGTAATACGTAATCTTCATTATTTTTACCCTTCGCCTTAAAAATATAATTTTCAAAATCACCAAGTGGCTTTTCTTCCACCGTTACATGATATGCCTTTGCTGCTCTTGCTAAAATCTCTTTTGTAAAAACACGTTCTACCGCTATTTCCATATGTATCCCTCCTATATCTCTTCTTAATTCGACACAAATGTGAGAAGTACTGCTATGAAGTTAAATAGCGCATGGGCAATCATAGCCGATAAAATAGAATTTGTTTTCTCATATAACCACGCAAATGCTACTCCGCTTAAAAAATTCACCGGTAATGTGTTATATGTTGGAATATGAACAACGGTAAATATTATGGAACTTATAAGTACGCCGCCCCATATGCCATATCTCTCACGAAAAAACGTATAAAAAGCACCTCGATATAAAATCTCTTCGTAGATTGGAGATATAACCGCCGCTCCAATTACCGCGATACAAAATGCGTAGATTGATTTATTATTTTGGACCGTCTCTGTTTTACTATTTTCAAAGGAAATACCCATTTTCTCCATTATCATTAATACAGCAGCACTAACTATAATTAAGAAAATAACCACTACAACTGTCCATAAGAAATCTTTCCATGAAAGCTTCCGAATTCCAATGTCTTTCCACGACAGGTTATATCTTTTTATGCAAAAAAGATAAACTAAAAATGTAAATATCACTGCCATTATAAGTCCCATTAATACTCCAGCATATAATGAGTTCCCTATTATTTTTAAAGCATAATCATAAAAAAGAGATTCAACCATTACTGGTACAATCAGAAATACAAAAACAAATAAATATAAAATTTCTTTCCATCCCCACATGCATTTTAAAGTCATCTACACCATCCCCCTATATCCTATTTTCTTTAGTATAAAAGATGACGTAACGTAACTTTCAAGCTACTTTTTTCAAATAATCTAAGCATAATTTTCTCACAAAATAAAAAAAGGTTGATTCACTCAATCAACCTTTACACTATTAAAAATTCTATTCCTCAATTCTTCATCAATTCATTCTCATATATAATATTTATCTTTATTTCTCTTCACCTTTTGTCTGCATTGAATTGAATGTCCAATTTAACTTCAGTGCATCCCCTTGAAATACATTTTGCTCTTCCCCGTTATCTACAAATGTGAACATTACATAGAAAGTATCATCATCACCAGGAGCAAGTCCATTTCCTTCTCGGTCTACAACACCTTTTTGCACAAGATCAGGAATACTTCCATTTTGCGTGGCTCCCTTTAATTCTGACAATGTAGTAGACCATATTGGAACCTCATTTTTATCCAAATTCCACAAGAAATCAACACGGATATGATCACCAAAATCAGCATTTCCATTATCTCCTTTAGCGTCGATTACACTGTAATCTGTAAGAAGTTTCACATCTCCTATTGCTAAGGTTCCTTTGTTAACTAATTGAAAACCGCGCTCCATTTCATCGCCCGGTTTAATATTATCGACATTAATAACAACTTCAGGATTAACGCTCAAATCTAAAGTGCCGGCTGCAAACGTATTTTGTGATACTTCCTTATCACTAAAATACGCATATGTTCCCCCACTAATTAAAGATAAGCCAAGCGCTGCAGTTACAACACCCATACCAAGTTTTTTCTTAATACTCATTTCACAAGTCCCCCTATTTTTAAAGTTTAAACTACAAACCTTATTTCCAGCCCACAAACAATATTAATTAAGCAACTACCTTGTCTCATAAAGAAAGCAAACTAGCTTTAAACTATTTACTTCATGTATCCAAACGACTATTACTTTTAAAATAACCGGTAATGTTACCGTAAATCATTACCGGTTATTTGTTAGCCAATCTCATTTAATTTTATATTCATTGTCTTATTGCTTTATTTACTCTAGAAGTTTGTCCACTTATTTTTTTGGCTCTAATCCAATGGAACGTAAGATTTTATCTAACGTCACTGGCCCTACATTTTCTTTCGGTTTCTGATTTTCTTTGGCATCTGAACCCTTTTTCAAGAAATTCTTCTCAATAAAACGAATATCTGTTTCATTTACAACACCATCTTGATTGACATCTCCATCTTTAACAGCCACTTTTCCTTTTTCATATGAAAGAGCTGCTATTCTAGCATCTTGAATATCTACCATTTTATCGCCGTTTACATCACCTGCAAGGCTGTCATCCATATCAGCTCTAAAGTTTTGTCCCACTAATTCTCCATCCTGCATTTTCCCTATTTTTGTAGTTAATTTACTATTTAAATGACCTGGCATTTCTACGAAAATATTATATTCTGTATCACTTACTGGAACACTATGAATTTCAAATTGCCCATTATCATCAACCGTTCCTGTATATTTCTTTCCATCCTTACCAACTGCATACACTTTTGCTCCTAGTTTTGTGTAGTCATTCTTACCTAAATACCCCTCTTCAGTTAAGAAAGCTTCTGGTCCAATATATCCTGTAACCATTGCATGTTTCGAAATAATAGAAAAGGATTTATCTTTAAACACAGGAATCTCAACGCCTTCTGATGCACCTGTTTTTGTATAAGAGAATTTATCTACTCCAAATGCTGTTAAATTATTAAAATACTCGTCACTCGTCATCTCGAATGTAACATCTACAAATGGTGCGTCTCCATCTAGACCTTTAAATTCTGTTCCTTCTAAAGATGCACCAACTTTCACCTTGTTTTCCCAGTTTCCTTCTTCATTTATCACTGGATCTTCTAATTTAATATTTAATCCATGTTGTTTTGCATATTCTGCAAGTGCTGGATTTGGTTTAACATCTACAAATTTAAACAACTGTTTACTATAAGGAATCTCAAATGTACCTGACATAAGTTGTTTCACATTATTAAGATTTAAAGTTAATGTAATTTTTTCTCCTAGTTTAACTTTATCCTTGTCATAGCTTGGGACAGCGTATTCCGTTCCCTCTTTAACAAAGACATAATCTTTAAATCCATTTGCCATATTTGATGCAGTTGCAAGATCATATCCAAATAACCTTAAATTAAGCGGTTCATTGATTTCCTCTGGAAGTACACCAAATTTAAAATCACCATTGGCTTGAATTGTATTCAACCAACCTGACGGAAAAGCAGAGTTTTGGTAATATACAATTTCATTAGTTTTTTGGTCATACTGAAGGCCTTTTGCCTTTAATACATCTATCGTAGAATCATAAATGTTACCATGTACCCATAATGCACGCTGACCATCTTCTTCTTTGAACATAGATTCATTTACCTCATGAACGCCAGGTTTTACATCGGTAAATTTCATTTCAGGTTTGATATTATCAATAATTACGCTATCTCCTTTTGTATAAGGTTTCCCTTCTTTGTCATATCCAATGAAATCAAGTTGGTAATCTCCATCAGGCAACGTAACTCGCTTGTCTCCAATTGGATGATTTGGATCTCCTGTAAACGGGAATACATAGCCACCCATACCATCGAACATGATATATTCAATATTTGGTGTTAGACTGCTAGCATTAATTGTCCCCACAATTCCTAATGCCTTTCCTGTTTTTCGATCCTTCACCACTGCATCGATAGTTTCAAGTGGACTGTTCAATTTAAATGTCAGCGGTGAACTCGGCCTTTCCATAAATGGATGGAAGTTAGATGTATCTGTTGCCATTGCATCTCTCAGCAAATCTACAGATTCAATTCCTTTTTCTGTGAATTTAACTGCAAATGGCACTTGATATACTTCTTTTTCATTTTTTTTATTTGAAATATGAATATATCCCTCATATCTACCAAATTCAGCGTTTTCTGGAATGATAATTTCAGGGCTAATTTCCCCTGATGTACTAGGAGCTACTTTAATAGAATCTTGTACGTTCAGCTTCACACCATTCTTCGCTGCATCTTGCACACCTACACTTGTTGGTGAAAACTCTACTTCTAATTTAAACTCTTTCTCGTCTGTTTTATTGCTGTTCTTAATTAAGACTTTTCGACTATCTTTAATAGGTCCATTTCCCAATTGGTTTTTATACCCGAATGCAATAGACCCTGTTTTTTCTTCAATTTCTACTTCTTCATCATTTACAACGTTTGATGTTTTATCGATAACCTCGATAGCTGTATCTGCATGAACTGCACGATACGCATCAATTCGGCCTGATCCTACCTCAAATACAGAGCGTGCCTCTTTTAAGTCAACTGCAGTATTCATAAGCGCTTCTTTTACTTCAAACGGACTATAGTTTGGATGTTCTTGTAAAATGAGTGCCGCCACCCCCGCTGTATGAGGAGTTGCCATAGATGTACCTGACATACGTCCATACGCTACCGGATAATTTTCTCCATCCTTTGGATCATTAATATATTCAGGAACAGTTGAGAAAATAGAAACACCTGGCGCTACAATATCCGGCTTAATATCATCTGTTTTACTTGCAGGACCGCGAGAGCTGAAATCAGCTAAGTGATCTCCTTCTGTTTTTGTGTTACTCAGTTCTCCAAATGTTAAAGAGTCATCTCCTTGGACAGCTTTTGCTTGCAATTTCTCACCATCTGCCTTTGTTAAGCGGAACGATGGAATAGATGAAGTACTTTCCCCAAGGTAACTTGTAATTTCACCATCTACATTGTTATATACAATTACCGCCTTTGCACCTGCTTCCTTAGCATTTTTAATTTTTTCATCGAATGTAATCTCACCGCGCTGGATGAGCGCTAACTTTCCTTGTACATCTTTCCCTTTAAAATCATCTATTTTCCCAAGACCTGTATATACAACAGATAATGATTGACCTTTCAAGTCTTCAATCTTATCAGTAAAGCTTTTTCCAAGTAGCATCATTTTATCCACATGTAAATCAGCTGCATCGGCGGAAAATGTCGGGATAGTCATCGCAGCGTCACTTGCTCCAACTGTAATTGGAAGCGCTGCTGCACTAGGTGATCCAAGAGTCCCTTCTTCTGGACCTGTGTTCCCTGCCGCTACTACTGTAACAACACCAGCTAACATGGCATTGTTCACTGCCACAGAGGTTGGATATAAAGGATCATTAATAGACGCACCTAATGATAAATTGATAACATCCATATCGTCTTTCACTGCTTTATCAATCGCAGCAAGAATACCGCTTGTTTGTCCACTTCCATATGGACCTAATACACGATATGAATATAAATCTACATCTGGAGCGACTCCCTTAACTGCATAATCCACACTATTCTGTTTGTCTGCAGCAATTGTCCCAGCTACATGAGTACCATGGGATGTATAATATGCACTTCCATTATAAATCTCAGGATATCCTCCAGAATTTTGCCAATCCTTATACGTTGTCTCCATTGGATCAGCATCATTATTAACAAAGTCCCATCCTTTTATTGAGTTCGGATCTATTTTGCTTGGATCTTCACCTTGCTTTGCACGATATCCTTTATATGCATCTTTCAAATCCGGGTGGTTGTAATCAATACCTGTGTCCAGTACACCTACCTTAATTCCTTTACCTGTTATTTTTTCATCATGCAGCTTGTCCACACCAATTTGCGGTACACTATCTGCCATTTTGGGTTCGGCAGCAGTCTTAGTTGTTTCTTTCGGCAAATCAATTTTGACCTCACTATCTTCCCATACGCGCTTAACAATACCAGTGCGAACTAAGTCTTCAATCATATTCGCAGGTAACGAAATCGCTACACCATTAAAAGCATTCTTATATTCTCTTGTTATTTTGGCAGATTTAAAATTCGTCCCTTTATCTTTATTCTTTTGAAGCTGCTCAAACTCTGATTTAAATTCTTTATGAGATGCTTCTACCTTTTGTTCCGCAGTTGAAAGGGCTATTTTTTTCCCCTTAGCTGCTTGTTTTAACATCTCGATTTTGCTAGGTGCTTGCTTAAACTCTACAATCACATTCACATTATCAGGACTTGCTGTATTGATGCCTGGTGAAATAACAAAACCTGGTTTTGTATCTAACGTTTTTAAGTCATTACGTTGTTCCTTTGTAAGACCTTTCAATATAGCATTTGCATCATCAATCCCAGTTAAAGTAGTTGTATTTACCTCTTCGGCCAATACGTTATATGGAATTCCTTGAGACATTAACATACCAACAGTTAGCGTTCCGATAAGTATTTTTCCGAATTTCCCCTTCTTCATAGCGCATCTCCTTATTATTAAAATTATTTTTTCTAAAATAAATCCTCTGATCTCCTATTTAGCATTGGCAATTCTATCAACCTTGAATCTATTTAAAATAATCGAGAATCTCCAACACTACTAATCTTCTTTCTATAAAAGCCCCCATAAATTGTTTCCAACTACAACGATTTACAACATGAATTATTAGTAGCGTTAAGCAATAATTCTATTTTTATTATTTCACATTTTGATTTTTCTGAATATTAAACAAAAGGAGTAATTTTTTTCTAATGATTCTATGCCCAAATAGTACAAAAGAACTACCTTGCCCTTTATTCTTTGTAATATAGAATAAAGAAACACGATAGTTCTTTTAAACATCTCTTATTTAATCCAACGGAACCAATTGATTTCGAACAGCATAAATCACCGCTTGCGATCGACTTTTTACATTTAGTTTTTTAAAAATTTTATTGATGTGAATTTTAACTGTTTTATCACTAATATATAGAGCTTCAGCAATTTCTTTATTACTAAGCCCTTTTACTAATTCAAAGAGAATTTCCTTTTCACGTTCCGTCAGTTCATTTTCATTTGATTCTAATTTCATTTTTTGCTGATGATATGTAATTAATTTTTTAGTCATACGCGGATGAATAACTGAATCGCCTCGATATAACATTCGAATTGCTGCCACTACCTGCTCCGATGATGAATCCTTCAATAAATAACCATCAGCACCAGACTGAAGCGCATCCATTAAATACTCATCATGCTCATACATTGTAAAAACAAGTACTCGGCAATTAGGATATTTTTTTTTCACTAATCCCGTAGCTTCAATTCCATTTTTCCCTGGAAGATTAATATCCATCAAAATACAGTCTGGTCTACATTCCTCTACTTTTCCCAATACCTCGTCCCCAGAGCTCGCCTCTCCAATCACTTTCATATCAGATTCAACCTCTAGTATGCTCCGAATTGCGTCTCGTAAAAAAGCATGATCATCCACTACTAATATTTTAATCATTTTACGCACCCCTTGTTTGTGAATCTGGAATTAACAGTGTAATTTCTGTCCCTTTACCTAAAGAACTATCAATCTGTAAAGTAGCCCCTAGTTGTTCAGCTTGTTCATTCATATGTAATATACCATAATGTGGCTCATGCTTCGTTTTAACCATAGACTCAAATAGTGAAAAGCCAACTCCATTATCCTTAACCTTTAAAAGCACGTGCTCACTTTGATAACTTAGCAAAACATCAATTTCTTCTGCTTGTGCATGTTTAACAATGTTTTGTAAACTCTCTTGTAATGTATCAAAAATAACTCTTTCTTTTGAAAAGCTGAGTGCACGTGAATGACCTCTTTCATGATATGTAATGTCTAGTTCATATTCTTGTTTTAAAGATTTTATTTTACTTGCTATCGCCTGTTTAAGCCCTAATTGTTGTGTGGGATACGGCTTTAAAGCGTAAATAGAATAGCGAACTTCTCCTAAGCTTTCCCTTAAATCCTTTATACTTTTTTCGACTACTTGCTGCATATCAATAGGTTTATCATGGTATTTTTTCTGAGCGGACTCTAGTTGAAATATCACTCCAGCCAAAGCTTGTGCAATACCATCATGAATCTCGCGTGCAATTCGATTTCTTTCTTCTAAAATCATCCTTTTTTCTTGTTCAGAAATAAGTATTCTTGTTTTAACTATGTTAGCTAATTGGTTGGAAAATGTCGCTAACAACTGCACATCTTCTGGGAAAAAACCAGCACCTCTACTTTTACCTGCAACAAACATCCCGATCAACTCATTATTTACAATAAGAGGGAAATAAACTAAAGAACGTATAACATCCTCAAACACCCCATCTCCTGGTGCTGTACCAACCTTCCAATTATTAAAAACAGTATTTTCAGTTATTTCACAGAACTCTCCTTTCCCGTCGGAATAATCAGTTATATCATTTTTCAATTTCCCATCCCTCAACTGTATATTCCATTCTCCCTCGTCTTTTGTCCATAATACATATGCTTGTATCCCTAGAAATCCTTTAAGTGATTTTTTTATGTGCTGAAGATTTCCTCCAGATAATCCACGGCTTATTTCTGTCGTAATAAGAAAAAATTCGTACAATCTTTCTTTTTCCATCCGTATTCGTGCAGAAAATGAACTAATGATAGAGATTGCCACAAGTGGGAAGAAAAAGAACAAAACAATAATTCCTTTTAGCTCTAAAGAATATTGGCTATCTAATATGTGTATAAGAACGGCATAGAATAGACAAAAACTTTCACAAAAAAAGACTGATATATTTTTTTGATTCCATCGATGTATCGAATATGTCTGAGGAAGAAGTACCATTAGTAAATCATAAAAGAGATTGTTGAAAAAACAGAAAAATATACTAAACAATAGTAAAAATAATAAGTTCTCATATAAAACTTCCATATTTATTACACTGGAAAACCACACCATACATTTGCTAGAAAACCATTCTGCTAACACAAGGCTAAGAGCATGCTGTGTACTATTAAAAAGCATCCTTTCCATTGGAGAACGCCGAAGCAGATGAATAATTAAAGTAACAAATACAAGAGCGAGCGCGGTTATATGTGTCCCAAACAACAAAAGCATAGAATAAATAATCGGAAAGCTAAGTGAACTTACTCCCCTCCAAAATCGTACAGGAAAATACTCTGTGATCCCCATAAACAGTACTAACAATACTAGTATTGTTAGATGAGAAGGGATTTTAATTTCAAGTAAAGAGATAGTTATAGTAATTAAACCAAAAAAAGAAATGAAATAAAGATAAAAGCTAGCAACTTTTTCTCTCATAGAAATAGAATCTACATCTTTCAAAACGATCCCTTCCTTCTTATATATTTTCTCTATTATCCAACAAAAAACCGGCACTGGCAAAATGGAAAAACCTCCACTAGCCAATCACCGGCTGTGTACTACACCTAAAAAGGCAAGACACAATACTAGTATAAATCGATTCTCATAAATTTCCTATTCATCAAACGATGTAATTATGCATACCGCTAGGCTTATCCTCTATAGTACAAAAGATATATATTAATATCGCTAATTTAATATACGCTTTCTTTCCATCCCCTATATCCTATTTTCTTTAGTATAAAAGATGACGTAACATAACTTTCAAGCTACTTTTTTCAAATAATCCAAGCATAATTTTCTCACAAAAAGCAAAAATTAACAGAAATGATTTCAATGAAAAGGTGATGGAAAGTATGGCCGAACAGAAGAATTCACAACAAGATAATAACAAAAAGCATATGTTTCCATCACTTCCGGAAAATATTAATTACATTGAAAATAAGCTCTGTCACTCAGATGATATAAAAAAATTAGATATCCCTTTTCAAAACGGAAAAGGAACAATTTTATATATCGAATCTTTATCAGATCCAAATTTAATTCATCAATTAGCTCTTGAGCCATTATTAACGCGGTCTGATTTGTCTTTAGATAAAGCTTTTTCTACATTAAATATGAAGAAAGAAACGAATTTAAATTATGGGGTACAGCTTTTATTACAAGGAAAATCATTATATTTTCATGAACAGGTCGACAGTTTTTGTATTTTCGAAACAGCTCTATCGTTAAAGCGAGATATAACAGAACCTGATAATGAAGGGATTGTACGTGGGCCGCATACTGGTTTCGTAGAAGATTTAGCAACCAATTTAGCTTCTATTCGTAAACTCATAAAAAGTCCACATGTCGTCGTTAAATATTTCACACTCGGTGAAGAAATGCATACGAAAGTGGCAATTGCTTATATGCAAAACATAGCTAATGACGATCTAGTTACAGAAGTAAAAAGAAGGTTAGAAACGATTAAGACAGATGCACTTATGCCTCCAGGATATATACAAGAATTTATAGAGGATACGTCTTTCTCACCCTTTCCGCAACAATTAAATACAGAGCGTCCAGATAGAGTCGCAGCAAATTTAATGGAAGGACGAGTTGCTATTTTATCTGATGGAGATCCAACTGCACTTATCGTTCCTGTTACGTTATTTGCTTTCTATCAATCACCAGATGATTATAATAACCGCTGGATTGTCGGTTCTTTCATCCGAATGATTCGCTTAGTCAGTTTCTTGATTGCCTTTCTCTTGCCCGCTATATATATCGCAACAGTTGCTTTTCATCCTGATGTGTTGCCGCTCGAACTTGTTTATACGATTAAAGCTTCATTAGAAAAAGTGCCACTTCCTCCTATTTTTGAAGCTCTCTTAATGGAATTAATCTTTGAATTATTACGGGAAGCTGGTATTCGCTTGCCAAGCCGAGTTGGACAAACAATCGGTATTGTAGGTGGTTTAGTAATTGGTGATGCAATTGTAAAAGCCGGTCTCGTTTCTTATACAATGATTATCGTTGTAGCTTTAACTGCAATCTCATCTTTTCTTGTTCCATCAAATGATATGAGTTCCGCAGTTCGGATTCTTCGTTTTCCGTTAATGCTCCTTGCTGCCATATTCGGCTATGTAGGAATATCATTCGGTCTCATTATAACTTTCGTTCATTTATGCCAGTTACATTCATTTCATACCCCCTATCTTTCTCCTGTTGCTCCGATGCGGATAAAAGATATGAAAGACTCTTTTGTACGACTACCAATTTGGTCGTTTTGGGAACGACCACATGATTCAAAACCGAAAAAAATGCAACGACAACATGTAACGAGAGAGGATGAGAACGGTGACAAACACGCAAAGTAAAATTTCACTTGTTCAATTTACCTTTTTCGTTATTCAATGCCAAATCGGAGTTGGTATACTTTCTCTACCAAACCGTCTTCATCCAATAGCGAAAGGTGGCGGATGGATTTCTGCTCTCATCGCTGGTCTTGCAATTCAACTTATTATTTTACTTATGTGGCTTTTCTTAAAACGATTTCCTGATGCAGATATGTATGAAAGTGTTTGTATGCTATTTGGGAATAAGTTTGGAAAACTATTAGGTTTTGCTTATGTTTTTTATTTTACCCTTATCGGTATGACGGTTATGTTAAATGCTTGTAATGTCATTAAAGTTTGGATATTACAAGCAACTCCTTGGTATGCCACCCTCATGCTATTTACAATAGCTTGTTGTTACATAGCTTATAATACGTTCAAAGTCATCGTACGGTTTTACGTCATGGCTTCTATTCTCATTTTACCAATGGCTCTTTTAATTGCCCTAGGGCTTACACGAGCTGATTTTTCTTACATTTTTCCAATTACAGAAGCCGGATGGTGGAATATTATTCAAGCATCAAAAGAAACCATTACAGCTATGTATGGTTTTGAGATTATTCTTATCGCTTTCCCAAAAGTAAACGGGAGTTCTGTGGCAAAACTGAAAGCAATTTCTATCGCTAATGGATTTGTAACTCTTTTTTATACTTTTACTGTTTGGATTTGCTTTATCGTATTTAGTCCAAAACAAGTTGAACTTATTCCAGAGCCAGTTGCTTACTTATTGCGTTCTCTGCATATTGGGATTATAGACCGAACCGATTTACTATTCATCCCAATATGGATGATAACTGTTGTAGCTTCTATTGCTAGTTATTACTGTGCTGCTTCTATAGGAATTGGACATATATTCAACCTTGCTAATCATAAAACAGCTGTCCCTATTGTTGGACTTATTTCTTTTAGCGTCGCCTTATTTATAGACACACCTGAACAATTAAAAGTAATTGCAACTTTCACTGATAAGTTCACCTATATTTTCATAGTTGTCCTCCCTCTTTTATTTTTACTTTATTCAGTAATAAGAAACAAGAAAGGAGAACAGTATGTTCAAAAAAAGAGTTAAATTACTTTTTATATTATGTACTAGTTCACTCCTTTCTGGCTGTTGGGATCAAGAACCATTAAGGGAGGCAAGGTTAGCTTATAGTATTGGATCTGATATTACAGAAGAGAATAAACTCCAGCAAACAATCGAGCTCGTAAAAAGTTCAAGCGGAGAACAATCTTCATTCGAGAATGAAATACATTCAGCAACCGGGCATAACATAAGGGATACAAGCGATGCCCTAAAAAAAAATGTGACTGGAAATATTCGCTATTTCAAATATGGTGTTCAATTACTAGGAACCAAAATTCTAAAAAAAGGTATACTACCCTATTTAGATGTCAGCTTTCGGGACCCAACAAACCCAACTGCTTTAGTAAAACTTATTGCAGTAGATGGTGAAACATCCGAGATACTCGGAAAAAAGAAAGTAGGAAATTTACTAATTGGAGATTTTCTAAAGAAAAAAGTGAAAAGCTTAGAAGATATGAGTGTATTTCCAAAAGAAACTTTAGAAACAGCCGCTACAAAAATGTTAGATCCCGGTAAAGATTTCACCCTCCCTTCTATAAAAATAAAAGGAAAAGAAGTAATTACAAACGGGTTAGCTTTATTTAACAATGATAAATTAACTGGGCATTTACCTTTGAAACACTCTGTTTTATTCGTGTTATTAACCGGAAAAATGGGAACAAGTGCCCGTATAACTCAAAAACTTACTAGCGATGAATCAGAGAAGACATCTGATTATTTAACAATGGAAATTAGCAATCGGAAACTAAAAAGAGACTTGAATATAACAACTGACAAAAAAGGAAATGTTTACGCCCATCTAAAACTGAAACTGCAAGTAATCGCCCTTGAAGCTCCAAGAGATAATCTTTACAAGATGGATGAAAGAAAAAAACTAAATAAAGAACTGTCTAAACAGCTTACAAAAGAAGCTCAAAAGATAACGAAAAAGTTACAAAAAGCAAATTGTGATGCTTTCGGGATTGGCAGACACCTTATCGCTTATCATCCTGATTTATGGAAGAAAAAAAATTGGAATAAAGATTATGCAAAAGTAAAATTCAAACCAGAAGTAGACGTAAACATTTTATATAGCGGTGTCCTAAAGTAGAAAGGTTGTATGCCGGCGGCATACAACCTTTTATTTCGTATATCGATATACAATTGATTCATATGGTCTTAAATTAAGCTTCGTAATATCCGTACTTGAATCTTTATAATTTGATAATACTACTTCTTGTTTCATACCATCCAATTGAACATGCACTGGTACAGAATACGTTATTTCTTCTCCATAGAAGTTATTTATAACAAGTAATACTTCATCATTTACAGTGCGTGTATATGCCCAAATCTTAGGATGATTTTCATCTAAAATAGCATATTCCCCTTCTGTAATAACATCATATGTTTTTCTTAGTTCAATTAGTTTTTTATAATGATAAAATACAGATTCTTTCTCTTCTAACGCTTTTTCTACATTAATCTCTGTATAACTATCAGCCACGGAAATCCAAGGTGTACTCGTTGTAAAACCGCTGTTCACCTCTCCATTCCACTGCATCGGAGTACGGGAATTATCACGAGATTTTTGTTTTAAAATTCCTATAATCTCTTCTTTTGATATTCCTTCTTCTAGCTTTATATCATATATATTTAACGATTCCACATCACGATATTGCTCGATGGACTCGAATTTAGGATTCATCATACCGATTTCTTCCCCTTGATAAATGTAAGGTGTGCCCTGCAACATATGCATAGCTGTCGCTAACATTTTAGCAGATTCATTTCGGTATTTCCCATCATCTCCAAAGCGTGACACAATGCGAGGCTGGTCATGATTACACCAGAATAATGCATTCCATCCTCCGCCCTTTTGCATTTCAATTTGCCAATTAGACATAATCTCTTTTAATTTAATAAAATCAAAAGCCGCTTTCGTCCACTTATCACCATTTGGATAGTCTACTTTTAAATGATGGAAACTAAACGTCATACTTAGTTCATTACGCTCAGGGTTTGAGTATTTAATACAATTATCAATTGTCGTAGATGACATTTCTCCAACTGTAATTACATCTTTCCCTTCAAAAACATTTCGGTTCATCTCTTGTAAATATTCATGGACGCGTGGACCATCCGTATAATATTTACGCCCATCACTTGTCGCAGTACTACCGTCATCATTCAAGAAACTTTGGTCTTTTGAAATTAAGTTAATTACATCTAATCGGAATCCTGTTACCCCTTTATCAAGCCAAAAGCGCATCATATCATATACTTCTTCACGAAGTTTTTCATTTTCCCAATTTAAATCAGCTTGCGTCTCATCAAATAGATGTAAAAAATATTGCTCTGTCTTCTCATCATATTTCCAAGCAGACCCACCAAACTTAGATTGCCAATTATTTTCTTCATCACGCCAAATATAGTAATTACGATATGGACTATTTTTATCTTCTTTTGCTTCCTTAAACCACTTATGCTCCGTCGAACTGTGATTTACAACGATATCAAGCATGATTTCAATGTTACGTGCCTTTGCTTCTTCTAAAAGCTCTTCAAACTCTTCCATCGTTCCGTAAGATGGATCAATACTGTAGTAATCACTTACATCGTATCCATTATCATTTTGTGGTGATTGGTATATCGGTGTTAACCAAATATAATCTACTCCGAGTTCTTTTAAATAATCTAGTTTCTCTGTAACTCCTTTTATATCACCGGTTTCTTTATTGTAATAGCTATTAAAGCTCTTCGGATAAATTTGATAAACTACACTTTTATGCCAATCCTTCATGTTTAACTTCCTCCTACTTCTGTTTTACTCGTTTTGCAAATAACCATGTTAACGTAAATGGAATTACAACTGCGATAATCATTCCTACGATAAACATTGGAATCGATTTCGGAATGATAGAAATAAATGCTGGCAATCCGCCAATTCCAATAGCAGGTGCTAATACACCATTTAACGTAATAAATATCGCTGCCACAGCCGACCCTATAATCGCTGCATAGAACGGGAATTTATTTCGTAAGTTTACACCAAACATAGCTGGTTCTGTAATACCGAAATATGCTGAGATTGCTGATGTGGATGCCATACTTTTATCATTTTGATTTTTAGAAATCCAGAACATTGCTAGTGCCGCACTACCTTGTGCAATGTTAGAAAGAGCAATCATCGGCCAAATGAATGTACCGCCGTGTTGTGCAATTAATTGTAAGTCGATAGCAATAAACATATGATGCATACCTGTAATTACGAGCGGTGCATATAATGCTCCAAATAGTACTGCTCCAACTACTGGTACTGTTTCATATACACCTACTAATCCAGCTGTTAATAAATCTCCAATATGACGTGTAACTGGACCGATAATTCCCAATGCTAACACACCTGTTACAACGATTGTTGTAATTGGTACAACTAATAATTGAATCGCATTTGGTACATGTTTCTTTAAGAAGATTTCCACTTTACTTAAGACAAATGCCGCTACTAAAACCGGTAGAATTTGACCTTGATACCCTACCTTTTCAATTTGAAACAGTCCTAAAATATCGAAGTACTCAATCTTTTGTCCCTCTAAACCAGTCGCTGCTTTTCCATAATCCCACGCGTTTAATAAGGCCGGATGCACAAGCATTAATCCCATAACAATACCTAGTATTGGACTACCGCCAAAACGCTTCGTCGCTGACCAACCAACAAGTGCCGGTAAGAATACGAATGCTGTATTGGCCATCATATTAATTAAATCCCAAAGCCCTCCTAAGTTCGGATAAACATCTAATAAATTTTTACCATCAAAAAATAAGTCCTTTGCCCCTAATAAATTGTTAATCCCCATCAGTAAACCGGCTGTTACAATCGCTGGTAATATCGGCATAAATACATCTGAAAATACTTTTACAAATTTTTGAGCTGGATTTAACTTTTGGTTTCCAGAATCTTTTACGTCAGCTACTGTCGATTCCTCCATACCTGCAAGCGTTATCAATTCAGCGTAAACACGATCTACGTCCCCTGGACCGATTACAATTTGAAATACCCCAGCGTTATGAAATGCTCCCTTCACTAATGAAATAGACTGCAATTTATCATTATCTATTTTACTTTCATCTTTTAAAGCGATACGGAGCCTCGTTACACAGTGCGCAGCTTGTTCAATATTGTCTTTCCCACCAATATACTGCAACACTTCTTCCGCTGTTTTACGATAGTCTTTCCCCATATTCCCGTCCCTCTTTTCTTTTTTTGATACCGTTTACACTTACATATTAACTCGTATATATAAGTTAGTCAACACTCGTATATACGAGTTGGTGATTTTTTTATAAAAAAAGAGATGAAACAATATTTTGTTCCATCTCTTTACTTCCTCCGCGCCACATCTGAAAAATGAAAAATATCTAAGCGGTGGCGTGATTCTGTATATTCGAACTGACTTCCATCATAAAAATGTGTAAAGTTTTTCACAACGACAACATAGTCTGTTCCATTTAAATCTAAATACTTTCTATCGTCCTCTGTACATGGTTGCACTTCAATTACCCTCTGTGAGTAACTAATATGAAGACCTAGTTCTTTCTCAATGTATTTATAAATGGACTCCGCCGCAATTTCACTCGTTAATCCAGGAATATATTCCGATACAAAATGATTGATATCCAAAATTACTTTTTCTCCATCAATATTTCGTACACGCTTAATATGATCTATTTCCGTTTTTTCTTTCACGTTTAATAACTTTGCTACCTCTTTTGTCGCTTTTACTTTCTCTATTTCCACGACTTCTGTAATACAATGGCGTCCTAAACGCTCATTTTCTTCTTGAAAACTTACTATACCGCCAAAATTAAACTCAATGTTTTTTCGCTTTAAAACAAAAACACCTTTTCCATGTATTTTCTGAACATATCCACGCTCTTGCAATAAATCTACCGCTTTTCTTACAGTGCCTCGGCTTGCTTCATACTGCCTCATCAATTCAGTTTCTGATGGGATTTTGCATCCCTCTTTTAATTGTTTATTATCAATAGACTTACTGATTTCTGTATAAATTTGTTCATACTTACTCATCATCTACAATAGCCCCTTGTCACCTTCTAATTCTATATGTATTATACCACGCTACACTCTTCTGCCAATCTATCACTTATTTTCCAGTACAAGAAAAATATAGGTAAATATTTAACCAATGATACGTATTTTTATAAAAAAATTTATATTTTTCTTTTCATTCAAAAAAACATGTAGTATACTAACTTCAAAATCAGAGGAGAAAGGGAGCAAAGAACTATGCTTACTTATACAACAATTGTAGTTACATTTGCACAAAAACATCATCATCATACGTAACCCTTGAAACCTAGCGGAAAAATTACGCGTAGGTACAAGGGTTATTCCCGTTGTACCTACGTTAGGCGAAGAGCCATGTAGGTATTTTTTATCTACATGGCTCTTTTTTTATTGCCAAAAAGCTAGTAAAAAATGATGTTTAAGCAAAACTTACTACAAAGGAGTTAACAAAAATGGAAACGAAAAAATGGGGATTGTGGGTTTTAACAGCTTTTGTTATCGGGAATATGGTTGGCGGTGGCGTATTTATGCTCCCAGCAAATTTAGCACACGTATCAGGTCCAATGGGTTCTACACTTGCATGGAGTATTACAGGTCTTGGTGTATTTATGATTGCACTCGTATTTGGAAATTTAGCAATTCGAAAACCAGAATTAAAAGCCGGACCACAAAGTTATGCCCAAGCAATGTTTACATCCCAAAAGGCAGGTAAGGTTGCAGGATATAGTATGGCATGGGGATATTGGGCTGCTAACTGGGCTGCTACAGCATCTGTTATTATTTCCTTTGCTGGATATTTATCAACATTCTTTCCAGTTTTACAAAGTAAGCAAATTCTCTTTTCAACAAACGGATTTTCACTAGAACTTGGAAAAGGGTTAACTTTCCTCGTATGTAGCCTTATGTTATGGGGAATTCAATATATTCTTTCTCAAAATATTGATAGAGCAGGAAATATGAACCTTCTTGCTACTATTGCAAAAATCATCGGATTTACAATGTTTATTGTAATCACACTATTCATTTTCAATGCCTCTAATTTCGGGGATGGTCAAACATTTATGAATGAATCTGGACAAGCCATTTCATTAGGCGGACAAATAAATTCAGCGGCTATTGCAACACTTTGGGCGTTCATCGGTATTGAGTCAGCAGTTATGCTTTCTAATCGTGCAAAATCTCAGCGTGATGTTAAAAAAGCAACGATTTTCGGATTAATTATTGCTCTTCTTATTTACATGGCAATTACTCTACTAACAATGGGCGCTCTTCCGCAAGATGTTTTAAAAGAATCTCAAAAGCCATTAGTAGATGCATTAAATTTAGCAATTGGTAGTAAAGGCGCTTATATAATGGCCTTACTTGCACTCGTATCTTTATTCGGCTCTACTGTAGGATGGATCGTTGTTAGCTCAGAAGTACCTTACCAAGCAGCAAAAAATGGGCTTTTCCCTAAGTTTTTCGGAAAAACAAATAAAAAAGGAAGCCCTTCAAAATCATTACTTATTACAAATGTAATGACACAAATTTTCTTATTTTCAACGATTTCTGGTACTGTTTCCGAAGCATATAATTTCGCTATTGTTGTAGCGACATTAGCATATTTAATCCCATATCTTGTTTCTACCTTGTATCAATTAAAATTAGTTATTACGGGGGAAACGTATGATATAATGCCTGGATCTCGAATAAAAGATGGTATCATTACTGCACTAGCATTTTTATATTCCATTTGGGTTATCAAAACAGGAACTGCTGATTTAAAAACGTTCTTCTTAGGAATTGGGTTGTTTGTATTAGGCCTTATTCTTTATCCAATTTTAATGAAAGATTCACAAAAAAAATAATAAAAAAAGAGAAGCTTTCCGCTTCTCTTTTTTTATTAAAAATCAGTTAATAACTTTCCTTTTAGCTCACCTACATCTAACGGTTTCGCATAATAAAAACCTTGTACAAAGTCACAACCCATTGATTGTAATAAACTTTCTTGTTCTACCGTTTCTACCCCTTCAGCAACCACTAATAAATTTAAACTATGGGCAATCTCAATAACCGATTTTACAATCGTTCGCTCAGGTTGTGCATGATCATAATGAAACTCACGAATAAAATTACGATCAATTTTTACAATATCAAGTGGGAGTTTTTTTAAATAATATAATGAGGAATATCCTGTTCCGAAATCGTCTAAGGCGATTAAAATCCCCATACTTCTTAATTCTTGTAATGTAGCAATAATATAATCAAAATGACGTACAGCTATACTTTCTGTTATTTCTAATATTAAACGACTTGGTGGAAATCCTGTTCGCTTCAATATACTACGAACGGATAAAATAAATTGCTTTTGCATCAATTGTTGTATTGATAAATTAACAGATAACTTCAGTCCCTCTTGACGCTCTGGTAAAGTTTTAAACAGTCGGCATGATTTTTCTAGTACCCAGTCTCCTAGTTTTATAATAAGTCCACACTCTTCAGCTACAGGTATAAATTCACTTGGTGAAATAGGACCTTCTTCTGTATTACAACGTACTAAAGCCTCAATACCAGTACATTTCATTGTTTTCAAATCAATAATGGGCTGTAATGCCACTTTTAATTCTTCGTCACGAATTGCTTTTTGCAAAGCAAATTCTATTTTCATTCTACGGTTTATTTTCGCACGTAATTCATCTGTAAAGAAGCACGCCGCATTTCTTCCTTGCTCTTTCGCACTATACATGGCTAAATCCGAATTTTTCAATAATGTTTCAACGTCTTTTCCATCTTGCGGATAGGAACAAAGTCCTAGACTAGCTGAAATATATACTTCATGACCTTCAAGCATAAATGGTGCCTGAAAACATGACAATACCGATGTCGCTAACTGCCGCATCTCATCTTGTGTATGAGTTTTTGTTAACAACACAAATTCATCGCCACCCAGCCTAGCCAGAACATCTTTCTCTCCTAGCACATAATGCAAGCGTGAGGCGACTTCACTTAAAAGTAAATCTCCTAGCATATGACCTAACGTATCATTCACTAATTTAAAACGATCTAAATCAAAGTAAATCATGCCAAACTCTATTTTCTCTGCAATCATCTTATTTACAGTCGTAATTAACTGTAAACGATTTGGTAAACTTGTTAACGCATCGTGATAAGCAAGTTCCCTATAACGACTTTCGCTTAATCGTAATCTTTGTTCTGCTTCTTTCCTACTACTTATATCATTTCGAATTGCAATAAATTGATAGGGTTCTCCCTTTTCATTTAAAAATGGAACAATTGTTGTTTTAACCCAATAATACGTACCATCTTTTGCTTGATTTCGAATTTCTCCCGTCCAAACTTTCCCACTCAAAATACGCTTCCATAAAATTTGAAAAAATGCTTTCGGATGATATCCAGAATTTAAAATACGGTGATCTTTTCCTATTAACTCTTCTCTTTTATATTTTGAGATTTCACAAAATTTATCATTCACATATGTAATACGACCATTTCGGTCTGTAATAGCAACAATTGAAGACTCATCTAATGCTAATTTTAAATCTTGCAATGAAGAGTCATATAATGCATGACCTCTTTGTTCTAGCATGCGCATCTCTCCTTGCTTCCTATCTGACTAAAACACAACTCGTTTCTCTTCATAGAAATAGAGACATTTCATTTTCTAACAATATGCCTTTACATAAATCACAAATTTTTTCTAAATAGGCCGATTAAAATAACATAATATTATTTATAAAAAAAAGCAATATGGTGCTATTTTAATGATAGTAGAAGCTTCTCATCTCTCTATTTATCTAAACGTATTATACCGTATTCTCTTACATTTTTTTAATTTTTAAAGTGACAATTCCACCAATATTAGCCTCTACTCCCTATTAATGTGACCTCACACCTAATCTCTTTTATTTTATGAAATGTTAAGATGTAAATCCAACTGCCGATACATAATGAAATAGAGCTTAAAATATAAAATGCAACTATTCACAAATAATAATATAAAGTGAAACTTTAATCAGTGGTTTTTTGTTCATCATCCACTGATTATTAGCCTTCACCAATCGGGCGTTTACGGGAAGCAGGGCCTCCACCTAACTTCTTTGCTCCAGCTGAATTTTGAGGTGGGAGTTTTACTGCCCACAAATAGCGGGATAAAATCAAAATTTGCATTTAATATACTGAATTACAATAATAAAATATTAACATATTTCCACCTTAATTTTGGAAGTATTTTATAAATATAGTATTAGACTAAAAAAGAGGATATCCTCTTTTTTAGTCTAATACTGATATGGTATTTGCTGATAACCCTGGTATGGTGCTGGATATGTTACTGGGTACGGTGCTGGATAGTAACCTCCACCTGCTGCACCCGTTAATGCGCCAGCTGTAAGCCCACCTAACACGCCTCCAGCAAAACTTCCTGGGAAAAATCCACCGCCCCACGAGCCGCCACCCCAGCCCCATCCACCACCGTGATGATGATGATCATAATGATTGTGTCCACCATGGTGATTATGTCCACCATGGTGATTATGTCCGCCATTATGATGGTGCCCTCCATGATTATGACGATAATACAATCCGTTATTTTCTATATAATTCATTATTCCCCTCTCCTTTCCATTTTCTCACCTTAATAAGAAGAATCCGCATAATATGGATAACCATATCCTGGGCTTCATAATACACCTGCTACAAATCCAGGAAAGAAACCTCATTCCCTTTCCTATATAAGAGGCAAGGTTTTTGTCCCTCCTACACTGATCATTAACCAGCAAATAGTGGGATAAAAACGTAACAATATACTGTATGTAGGACAAATGCGGAAAGCATGGGGAAAATGTCTATATTTTGTAAAAAAAACAAAACGCTTTATAATAGGAATGTCGGATTACACCTTTTATATAAGAAGTCTATATTTAAGAAAGATTAGAGGAATTTTATAGAAATGAAGAAGCCTATCGTTCAATTATTATTAGTATTTACAATTGTATCTATCGTTCTTTTCCTTTTAAATACATCGGTTATTTCGCTATATACATTTGTGGGTGTCCTATGGTCTATTACAATCGTAGGAATTTCATTCGTTATTTTTATCGAAAATAGATCCCCGCAAAGCACCTTAGCATGGTTTTTAGTATTAGCACTTCTTCCTGTTGTCGGTGTGCTTTTATACTCTATTTTTGGGCGTAGCCGTTGGAGAAGAAAAAAACATCTCCACCGCTCAGAAGAACAAAGAAAATTATTCCGTGAAATTTTAGAAGGACGACGACTAGAATTGTCACTCACAGTTCCTTTACATGAACGTTCCGTACATTTAACAGAAGTCGTACAAAAATTTGGAGGCGGTCCTGCCGCAGATAGAACGACCACAAAACTTTTAACAAACGGTGATCAAACATTTTCAGAAATTCTGCAAGCTATTGAGCATGCAAAACACCATATACATATTCAATACTATATTTATAAATCTGATGAGATTGGTACAAAAGTTCGGGATGCTTTAATAAAGAAGGCAAAAGACGGTGTTATTGTACGCTTCCTTTATGATGGACTCGGAAGTAACACGTTAAGAAGACGCTTTTTACAGCCTATGAAAGAATCTGGAATTGAAATTGTAGAATTTGACCCTATTTTTTCAGCTTGGTTACTTGAAACGGTCAATTATCGTAACCATCGAAAAATCGTTATTGTAGATGGAGAAATTGGTTTTACCGGGGGACTCAACGTCGGTGATGAGTATCTTGGCCGTTCAAAAAAATTCCCCGTTTGGCGAGACAGTCATTTAAAAATAGAAGGAAAAGCATTATATAAATTACAAGCAATCTTTCTAGAAGATTGGCTCTATGCCTCTAGTGGATTAAATAACTATTCTTGGGACCAATTTATGAATAAACAATACTTCCCAGGTAAAGAAATTTCGGATGCAGAAGGTGCTGTTCAAATTGTAGCAAGTGGACCAAGCTCAGATGATAAAAGTATTCGTAATACATTACTAGCTATTATGGGATCTGCTAAAAAATCTATTTGGATCGCTACACCATACTTTATTCCAGATCAAGAAACTTTAACATTATTACGCTTAAGTGCAATTTCCGGCATAGATGTACGCATTTTATATCCAGGTAAAAGTGATAGTATTATTAGTGATCAAGCATCTCAATCCTATTTCACTCCACTTTTAAAAGCTGGTGCTTCCATTTACAGTTATAAAGATGGTTTTATGCATGCGAAAGTTGTACTCGTTGATGATAAAATAGCGACAATTGGAACAGCAAATATGGATGTACGTAGCTTTGAATTAAATTATGAAATTATTAGTGTACTTTATGAATCAGAAACCGTTCATGATATTAAACGTGATTTTGAAGAAGACTTTAAGCATTCCACTGAAATTAAGTGGAATTCGTTCCAAAAAAGAAGTATCAAAAAACGAATATTAGAGTCTCTCATGCGACTCATTTCTCCTTTACTATAAGCAATCAATATACTATTGATTGCTTTTTCTTTTGCATTTCCCCCCTCTCCTTTTCTTTGCATACCATATTAAAACACGTTATCATAAGATGTATTACTTTATGAAAATAATGTTAGGTGGGAAATACATGTTAGAACAATTTCATATACACGCTGATTTAAAACAGCAGCTTTCTACAATTCACGAAAAGAATAAACAAGAAGCTGGTGAAAATGCACATTTAATTGGAAAGAAAATATATAAAGCATCTGATAACAGCATTATCGAAGATGCCATTACAGCACTTTTACTTGGTAAAAACATTCTATTAAAAGGACCAACTGGTAGTGGTAAAACGGTACTAGCGGAAACTCTTTCTTCTTTATTCCAAAAACCAATGCATAGCATTAACTGTTCTGTCGATTTAGATGTGGAAGGTATTTTAGGATACAACACATTACAAACGAAAGACGGAGCATCTGAAGTTACGTTCGTTAACGGTCCTCTTATGAAAGCAATGAAGAACGGTCATTTCCTATATATTGATGAAATCAATATGGCAAAACCTGAAACGTTACCACTTCTTCACGGTGCGTTAGATTACCGTAAAATGATTACAAACCCATTTACACAAGAAGTTGTATACGGTGATGACGAATATCGCGTAATTGCTGCGATTAACGAAGGTTACGTTGGTACAAGTGAACTAAACGAAGCATTAAAAAACCGTTTCGTTATTATTGAAGTTCCTTACATTCAAGGTGATACATTAAAAGAGCTATTACTATCTGAATCAAAATTAAATGATGTTGCAACAATTGAAAAGTTCGTTGCATTTGCAAGCGATCTTATGCCTTTAGCTCGTGATGGGCGCGTAAGTGAAGAAGCGGCTAGTATTCGTGGCATTATCGATGCATGTGATTTAGGGGTATATATTCCTGTTATGCGTGCAATTGAACGTAGTATTATCGCAAAATTAAACGATGAAACAGAACAAATGACTGTCCGTGAATTAGCAGAAAGTTATTTCTTTGAGGGATAATTCATGAGACAAATTTTTAGTGACAAAAAAATTGATGCGTCGCTGTTTCTACAAATGGAAAACTTAATGTATGCTCTTCTAAAAGAAGACGATGCCTATCTTGAGTATGGCTATAAAGCATACTACGACGAAATTGAAAAAAAGGTTGTCATTAGTCACTTTTGGGATGATCGAAAAGAAGAGGATACAGTAATCGGATTAAAAAGCGAAGTGTTTTTGAAAGCACTTGGTAATAAACATTACTCGGACATGACTTTAATTCGTTCTTATGCGATTGAATTACAAGAATCGCCTCTAAAAAAGTTTTTAACACAATTATTTGTTCTATTAGAAGATTTACGTGTTGAGGAAATCGTCAAAAATTTACGACCTGGCACAAAGCATATTTTTAAACGCCGAAAAGAAATGTACCGCAATTACTTTGGCTCACAAAATGAAATAAACCGTGTTCGTAACTATCACGGTGATCGTCTATTTTGTCTATGCTATCTTTCATTAACGAGCGATAAATATGAAATGTTTAATAATGAATACTTCGAGCAAATTGAAGCAATTTTGCATGAAACATTCCAAGCTCGTAATACAGAAGACATTATGTATATCGTTGAGAAAATTCGCTATCGTTTAGAAGGACTTCTTGAAAGTGATATGCTTAATAATTATTTCGGACATGCACCGCTTTATTTATCTGTGATTGCAGATGAGAAAGACAGTCGCGCTGAAAAATTAGCAAATGATGATACACAAATCATAGATGACGATGATAACAAAAACAAAATGGATGAAAGCTTCTCGACATGGCACCGTGAAAATAAAAACAATGAAAACGAGAACTTTTTACGCTTTGATTTAGAAAGCGGAACAAAAACAAATATGATGGGTGATACCGCTCGTGAATCCGAAGATGGCGACCAAGCACTTGGTTCTGTACAAGGTACTTCTCAAAAGAGTACACAATCCAACTTTGATGGCGCTGATACAGAAGAAGCAAGAGCTTCACACGCTTCTAGCCAAAACGAGGGTGCATACGGTAAGTATAATGTAGGTGCTTCTCATACATTTAAAGAAGCTCGCAAAGCAAATACCGATGAGAAAAAAGATTACCAAGCTATCAAATCAGTCGTTAATAAAGATGTAAAAGAATTAAAGAAAATTATCGAAAAAACGATTGAAAATAAAACGAATGCAAATAGTGATAAATATTATGGAAGACTTCGTAAGAAATTCCTTCGTATTTATACTGAAAAGCAGCCGCGCATGTTTTATAAAAAAGGACAAGAATCACAAGAACTTGACGTAGCATTCCAGCTACTAGTGGACTGCTCTGGTTCTATGTATAACAAAATGGAAGAAACGAAAAAGAGTGTGGTCCTATTCCATGAAGCGTTGAAATCTTTAAAAATCCCGCACGCTATTAGCGGATTTTGGGAAGATGCTTCTAGTGCTAAGCCTGAAGATAAGCCAAACGTTATCCATGAAGTTGTAACGTATAAAAACTCAACGTTACCAAACGTTGGTCCAGAAATTATGCAGCTTCGCGAAGAAGAAGATAACCGCGACGGATATATTATTCGTATCGTTTCTGAAAAGCTTGCAAAAAGACCAGAAAAACATAAATTCTTACTTGTCTTTACAGACGGTGAGCCTTCTGCGCTAGACTATCAACAAGACGGTATTTTAGATACGCATGAAGCTGTCAAACTTGCTCGTAAAAGTGGTATGGAAGTAATCGGAATCTTCATCGAAGAAGGCGAAGCGAAAGAAGCAACTTATCAATTAATGAAGAACATTTATAACCATCATTTCTTAGTTGCAAATCACGCCGAAGATTTACGCCTGAAGATTAAACCATTATTGAAGAAACTATTACTGAAGACGATTGAATAGAAAACAGGAGCCTTGTGGCTCCTGTTTTTTCGTTCACTCACTTTGTTTCTGGTTGAAATTTATATGGAATGGCTACTTCTAACAATGCTTCAAATCCCCCATCATAGAATGGGAATCGTTCATTTGCGATTGTCCGATCCACCCACTCGATTGCGGAAATTTCTTCTTCATCTTCTGCACCAAGTTCACCTGTTACAACATTTGCTCGGAATGTAAACAATAATGCATGATGTCCCTTCTCTTCAAAAAATTTCTCATTTATTGCAACAAGTCCACCTGCTATAGCAGTTAAACCTGTCTCTTCTTTCACTTCTCTTACTAGTGCTTGCTCTAACGTTTCTCCTTTTTCAACAGCCCCACCCGGCAGTGACCAAACGTTTTGTTCTATATTATGTACCATTAATATTTTATCTGTTTCGCTATCGTGTATTAGTGCATATACGACATCAACTCTTTGCATGTTGCTCTTTTCTCCCCTCTCAAAAAGAATGAAGAGCCAATTCCTAAGAATCGGCTCTTCCTATTAATTCATTACTAACTCAGCTGCAAGCTTTTTTTTTAACTTAGCCAACATATCAGTTGTCATTTTGTCTAAATCGTATTCTGCTTTAAAGCCCCACTCTTTCATTGCTGCTGTCGCATCAATAGAGTTTGGCCAGCTATCCGCGATTGTTTGACGAGCAGGATCTACAGCGTAATCCATTGTAAAGTTCGGAATGTGTTTACGAATTGATGCTGCGATTTGCTCTGGCCCGAAGCTCATTGCTGTAATGTTGAACGCATTTCTATGCACAAGTTTACTTGGATCAGCTTCCATTAATGAAATGATCGCTTGTAAAGCATCTGGCATATACATCATATCCATGTATGTTCCTTCTGCAATGTATGAGGTGTATGTGCCTTTTTTAATCGCCTCATAATAAATTTCAACTGCATAGTCAGTTGTTCCGCCTCCTGGGGGAGCTACGTAAGAAATTAAACCAGGGAAACGTACACCGCGCGTATCAACGCCAAATTTTTGATGATAATAATCACATAGTAATTCTCCTGCTACTTTGTTTACCCCGTACATCGTAGTAGGACGCTGAATTGTATCTTGTGGCGTATTATCTTTTGGCGTTGATGGACCGAATGCACCGATAGAACTTGGCGTGAAGAACTTACAGTTTAATTCACGAGCTGCTTCTAATGCATTTACAAGTCCACCCATATTTAAATTCCAAGCAAATAACGGATTTTTTTCTGCTGTTGCTGAAAGTAAAGCTGCTAAATGAATAATTGTATCTACTTCATTACGCTTTGCGATATCATGTAGTTTTTGTCCATCTGTTACATCTAACGTTTCAAATGGACCAGACGTTACTACTTCACTATCTGTTTCACGAATATCAGTTGCAATAACGTTCGATGCACCGTATACATCACGAAGTTTCATTACTAGTTCAGAACCAATTTGCCCTAAAGAACCGGTTACTAGAATTTTTTTCATTTTCCCCACTCCTCATTTGCAAGCTATTCAAAAGATGTCTTTACTTAAATGATGCCCATTTCTTTCCCTACTTTTTCATACTTACGAATTGCTTCATCTAACATTTCTTTCGTATGAGCTGCTGTAGGCATATTACGAACGCGCCCCATTCCTTTTGCTACAGTTGGGAATACGATAGATTTTGCGTATACGCCTTCTTCATTTAGACGTTTACTAAATTCTTGTGTTAATACTTCATCACCAATAATACAAGGCGTAATTGGTGTCTCACTTTCTCCAATGTTAAAGCCAAGTTCTTTTAACCCTTGTTTTAAATAGCGACCATTTTCCCATAAACGATCGTGTAACTCTGTGCTTTCCATTAAAATTTCAATTGATCGCATACAAGCAGCTGCATCAGCTGGTGTTAAAGCTGTTGAGAATAAGAATGGACGTGAACGAACTTTTAACCAGTCGATTAAGTTTTGTTTCCCAGCTACATATCCACCAATTACCCCAATTGCTTTTGATAATGTACCGATTTGGAAATCAACTTTATCAGAAAGACCGAAATGTTTTACAGTACCTGCACCTTTGCCAAGTACACCTGAACCGTGTGCATCATCTACATATGTCATTAAATCCAGCTCTTCTGCAATTTCAACAATCTCTGGTAATTTTGCAATATCCCCATCCATTGAGAAAACACCGTCTGTAATAACCATTAATTTATTGTAAAGACCTGATTCTTTTGCCTCGATTGCTTTTTTACGTAAATCTTCCATATCAGAATGTTTATAAACGATGATTTTCGCTCTTGATAGACGACTACCATCAATAATAGATGCATGGTTTAATTCATCTGAAAGAATCGCATCATTTTTATCCATAACAGCTGAAATCGCTGCCATATTACAATTAAATCCTGATTGGTAAGCAATTGCTGCTTCTGTATGTTTAAACTTTGCAATTGTTTCTTCTAATTTAATATGCAAATCTAAAGTACCGTTAATTGTACGAACAGCTCCTGCTCCAACACCGTACTTATGAATCGCACCAATTGCTGCTTCTTGTAAACGATTATCAGTCGCTAATCCAAGATAGTTGTTTGAAGATAAGTTAATATATTCTTTTCCGCCAATTGTAATAATCGGTCCATTTGGACTTTCAAGCGGATCAATTACGTTATAAAGCCCCTTTGATTTTAAATCCTCTAAATTTTCTTCTAAAAAGTTTGCAAGTGTTTTACTAGACATCGTGAAGCCTCCTATCGTTCATGTAAGCGGATTATTATCTTAATAGTTCTAATAATCCCTCTACTAGCTTAACACGTTTTCAGAATTTATTATAGAAAAATAGTTTAAAGAAACCGCTTACAATTTTAGATTATATACGATTCATTACAAGAAATCTATTATTTACTTTTCATATTTGATAGAATGAAAAAAATATTTAGGGAGGCTTCAAACATGGCGTTTACAGAATCTGATGTATATAATAACGAAGCATTTTTTGAGCAATATATGAAACGAAGATACCGCGAAAATAGCCCGAATGAATCGATTGAAAAGCCGGTATTCTTTCAGCTCATTGGTAATGTGCAAGGAAAGAATGTTCTCGATTTAGGTTGTGGTGACGCTAAATTTGGTGTGGAATTATTAGAAAATGACTGCCACTCTTACACTGGCATTGAAGGCTCCGATCTTATGTATGAAAAAGCTAAAAAACAACTAGAACATAAAAATGGCACCGTTCATTTTTTAAACCTCAAAGACTACACATACCCTCCTTCTACTTTTGATTTAGTAACATCTAGACTCGCCTTACATTATATTGAACACCTTGATATCATTTTTCAAAATGTGTTTCAAACTTTAAAAACAAACGGAACCTTCACCTTTAGCGTTCAACATCCCGTTATTACCTCTTCGTTTGAAAGCTTACAAACAAGTGGTAAAAGAACTAGCTGGCTCGTCGATGATTATTTCAAAACGGGGAAACGAGTTGAGCCGTGGATTGATCAAGAGGTTACTAAATATCATCGGACTACGGAAGAATATTTTACATTATTACAACAAGCCGGATTTACGATTACAAACTTAAAAGAAGCTACACCAAATCGAAACTGTTTTCAGGATGAAGAAGAATATGAACGACGTTTACGTATTCCCCTCTTTCTATTATTTTCTTGCCAAAAATAAAAAAGACGATGAATCCTCATCGTCTTTTTTCGTTATCTCATCGCCTGAACAGCCTCTTTACGTACACGTCTTCCTCTTCCATGTGGGATACAGAGCGGTGTCCCAAATAACGGATCAGCGCTTATTTGACACTCCATACGGAATACATCCCGAACTAACTTCTGGTCAATAACTTCTTCTGGTTTACCTTGCGCATATATTTGTTTATCTTGAATAGCTACAATGTTGTCTGCATAACGACATGCCAAATTTAAATCGTGCAATACCATAACAATCGTTCTTTGCTCTGTTTCATTTAATTCGAATAATAAATCTAACACTTCAATTTGGTGAGTCATATCTAAATATGTAGTCGGCTCATCAAGCAAAATAATATCTGTATCTTGTGCAAGGGTCATTGCAATCCAAGCACGTTGACGTTGTCCACCTGAAAGGGCATGAACATCACGCTCAGCAAATTCTGTCATACCCGTTGCAGCAAGCGCTTTTTGTACCATTTCCTCGTCTTTTTCGGACCATTGCTTCAGCCATGTTTGATATGGATAACGTCCTTGCTTTACAAGTTGCAATACTGTAAGTCCTTCTGGAGCTTGTGGTCCTTGCGGTAAAATTGCCATTTGGCGAGCAATTTGCTTCGTTTGCATACTTTGAATCGCTTGATTATCTAATAAAATATCACCGGATGCTGGCTTTAATAATCTAGCTAGTGAACGTAATAAAGTTGATTTCCCACAACCGTTAGAACCGATGAAGATTGTAATTTTCCCTTTTGGAATTTCTAAATTCAGCTCATCAATAATGATTGTTTCACCGTAAGACAACGTTAAGCGATTCGTCTCCAATGCTTTTTGCATATTCATCTCCCTTTATGAATTCCGACTTTTATAAAGTAAATAAATAAAATAAGGTGCACCAATTGCTGATGTAAATACCCCTGCTGGAATTTCGAGTGGCGTGAAAACTGTACGCCCAATTAAATCTGCAGCAAGTACTAAAATTGCACCGACAATAGCCGCAACTGGGAGTAATGCACCATATAAAGAACCAACTAGTCTTCGTGAAATATGAGGTGCCATTAAACCGACAAATCCAATTCCTCCTGCAAAGGCAACCGCGCCACCAATTAAAGCTGTACTAAGTAGTAACATAAATACGCGTGACTTCGTTAAAGGAACACCCAGTCCTACCGCAATATCATCCCCTAGCTCTTGAGCATTTAAATGTCTAGCCGCTATAAATGATATTACCGTTAAAATAAGAACCCACGGCGCAAGTACCATAACGTTTTGCCACGAAGAGCCGTAAACAGTACCTGTAATCCATACATTTGCTTGACTCGCTTGATAAATTGGTGCTAACAACATAAATAAAGTAGTTGCCGCTTTCGTTAACGCCCAGAATCCAACACCAATTAAAACAAGACTAATCGGTGATAACCCGTCATTTCTCCATGCAAATAAATATACAAATAACGCTACAATCGTTGCACCAGCAAAAGCTGCTAATGGCATATAATGAATGCTTACTGTTAGCGCATTATTTTTATCACTAAATATAGCTAAAAATAGTACAACTGCAACACTTGCCCCGCCCGTAATCCCGATGATATCAGGAGAAGCCAGCGGATTTCGAACAAGCCCTTGTAAAATACAGCCCGCTACAGCAAGTGCGATTCCTACAAGGATGGCAATTAAAATACGTGGCATACGAAATTTATTTACAACCATATTTGACATCGCATCGCCATTTCCCGTAATCGCTTGCCATACATCATAAGGAGCAATTTTCATATCTCCCATACCTGCACTCGCAAAGAATAATCCTATTAAAACAACTAGTAAACTAAGTAAGACTAGAACAGCTCGTTTATACATTAAAAACGAGAGCCCACCTTTTCCTATACGAAACGGAATATACTTCTTCATTTGCTAAGCCCTCTCTTACGTGCAATATAAATAAAGAATGGGGCCCCGATAAATGCTGTCATAACCCCTACTGGTACTTCTTGTGGCATAATGACATATCTAGCTGCTATATCAGCTAAGAGTAATAGTATTGCACCTAACAAGCCGCTATACGGTACTCTCCACCTGTGATCTACTCCAACAAGGAATCTGGCAAAATACGGAGTAACAATACCAATAAATCCAATTGGACCAGCGACCGCAACTGAACCACCAGACAGCAATACAATAATGAGTAGTACGAATGATTTCATTAAAATTGTTCGTTGTCCAAGCCCTTTCGCAACGTCTTCCCCCATCATTAATGTATTTACTTTCCCTGCCATCATAAGAGATGCAATCCAGCCTATTAATAAATATGGGAATACAGATTGTAAAATTTCTAACTTTCTTCCTTGCACAGATCCGGCAAGCCAAAATAATACCTCTTCAAGCGCTTTTTCATTTAACACAAGTAATCCTTGTGTTAATGATGAAAATAACGCACTAATTGCGACCCCTGCTAACGTTAACTTAAGTGGCGTTGTCCCTTCTTTTCCTAAAGAACTAGAGGCAAATACAAGTACTGCTGCAACTGCCGCTCCTAAAAAGGCAATCCATGTGAAAGCTGATAATGATGTCACGGAAAAGAGTACAATTGCTACAACTATAAAGAACGCAGCGCCTGAATTTAATCCAATAAAATCTGGAGAAGCAAGCGGATTCTTTGTTAAAGTTTGCATTAAACAACCTGCAATGGCTAAACTAGCACCAACACTTGCTGCAATTAACGCCCTTGGTAGACGCACATTTTGAATAATAATATGCTCATTTGAACCATTAAAATGGAAAAAAGCATCTAAAGCTAATTTCCAGCTCGTATTTGTATATCCGAAAATAATGCTTCCCCAAATACAAATAACGACTGCAATGATTCCAACAAGTAATCCAATCCATTTTGCTTGATTTGTTTTTAATAACATGCAGCGTTTCCCCTTCAATGTATAATGATACGTTGTAAGTGTATTTCAACTTAATTCTCATTGTCAACGATAATGAGAACTATTTTCAGTAATATATATTGACAATCCAAAGATAAAGGCTTAACATCATGCTTGCTATTGAAAAATATTCTCAACATGTAGGGGGTACATAATGAATTTCATGCAAAAGAAATCGTTTACAGTATTTGTATTTTTACTAGCTTTTTCACTTCTTTTAAGTGCTTGTGGAAAATCAAATAACAAAGAAGAATCAACAAAAGAAGATAATAAAAAAGAAATGATTACGGTTGAGCACGCAATGGGTAAAACAGAAGTTCCTGCCAATCCAAAACGTGTAGTTATTTTAACTAATGAAGGAACTGAAGCTTTACTCGAATTAGGTGTAAAACCAGTTGGGGCTGTAAAGTCTTGGACGGGTGACCCATGGTATCCGCATATTAAGGATAAAATGAAAGATGTAAAAGTTGTTGGCGATGAAGGACAAGTTAACGTTGAAACTATCGCTTCTTTAAAACCAGACTTAATTATCGGTAACAAAATGCGCCACGAAAAAGTGTATGAGCAATTAAAAGCTATTGCACCTACTGTTTTCTCGGAAACATTACGTGGTGAATGGAAAGATAACTTCAAATTTTATGCAAAAGCTTTAAATAAAGAAAAAGAAGGTCAAAAAGTTTTAGCTGATTACGGAAAACGTATGGAAGATTTAAAAGGCAAACTTGGTGATACAGTAAATCAAGAAATTTCTATGGTACGCTTTATGCCTGGTGATGTTCGTATTTATCATGGCGATACATTCTCTGGTGTTATTTTAAAAGAACTTGGATTTAAACGTCCTGGAGATCAAAACAAAGATGATTTCGCAGAACGCAATGTATCTAAAGAGCGTATTTCTGCAATGGATGGTGATGTATTATTCTACTTCACATTCGATAAAGGCAACGAGAAAAAAGGCTCTGAACTAGAAAAAGAATATATCAATGATCCTCTATTTAAAAACTTAAATGCAGTAAAGAATGAAAAAGCATACAAAGTTGACGATGTTATTTGGAATACAGCAGGCGGTGTAATGGCTGCTAACCTACTACTAGATGACATTGAAAAACGCTTTGTTAAATAATACACCTCTAGCCAGCTCCCTTCTACGGAGCTGGTTTTTTCATTTCACTGAAGTGTCACATTATTTCATTTTGTATTTTTATTCCCAATATGTTATATTATAAAAGTAAATAGAATATATTTTCTCTATATCAGAATAAATGTTTTAATCTAAATTTTCTGATTAATCACTATTTTATTTTCTTTTAGAATTCAATTATTACATTTGAAAACGCTTATCATCTCGTTTTCAGGGCAAAATACAGTAACGGTTGAAGAAAAATAGAACTTTTCTAGAAATTTTCTTTCTATTTCCATATAATTCTATTGACTTCTAAATATTTTGTGAATTAAAATAATTACATAAATATCCGTTATACAGGATTAGGGGGAAACAAAAATGGATGCAGCTTTAAAATTAGACAAAGCTGGAGAACAACAATCACCAAAAAAACATCCACCAGGATTATATTTGTTGTTCTTAACAGAAATGTGGGAAAGATTTAGTTATTATGGAATGCGTGGCCTTTTAGTTCTTTATTTAACAACTGCTGCCGTTAGTGGCGGATTAGGATTTGATAAGGCAGTCGCAGTGCAATTATATGGTACTTTTACAGCGGCAGTATATTTCATGCCAATTATAGGCGGATGGCTAACTGATCATTATATTACGAGACGTCATGCCATTACTCTCGGCGGAATTATTATGGCGATTGGTAACTTTGTACTATTCTCCATGAATACAAAAACAGGACTATTCCTTGGATTAGTACTATTAGTTATTGGTAATGGATTCTTCAAACCAAATATTTCTACACTGTTAGGTGAATTGTATGACGAAAATGATTCACGTCGTGACAGTGCATTTACTATCTTCTATATGGGTATTAACGTAGGTGCTTTCTTCGCTCCACTTATTTGTGGATTTTTAGCAGAAGATTTCTTTAAAACAAGCGTTGATGGCGTTATGGTTATGGGATATAAATACGGATTCTTAGCAGCTTGTATCGGTATGATTATTGGACAAATTGTTTTCAACTTATTAGCTCCTCGCTACCTTGGTACAGCAGGAACAACAGTTGTTGGTAAAAAAACAAAAAATCAACCTACAACCGAAAAGAAACCTTTAACAAAACAAGAAAAAAATCGCACTTGGGCAATTGTAATTTTAACTTGTTTCGTGGTATTCTTCTGGGCAGGATTTGAACAAGCTGGTAGTTCTTTAACACTTTATACAGATAAATTTGTTGATCGTACAATTTTCGGATGGGAAGTTCCAACATCTTGGTTCCAATCCGTTAATCCAGCATTCATCGTACTACTTGCACCATTCGTATCTATGCTATGGTTAAAACTTTCTAAATCAAAGCGTGGCGATTTAAAAGTACCAACAAAAATGGCATTTGGTATGATTTTACTAGGTATAGGTTACCTTGTTTTAACATTAGCGGTTCTAAAAACTGGAAGTACTGAAGCTGATATAACTGTTAAAGCAAACTTATTATTCATCGTTATCACTTATATGTTCCATACAATTGGCGAACTATTCTTATCACCAATCGGTCTATCAATGGTAAGTGCAATTGCACCTGTTAAATTAGCATCATTACTAATGGGTGTATGGCTAGCTGGTTCAGGTATGGCTAACTGGTTAGCTGGTAAACTTGCTTCCTTTACACAATCATTAGGTTATCTTGAAGTATTTGCAAGTATCGGTATTATCGTTATCGTCCTAGGAGTTGTACTTCTTCTCTGCTCTAAAAAAGTTGCAAGTATGATGGAATAACACAAAAAAGACGCTTCTAAAATTAGAAGCGTCTTTTCTATTACCTCTCTTCTAAAGCCGTCACATCCACGTGAACGCTTTCTCCAGGATTAGATACATCATATACTTGAGCAACTCCGCTCTGCTCATCACAGCTCTCAATCCATACTGGTACGCCTTCATATGTAACGTCAATTCTACTTGAAGAAGATAAGATTTGTTTCACACGTGTCACATCCATACTACTATCCCTCCTTTTGCTTACTACACTCCTTTCTATCTTTTCATATCCCTTCAGAATATATTCCATCAATTTAGCACTTCAATAGTTTGTTTCTTTCTGACGCACTACTCTATACGTTCTCAATTCTTCCTATTATTACATCCTTTCCAAATAAAAAAAGACGTATATTTCATACGTCTTTTTTTCATAATATTAAAAAATTAAGAAAATAATGTTTTTACTACTTCACTTACTTTATCGTTATGAATTTGATAATACACTTCTAACCCGCGTCTCTCAAAGCGTACTACTTTATTTTGCTTTAATTTCGTTAAATGCTGTGAAACAGTTGATTGTGGTATTTCTAATACCTCTTGTAATTGTGTTACATTACATGTTCCACGCTGCATTAGTTCCATTACTAGACGTAGACGAAGTGGATGAGCTAATGCTCTTAACATCTGTACGTCTTCTTCTGAAATACGACAGTCAAATTGGTTTTGGTTCATAAAGTTCCCCTCATTTTCGTTTTTATTTTCTTTATTATTTATTTATATATCTGTTCTTATATTTCCTGTTACGACATAACTTTATCAACCTATAATGCTGAAAAATTTTTCCTCCTTTTATCAGCACACAGTTCAGGAAAAAATCCCTGCTGATTTTGAATATTATACTATATGATATAAAGAAAAAGCAAAACAAAGGGATAGCAATACTTTGCTTACAAATGTTGATTTATCAGGCTTTTTGTTATATTTTCACCTTACTGAAATGTACAGTAATGGTATTGTAAAATATCGTCCATAATTGATAACCTATCGTAAAGTAATTTGACCATATTTAACCAATTTGTTACGATAAAAAAGGAAATTTAAGTAAGGAGGAGGATGTAGTATTAAAAAAGGGTTTATTATTGCGTTACTTAGCATTGCGGTTGGCTGGACTATTATCAATCACTTCCTATTAGACAAAAAAGAAGATATAGCTCCAAAATCAAACATCCCTATTGGAACTGAAGTTGGCAATGTTGCCCTCGATTTCCTTCTGGAAACAACCACTGGTCAAGAAGTTCGTCTTACAGACTATAAAGGAAAAAAAGTAATATTGAATTTTTGGGCAAGCTGGTGTGGTCCATGCAAAATAGAAATGCCTGATATGGAAAAGTTTTATCACGATACTAAAGATATGGGGATTGAAATTGTCGCTGTAAATGCGACAGCTACTGAAAAAGACCCGGACAATGTAAAACAATTTCTTGAAGAAAACAAATATACCTTCCCCGTCCTATTAGATCAGAAAGGACAGGCAAGTGCCGCATATCAAATTATCAGTATTCCAACATCTTTTGTCATCGATTCAAACGGTGTCATTCAATATAAGCATGTAGGACCAATGACATATGAAAAAATGAAAGAATATGTAAATAATTTATAAAAGCGTATTCAAATCAATTTGATTACGCTTTTTGTCTACTTTATGAACAAAATGTTACTTTTAATACTATTATGGAATAATTATACTTTTTCACGTTGACAATAGTGTTGAAGGAGAATATACTAAGCATGTAAGTTGATTGTGAATAGTTTCACAAATAATGTGAATTTCTTCACATAAAATAGATAGGAGTTGTCATTATTATGAGTACTTGGACACAAATTTATGACCCATTAAACAACATTTGGTTATCTGCACTAATCGCAGCACTTCCAATTTTCTGCTTCATCATTTGTTTAATGGGACTCAAAATGAAAAGTTACATCGCTGGTCTTTACAGTGTGATTGTCGCTATTATTCTTGCTATATTCGTTTATAAAATGCCAGCAACAGTAGCTGTAGCATCTGCCGGATTCGGTATTCTATCTGGATTTTATCCAATTTGTACTATCGTTATCGCAGCAATTTTCCTTTACAAATTAACTGTTAAAACAGAGCAATTCAACATAATTCGTGATAGTATTTCAAGCATTACAAATGATCAACGTTTACAAGTGTTATTAATCGCTTATTCTTTCGGTGCTTTCTTAGAAGGCGCAGCTGGTCTAGGTGTTCCAGTTGCTATTACAGCTGCACTACTTGTAGGTATGGGCTTCAATCCATTAAAAGCAGCAGGTATTTGTTTAGTAGCTAACATCGCTGGTGGCGCTATGGGTGCTATGGGGATTCCAGTTACAGTACCAGCACAATTAACTGAACTTGACGCATTAACTATTGGTCGTCAAACTGTTCTTATTTTACCTTTCATTAGCATTATTTTACCTTTCTTACTTGTTTCAATGGTCGATGGAATTAAAGGTATTAAAGAAACTTGGCAAGGTATTCTTGTAAGTGGTTTTTCTTTCGCAATTACTCAGTTCCTTGTAACTTACTTCTTAGGTGCAGAACTTACTAATATTTTCGCAGCCGTTGTAAGTATGATCTCTCTTGCATTATTCTTACGTGTTTGGCAGCCAAAATCTTCTGCTAAAGAAGAAAAACAAGAAGAAAAAGAATCTCATACATTCAATCAAATTTTATATGCTTGGTCTCCATTCGTATTCTTAACTGCATTCGTAACAATCTTTAATTTAAAACCAATTAAAGCTTTATTTGCTCCGGATGGCGCGTTAGCAAACTTAGTATTTAACATTCAGTTCCCTGGTCTTCATAATATGGTTATGAAAACTACACCAATTACAAAAGCTGATACACCTTTCGCAGCTATTTTCAAATTCGATGTATTCTCTTCTACAACTACTGCGATTGTATTAGCAATTATCGTTTCACTTATCGTTTACCGCGTAAAAGGTAAAATGATTAAAGAACTAATGGTTGAAACAATTAAAGAACTAAAAGCTCCAGTATATACAATTTGTAGCGTTATCGCTTTAGCTTACGTAGAGAACTACTCTGGTATGTCATCTACACTTGGACTTGCATTCTCTTCTACTGGTAATGCATTCCCAGTTCTTTCTCCAATCTTAGGATGGATTGGCGTATTCATTACAGGATCAGTAGTATCAAGTGGTTCATTATTCGCACCACTTCAAGCAGTAACTGCAGACCAATTAAACATTGTTCCTTCTACACTCGTTGCATTAAACGTAGTAGGTGGTACAATGGCGAAAATGGTTTCACCACAATCAGTAGCAGTTGCTTGTGCAGCAGTTGGACTAGTTGGTCAAGAATCTGCCTTATTTAAAACAGCAATGAAATACAGTTTAATCTTCTTAGCTGTTATTAGCTTACTTCAATTAAACGCTGTATTTAATATCTTCTAAAAAAAAGCACCGATCCAAATGGATCGGTGCTTTTTACATTACATTTTTTTATCCCGCATTAACGGGCAGTAAAACTCCCACCCCAAAATTCGGCGAATGCGAGGGAGTTAGGTGGGAGATCAACTGCCCGTAAAAGCCCGATTGGTTCAACTAATAATCAGTGGGGGATTACCCCCCACTGATTAAAGTTTCACTTTATCCTTTAATAAAGAAGCACCAGCAATTTCGGGATGTGTCATTTCGTATGGATCCAAAATAATATCAAGCTCTTCTGCTGTAAGTACACCATGTTCTAAGCATAGCTCCCTAACAGATTTTCCTGTTTCAATTGCTTCACGTGCAATGCGAGATGCTGCTTCATAACCAATATGAGGGTTCACCGCTGTAATAATTCCAACACTTTTCTCAACATATTGCTTCAGCAGTTCTTCATTCGCTGTAATTCCTTTAATACAATATTCACGGAATACACGGAATCCATTGTTCATAATACTGATGGATTGAATTAAATTAAATACTAATACAGGCTCCATTACATTTAACTCCAATTGCCCAGCTTCTGACGCTAAGCAAATTGTATGGTCATTTCCGATTACTTGGAAAGCGACTTGGTTAATTACTTCTGCCATAACTGGATTTACTTTACCCGGCATAATAGATGAACCTGGTTGACGAGCTGGTAATTGAATTTCTGCTAACCCAACACGTGGACCAGACGCCATAATACGAAGGTCATTTGCAATTTTAGACATATTCATCATACATACTTTTAATGCTGCAGATACTTCTGTATATGCATCTGTGTTTTGCGTCGCATCAACTAAGTGCTCTGCACCAACAAGAGGGAAACCACTAAAAGTTCGTAAATGCTTCACAACTTGTTCTATATAAGTAGGGTTTGCATTTAATCCCGTACCGACAGCTGTCGCCCCCATATTAACTTCGTATAGATGTTGACGAGACTGTTTAATTCTTTTTATATCACGCTCTAGCACTCTGCTATATGCTTCAAATTCTTGTCCAAGGCGAATTGGAACTGCATCTTGCAAATGTGTACGCCCCATTTTAATAACGTGATCAAACTCTTTTGCTTTATCATGAAAAGCAGAGTGAAGTTCTTCCATTGTAACAAGAAGTTCTTCTAGCATCATAAGAGTTGCAATATGAATCCCAGTTGGGAACGCATCATTTGTTGATTGCGCCATATTCACGTGAGTATTTGGGCTAACTTTCGCATATTCACCTTTTTCGTACCCCATACGTTCTAACGCTCTATTAGCAATTACTTCATTAGTATTCATATTAATTGAAGTCCCTGCTCCGCCCTGAATTGGGTCTACGATAAATTGATCATGGAACTTTCCATCCATAATCTCTTGTGCAGCTTCTACAATTTCTTGTCCGATATCTTTAGCCAAGTAACCTGTATCTATATTCGCAAGCGCTGCCGCTTTTTTTACAATTGCCATTGCCGTAATGAGTGACGGATGAATGCGATATCCTGTAATCGGAAAGTTTTCTACGGCACGTAATGTTTGTACACCATAATAAGCTACACTCGGTACTTCCTTTTCACCTAAAAAATCTTTTTCTATACGTATATCCTTCGTTGCTATCATTTTTCATCACCTATACTTTTCATTCTAAATCCTTATCCAAAGAATTCGCCCTATAAAATACGAGTATCATTAAAAAGAATTCTTCAGTATCCACCTTCACTATAAAGCACCGCTTTTGAAAGCGCAAACATTTATTTTTCTATATATCCTTTTTATTAAAGTTTATATAATAGAAAATCCAATCATTCTTCTACTGCCTTTATTTCAACTCGCTTAATTTGATGCACATCCTTTTCAAGAACTTTAAAAGAAAAGCCGTGTTTCTCAATAATGTCTCCCTCAGCAACGATTTGTTTTTGTACCATAATCCAGCCACCGATTGTATCTACATCATCAGCGATTAAGTGTATGCCCAATAAATCATTTACTTCACTAATAAGCACTTTTCCCTCTACGATTTTATAACCTTCACTTATATGCTCTATAGGCAGGTGTTCATCTTCATCGTATTCATCTCGGATTTCTCCAACAATTTCTTCTAAAATATCTTCTAGTGTAACAATCCCTGCTGTACCGCCATATTCATCATATAATACTGCTAATGGAATTCGCTTTCTTTGCATTTGCAATAGTAAATCATGTATAGGAATATTTTCTAACACTTCAATAACTGGCCTTGTATACGGTGTAATCGAGCACTCCTCATCTCGATTATCATCCATATAACGAATAAATAAATCCTTTACATTAACCATCCCACTAATTTCATCTTTATCTTCACCAAATACAGGATACCTCGTATATTTTTCTTGTGCGATTATTTTAATATGTGTTTCAAATGGTTCGTCCTCATATAAACCTACAACTTCCGTACGAGGCACCATAATTTCCTTTGCGACTCTATTATCGAATTCAAAAATATTATTTACATATTTAAATTCCCTTTGATTAATCTCTCCGCTCTCATAACTCTCAGATAAGATTAATCGTAATTCTTCCTCCGAATGAGCTACTTCATGTTCAGAAGCTGGATGTAATCCGAATAACCCTGTTACAAGCCTTGCAGAACCATTTAAAGCCCAAATAAAGGGATACATTACTCGGTAAAAGTAAATAATTGGCTTCGATAATAATAAGCTAACTTGCTCTGCTCTTTGTATAGCCAACGTCTTCGGAGCAAGTTCACCAATGACAACATGTAAAAACGTAATCACTGCAAAGGCAATAATAAATGAAACTGTACTTGCAATTGCAGGAGATAGGTGTAGTTTTAAAAACAACGGCTCGAGTAAATGTTTTATAGTCGGCTCGCCCAACCACCCAAGCCCTAAAGCAGTGATTGTAATACCTAACTGACATGCTGATAAATACTCATCTAAATTCGAAGTTACTTTTTTTGCTGCCAATGCTCCTCGTCGTTTTTCACTAACGAGTTGATCAATACGACTGCTACGTACCTTAATAATTGCAAACTCAACAGCCACAAAAAATGCTGTTAAACCAATAAGAAGAACTACCATCAATAATTTTAAAATATCCACATATGTCCTTTAGCTTTCTTAGCTAAAGTTACACCTCCTTTTAAAAAGAAGTTTCACTTTAGTTTCTTCATTTATTTGAAAGCAACCCTATATAAAATTCACCAATTTCAAGCCTCATACAATTCTAAAGGCAAGCCATCAGGATCTTGGAAAAAGACAAATTTTTTATCCGTAATTTCATCAATACGTATCGCTTCAGTCTCCACACCGCATTGTTTTAAATGCTTTACAGCTTCTTCTATATTTGTAACAGCAAATGCTAAATGTCTAAGTCCGGCTGCTTCTGGAAAACTTGGGCGCTCAGGCGGACTTGGAAATGAAAATAATTCAATTTGATACTCTTCCCCTACACATAAATCTAACTTATAAGAATTTCGTTCCTTTCTGTATACTTCATTCATCACTTTGAAACCTAATATTCGTGTATAAAAATCCTTTGACACTTCATAATTTGAACAAATAATTGCAACGTGATGTACTCTACATATATTCATGATTCCTCTATTCCTCTCTTTATCAAACATGCATATTCTCCTTTTAAATGAAAAACATATATAGCAGAATATCTCTTTTAGGGGGCTTATTATGAAATTTATCACTTTTTTCGTTGGACTAATCGTTGTTTTTTTCCTTGCCTACATTGCTAGCAACAATAAAAAACATATTAAATTCAAACCAATTTTTATCATGCTTATTATACAATTAATTTTAACCTATTTATTATTAAATACAGAAATCGGTCTCATACTTATTACGGTAATTTCCAGCCTGTTTACGAGGCTACTTGAGTATGCTGCCAGTGGTATAAACTTTGTATTTGGCGGTCTTGCAAATAAAGGGGAAATGCCATTTTTCCTTAACGTATTATTACCGATTGTCTTTATCTCCGTCTTAATTGGTATATTACAACATTTCAAAATACTACCATTCTTTATTCGCTGGATTGGTTTCTTTCTTAGTAAAATAAACGGTCTTGGGAAATTAGAATCTTACAACGCCATCGCTTCCGCTATTGTCGGCCAATCAGAAGTTTTTATTACGGTTAAAAAACAATTAGCCCAAATTCCAAAACATCGACTATATACACTTTGCGCCTCTGCTATGTCAACAGTATCTATGTCCATTGTCGGTGCCTATATGACAATGATTGAACCAAAATATGTAGTAACCGCACTCGTTCTCAATTTATTTAGTGGTTTTATTATCGTACTCATTATTAACCCTTACGACGTTAACGATGATGAAGACATTTTGGTAATAAAAGGGGAAAAACAAAGTTTCTTTGAAATGCTTGGAGAATACATTCTTGATGGTTTTCGTGTAGCAATTGTCGTCGGCGCTATGCTCATTGGATTCGTCGCATTAATGAGTTGCATTAATGACCTATTCCTCATTATATTCGGCATTACTTTCCAACAACTAATAGGCTATGTATTCGCCCCTATTGCATTTCTTATCGGCGTACCAAGTTCTGAAATTGTCACAGCAGGTAGCATTATGGCAACAAAGCTTGTAACAAATGAATTTGTAGCAATGATGGATCTTAGTAAAATTTCCAGCACTCTCTCTATCCGTACAGTTGGTATTATTTCTGTCTTCCTCGTTTCTTTTGCCAACTTTTCTTCCATTGGAATTATTTCCGGTGCAGTAAAAGGGTTAAACGAAGAACAAGGAAATGTTGTTGCTCGCTTCGGCCTAAAATTACTATACGGCGCTACTCTTGTTAGTATTTTATCTGCGATTATTGTAAGTATTATGCTGTAATTAGGTAAAATTTTATCATTTTCTTATCCCTGTCTTTTGTATACAATAACGAATAGATGTCTTATAAATAATCAAGACATCTATTTTTTATACATGTACAATACCTTTTATTTAGCGTACAATATTTTTTATGTGTTTTAATACGCTTCTAGATGTATACACTTTGATTGTTTTAAAGGAGAAAAAATGATGAAATCCGACATTAACAAAGAAACTCGAGCCAAAAAAGGACGTTCAAAGAAAAAGCGCCTACTTTGGTTCATTCTTATTCCCTTACTTATTGTAGCAATGGGAGCGGGAGGTTACTCCTTCCATATATACAGTAAAGCAAAATCCGTCTTAAGCAACGCCTATTCTGAACTCGGCCGAGGAGATAAATCTAGCAAACGTGAAAAAGCTGTTAAACCTATGACTGATAATATTTCTGTCCTTATTATGGGCGTTGATGAAAGTGATATTAGGGAAAAAGGTTATGGAAAAGCGACTCGTACGGATGCGTTATTACTTGCAACAATTAATAAAAACGATAAATCCGTTAAACTTGTCAGCATTCCACGTGATTCACGCGTCTACATTAAATCACGTGATAAATACGATAAAATTACACATGCGCACGTATTCGGTGGTGTAGATAGCACGATTGATACAGTAGAGAAATTTTTAGACGTTCCAGTTGACTACTATGTAAAATTTAACTTTAAATCCTTTATCAAAATCGTTGATTCCCTTGGTGGTATTACTGTCGATGTTCCGGTTGAGTTTACAGAACAAAATAGTAAAGACGAAGCAAATGCAATTCATCTAGAAAAAGGACGTCAACATTTAAATGGAGAAGAAGCACTTGCACTAGCTAGAACTCGTCATATTGATAGTGATTATATGCGTGGTCAACGACAACAACTTGTTTTAGAGGCTATTGCTGAAAAAGCCCTATCTCTCAATTCCATTAATAAAATCGGAAGCCTATTAGATGCTGTCGATAAAGATTTAAAAACAAATTTAACTTTTGATGATATGATGGCTATTGCAAAAAGTTCAATGGATTCAAATTTAAAAATGGATAAATTGCAAGTGGAAGGTACTGATAAATATATAGGTGGTATTTATTATTACGTTCCAAACGAAAAAAGTGTTAATGATATATCGACAACACTTCAAGAACATCTCGGTGTTACGAATAAAAATGAGCATAAAAAATTATAATAAAAAGGCTGCTAGATTTTTCTAAGCAGCCTTTTTATTATAATTTTCAACATATTTCTCGTACATATTGTGACAAAAAGAGACAATTATTACAGCAGTGTAACATTTTTTATAAAAACATTACACACATAGTGAAAATAATAGTATACTAGTACCTACATAATGTTATTTTCATCATTTTTATACAAAAAATGTAATACATATATTTATACAAATTTTTCTGGGGGGGAAATAAATGAAGCTACGCAAAATACTGATCGGTTCCGCTATCGCTGGTGGCATATTACTTTGTGTTGGTGGTGTTGGTGGATATCAATATGTATCCAAATTAAATAATCAACTAAATACAACTGCATTACCAAACACTACATTTGAAGGTATTTCTCTTGAGGGAAAAAATAAAGCAGATATTCAAGCCATTGTTAATCAAAAGGTGAATGAATTCAATCAAAAGTCTCTTAACTACGTATTCCAAAATGAAAAACAAAATTATACGTGGAAAGATTTAGGAGTAGATTATAAAGAGAAGGATATTGTCGACAATATCTTCAAAGAACAAGAAGGGAACGTAATGAATCGTTACAACATGCGTAAGCAAGCTGAAAACGGTGAATTAAAACGTAACTATAAATTAAAACCACAATTAAATACAACAACTTATGAAACCTTTATAAAGGATAAATATAATGAAACATTAAAAAATCCTGTTAACGCCGAATTAAGTGTTGAAGGTTCTACAGTAAATATTAGCGAAAGTCAAAATGGGGAAAAAATTGATAAAGGAAAATTAACCGATTTAACAAGCGCAGCTATTACTGCTGGCACATCAGATGTTGCATTACCAGTTACACTAATAAAACCTGAACGTTCTACAGAAGATGTACAACAAATGGGGATTAAAGAAGTGATTGCTGAATACTCTACTCCAATGGCTGGCCGTAATGGAAATCAGTCTTATAACGTAAATAAGTCAGCTAATACTTTAAGTGGAGTTATTGTAGCACCTGATGAAACGTTTAGTTTTAATGGCCGTGTTGGCGTAACTGATGCTGCACATGGTTATAAATCCGCAGCAGTATTTTCAGAAGGTAAAGTTATACAAAGTGCAGGTGGAGGTGTTTGCCAAGTTAGTAGTACTTTATATAGCGCCGCTTTAAGGGCAGATTTAGGAATTGTTTCTCGAAGCAATCATTCCATGCCCGTAAATTATTTACCACTTGGGCAAGATGCAGCAGTGGCAGATTATGGTCCGGATTTAAAATTTAAAAACAATACAGGCAATCATATTTATATTCAAGCATTTTCAAATGGAGGTAGTATTACTACTCGTATTTTCGGCACAAATACTGGTAAAAATGTTGAAGTTTCTTCTCAAGTAATTAGTAGAGCTAATGACAAAATAACAGCGGTAACGTATAAAAAAGTAACACAAAACGGTGAAGTAATCTCAAATGGACAAATTTCAAAAAGCGTATATAAAAGCGCTCCAAAACAATAAGATAATATCAAACGGATAAATTTCAAAAAGCATAAAGAAAAAGGCGTGATCTACTCACGCCTTTTTCTTTTGCAGTAATAGTAAAAAAGTTTCAAGATGATCTTTCGTTTCTTCTAAAGACCATATACGATTTCCTTGCTTTGCAGCTAATACGCACGCTTCTTCCCACACGTTCTTTCTCTTCATATTTACTAATTCATCGCGTAATTTCAAAATAATTTCTTCATCTTCTTGCTCTATAAACTCTTCCATCACGCTTATTATTTCATCCTCATGAATACTTAACGTACAGTATGATTTAAGAAAGTATTGTAATGTCGTATACATATGTACTCCCCCTTCTTATTTGTCAGATGGATAAGAAGTAATAATCTTATATCCTAAATCTCCTGACTTATCTCTCGCTAAAACAGTAACAGTTTTTACTAACTTGTCTTTTACATTCATATTTTTCTTTATTACCGTTTTTCCAACGGGGAATGAATGAGTTGTATTTAATACGAGACGAGCCTCTTTAGAATTTTTTAACCAATCTTGAATTTCCTTATCATGTTGCTTCAAACTATCTTTTACAGCTTTCGTGGCTGTTTCCTTATCATAGTATGTACTTGCCGCTGATACTTTATCTGTCTTCAAACGATTCTTCAAATCCTCTTCTGATTTGCCTACATGTCTTTCAATCGTATGACCATTTTTAGGTGGCCCTTCCATTTCATCTAAAATATTATCACTAATTTTTTCTACTGATGTCGATTGATTCCCTGTTTGTTTCTCTGTTTTTTGTTCTTTTCCTGCACATCCACTTAAGATCAGCATTAGTGCCAATAAACCACTCAAGAAAAGACTACTTATTCGTTTCATCATATCACCTCTTCCATGATTATTATCGTAACCTCACTAAAAGTCAATTTCACAACGAAAAAACATATACATTTTTTAAATTCCTCATCAACTTTGCCATATTACCACCCTAGTTTCATTAAACCACTATTTTTGACCCTATTCGAAATATACCCCTATGTTTTCTTAATTATTTCCCGACTTAACTCACCACTCAAAATTCCGAATAAACCCTTTAATCAAAGGGTTTATTCGGAATTTTTTAAACCATAAAAATATACCCCTACCTTTATATACCCAATACCCATATACGGTATATAAATGGTGTTTTATCAACATTTCCCTACATTATGTAAATTTGCACTTGCCTACACAATAGAAATATGGTGTAATGCAAAAAAAGATAAAGGATTTTAAAGAATGGCTGAAACAATTCAAAACTTCTTAACAGACTATTATTCAATCGCAATTCCACTTAGTATCTTAATCAACATCATCATCAGTCTTTTAGGTTTTATCCCTAGTATTTTTTTGACCGCTATTAACATACAGCTCTTTGGTGTAACAAACGGAACCATTATTTCGATCGCAGGTGAGGCATTAGGGGCTATTATCTCGTTTTATATTTATCGTATAGGCCTTCAAAAGTTCACTCACGATAAAGTAAATAAGTACCCAAAGGTAGAGCGTCTTCTTTATGTAAAAGGCAGAGAAGCCTTTCTACTCGTCCTATCTTTTCGTTTTATTCCTTTCATTCCGTCCAGTATCGTGACTTTATTTGCAGCTCTAGGCAAAATGTCATTACTCTCTTTCAGTATTGCCAGCACAATAGGGAAAATACCGGCTTTATTGATTGAAGTATATTCTGCATATCATGTCATTAACGGAACAAATGAAGCGAAATGGATTATTACAATCGCAGGTTGTGTTGGATTATTTTATTTGTGGAAAAAATGGAGAAAAAATAAAGAAGGAGCATAGGCTCCTTCTTTATTTTTGAGGTATTTTATTAATAACTATCCTTTAAAGCCTTAGTTTACACCAACAGCACTAAAGGATTGCTTCACTGCTGCTACTTCCGCAGAAGTCGCACCATATAAATCAGCTGCAGCTTGTACTGCACCAGCACGAGCTTGGCTAAATGTAGTAGATTGCGTGAAATATTGTGTGTTTGCACGGTAATAAATTGCACCTAACTTATCTTTACCAATACCAGTTACAGTTACACCAGAATGCGTACCACCATTTGCTAATAAATACGCTTGTTTGTTAATAATACCGCTATTTGTATGAACACCACCGTTATCACTTGAACCAGTGTAACGCTTAGAATAGTGGTCTGGGTCACCATATTTCGCTGGATCACTCATAGAACGAAGTGCATCTCCCGCTTTACCAGGTGTATAAATATCTTCACCAATCTCCCAATCCGGGTTACGGTTATCATAGAATTCTACTAAAGTACCAAAGATATCAGAAATTGCTTCATTTAGCGCTCCTGATTCATTTTGATAAATTAAATCTGAACTGTTCTCCGTAACAGCATGTGTTAATTCGTGACCAATTACATCAATACCGCCAGATAACGAAGTAAATGTTACACCATCACCATCTCCGTATACCATTTGAGAGCCATTCCAGAACGCGTTATTATACTTACTTCCGTAATGAACTGTTGATTTTAATGGTGCTCCTGCATCATTAATAGAGTTTCTGTTAAATGTAGCTTTATAATAATCATATGTTTTACCTGCATAGTAATGAGCATCTACTGCTGCTGCATCATATGCCGCATTGAAAGCATTATCTGCATCTGCCCATAATGTTCCTGGTAACGTCGAACGATTTTTCGCATCATATGTAAAAATCGTTGCTCCACGTGTATTATCCTGTAAATAGTAAGACGATCCAGATAACGTTGTATTAAGCGATTTTGTATCTCCTAATACACCTTTACCAGTTCCCACCTTATTCGTTCCTGTTACAGGTTTTACAACCGCTTTCGCATCCTGTTTAGGAGCATCTTGTTTAACTGGTGACTTATCATCATTTGTTACATGATCAATTTTATTATATTTATTTAATACTTTACCGCTTTCTGCTTCAATGAAATAATAATAGTTTCCTGGATTTGGCTCTAAGAAGTTTAAATTCACAACGTATGCATATGTCGTTTCTTCACCATTTTGATATACATATAAGTCCGCTTTTGGTTCCACCTCATATTTAGGTGTTACTCCTAAATCTTGTTGCGCGATTTCAATTGCTTTTGCGCCTTCAATCTTATTTTTATTTTTCAACTTTTCCTTCTTGTCTAAATCAGGCGCAACTGTTCCAGACAATACCTTTAAAGAGCCATCTTTACTTACGTGAGCTACTTGAGTAGATCCCCATACAGGTACTCCCTCGTAAACTTGTTGCATACGTACTACTGTTGAATCAGTCACAGCGTCTTTTTTCACTTGTTTCACTTTGAAAGAATCTTGCGCACTCTTTTCCCCTAACTTATAATCACCTTTTGCCGCGTTTAAGTAATCAAACACAACAGATTCCGCTTTCTTACCAGTTGCTCCAGTTAGATCACCAGAAATAAACTCAGGTGACTGTACCGTCTCATTGTACTTCTTCGTAGAGAGCACATTTTTAGAATCCGCAAACGCAGAGCCTGTCCCTCCGAACGTAGTAACTGCCATTCCTGTCGCTAACACTAACGCTAAACTCTTTCTTTTCATATAACCTTCCCCCTAATAAAAAATTTTTGAAAAGAGTAGTTTCATATTAGCATTATGTTTTCACTATTAATATACTAAAAATTCAATTAATTTCTTTCTCAAGTGTTGTAGAATTTTGAGGAACAAATATTGAAAAACCCCTTTCCAAATGGAAAGGGGTTTTTCAATATCTTCTTAACCATAAATATCTGGATTAGAATAATTTATATCTCTTTTTTCCGAAAAATTAAAACCATAAATATCAGGATTCGAATATTGTATACTTCCTTCTTGTAAAGACTTCAATCCATATATATCTGGATTGGAGTAATTTACCGATCCTTCTTTCAGGGATTTTACTCCATATATATCCGGATTCGAATAGTTAACCCCTACAGACAAAATTGCCACTAAACCAATTCCTACCACACCATATATACGCTTTTTCAATTCAATTCCTCCTTTTCCTCCAAAACTTTAATAGCTTCTTTATAATATTTATTACTTTCTTCATACTTAAATTCATTCTCAAAATACATTGCTAATTCTAAATAAGCATTTTTCAGTTCTTTCATACTACCTACACTTTTAAAGAATGGAATAGCCTCATTCTCTAAAAACCTCTTAAACTCTTGAGATTCTCCAAAATATTTATACTTAAATATACAGAACGAATAAATCATCTTATTATATTTTTCATCACTACGTGAGCAATCAATTCCTTTTTCTATCCATTCCTGTGCTTCTTCATAACGTTTAAGATGAATGCATTGTTTAGCCAATCCATAAATTGTTTCAATATAATTCATATCGACAGTCTTCTGCAATTCGAAACTTTGAAGAAAATAGTTTTTAGATTTATCATGCTCATTTTTATAATGGTATAATTCTCCCATATTATTTAAAGTCATAGCTTTAATCATGTCTTTTTCCGCAAAAGAATCTACTTCTCTTAATATACTCTCATAAATCTTTAAAGCTTCTTCATATTGCGCTTTTTCTACATAACTTAAAGCAATAATTGTTTGGCAATTTATTACATAACGGAATTTATATTCATTACGGAATCCTTCCATAGCAATATGGGCAAAATGCATAGCTAAATGTGGTATATTTAGATGACTATACGCTAGGCTCAAGTTATAATATATCCCCGTTTCATAATACCCTTGCTCCTTAGCCATTTCTTCTGTCTCAATTAAATACTTCAAACTTTCTTTATGCTTATATTGCAAACTAAGTAATAGAGCTTTACTATACGTATACAACATCTTCTGAAAAGGTGAGTACTTCTTGTACACTTTTTTCAATCTATCCAACTCTTCTTCAACAGCAGAAAAATCCCTTTTCATAATTAAATAACGTGTATACAGCAGTTTATAATAATTTATAATTTCAAAATCCAAAACATGCTTTATTTCACCTTGCAACTCTTGGTATATGCGTTCTACTTGTTGCTTGTCCAAATGAACTAGTGCATTCAGCCATTCATCCAACTTCACCTTCACATCTTCTTCTACATCTCTCAAATCCGTCACAGCAATTTCTAGTCTTGTGCAGAGCAATTGTAGAATTTCTTCCGATGCTTCAATCTTTCCATTTTCGATCTTACTTAAGTATGAGACAGAACAAATGCCCTGACATAATTCTTCTTGTGTCATTTTTTGCTGTAGCCGTTTATAAAAAACTTGCTTGCCTATTTTTTCTAATGTTTGTTGCATTGTCCTCCTCCATTCTCATTACCCCCATTACTCTAATAATACATAAAATCTAGAGAAATATAAATTGATAAATGTAAATTTTCTAAAAAATATGCATTATTTCATTTTTTTCTCTCTTGACTTCAATCCCTATTACTTCTTTGCTACGCAAGGGGAAAAATTGGTATACTATAACCAAATTACGGAGGTGTTTTCGCAATGAATCATTATAAAGACGATAGTTACGCCTTACATACAGATTTATATCAAATCAACATGGCTTATACATATTGGAAAGATGGTATTCATAATCGCCGTTCTGTTTTTGATTTATACTTTCGAAAGCTTCCATTTGAAAATGGCTATGCTGTTTTTGCAGGTCTTGAGAAAATTGTAGAGTACATAGAAAACTTCAGTTTTACCGAAAGTGACATCGCTTATTTAGCAGAGCTGCAATTTGAAGAAGACTTCCTTCATTATTTACAAAACATGAAATTTACTGGAACGATTCGTAGTATGCAAGAAGGTGAAGTTGTTTTTAATAACGAGCCTTTATTACGGGTTGATGCACCACTCGGTGAGGCACAAATAATTGAAACCGCCCTCTTAAATATTGTAAATTACCAAACATTAATTGCTACAAAAGCTGCACGTATGAAGCACGCTGCAAATAATGATGAGCTTTTAGAGTTCGGTACAAGACGCGCTCATGAGTTTGATGCTGCCCTTTGGGGAACACGCGCTGCCTTTATTGGTGGTTTTTCATCTACAAGTAACGTTCGTGCAGGGAAACGCTTTGGCATCCCTGTAGCTGGCACACATGCCCATTCTTTCGTTCAAGCATATCGCGATGAATATGTTGCATTTAAAAAATATGCTGAAACACATAAAAAATGTGTATTTCTTGTCGATACATACGACACATTAAAATCTGGTGTTCCAAATGCGATTCGTGTTGCAAAAGAGTTCGGGGATCGTATCGATTTTTATGGCATTCGCCTTGATAGTGGTGATATGGCATATTTATCAAAGGAAGCCAGAAAGCAACTTGATGCAGCTGGATTTACAAACACAAAAATTATCGCTTCTAGCGATTTAGATGAATATACGATTATGCACTTGAAATCTCAAGGGGCAAAAATTGATGTATGGGGTGTTGGAACAAAGCTGATTACATCCTTTGAGCAGCCCGCATTAGGGGCTGTTTACAAACTAGTCGCTATTGAAGACACTGACGGAAAATTAAATGATACGATTAAGATTTCATCTAATCCTGAAAAAATTACAACCCCAGGACTTAAACGAATTTATCGTATTATTAACCGAGTTAACGATCATGCAGAGGGCGATTATATTGCTTTAGAGTCAGAAGAACCCGGAAAAGAAGAGCGTTTAAAAATGTTTCATCCAGTTCATACCTATATAAGTAAATTCGTAACAAACTTTGAAGCACGCGAACTGCATCAAGATATTTTCATTAACGGTAAAAGAGCGTATGAATTACCTAATATATTAGATATTCAAAAGTATAATGAACGCAGCCTCTCACTATTTTGGGAAGAGTATATGCGAACTTTAAACCCTGAAGAGTACCCTGTCGATTTAAGCCAAGAATGTTGGGATCATAAAATGAAGTATATTCAAACTGTTCGAGAACAGGTTGAAAAAAACATACAAAAATAAAGTGAAGCTTTAATCAGTGGGGTTTTGTCCCTCCCCCACTTCTCCATTTTTCAATACTATATGTATATTTGTAAAAAATATATTAAAATAATAAGAAGAATGTTATATTTTTGTAAATTTATATATTACATTATTTTAAAACAAAATAATATTTGATATTATTTTCTTGAGTCAATTTCAACAAAATAACCAATAAAAAAGAGGACGCAGGTTGCGTCCTCTTTTTTATAAATCTTTTACTCGTAGTACACGCATTGCATTTAATACTGCAAGTAGCGTAACACCAACATCTGAGAAGACCGCTTCCCACATTGTTGCAATACCAAAGGCACCAAGTAATAAAACTAGCCCTTTTACACCTAATGCAAATATAATATTTTGCCATACAATACTACGTGTACGTTTTGCAATTTTTATAGCTGTCGCGATTTTTGAAGGTTCATCAGTCATAATGACGATGTCAGCAGCTTCAATTGCTGCATCTGATCCTAAACCGCCCATCGCAATACCAACGTCCGCTCTCGCTAGTACTGGTGTATCGTTAATACCATCACCGACGAAAGCAATCTTTTCTTTACCGTGTTTTGCTGCATCAATTTTTTCGATTTCTTCTACTTTTTGGTGTGGTAATAATTCGGCATGCACTTCATCTAAACCTAATTCTTTACCAACAGCTTCACCAACTGATTTTGCATCACCAGTTAACATGACTGTCTTCTTAATACCTAGTTCTTTTAACTTTTGAATTGCTTGTTTTGAATCCTCTTTTACCTCATCAGAGATAACAATATAACCTGCATATTTACCATCTACAGCGACATGAACTAGTGTACCTACTGTATTTGGTTGCTTAAATGTAATGTTTTCTTTTCTCATTAATTTAGCATTACCTGCGAAAATCTCTTTTCCTTGTACCTTTACAACCGTACCATGACCTGAAATTTCACTATAGTCTTCAATACTATTTTCATCGATTGATTTTCCATATGCATTTCGAATAGATTGTGCAATTGGATGATTTGAATATACTTCTGCAAATGCTGCATATTCTAATAGCTCTTCAGCTGTAGTACCTTCACTAGGCTCCATCTTCGTAACTTTAAAGACACCTTTTGTTAATGTTCCTGTTTTATCAAAAACGATATATTTCACATCATTCAATGCTTCTAAATAGTTACTTCCTTTTACTAAAATACCACTTTTAGATGCCCCACCAATACCTCCAAAGAACCCAAGAGGAATCGATACAACGAGTGCACATGGACAAGAGATTACTAAGAACACTAAAGCTCTATAAATCCAATCGGAGAATGTTGCACCCTCTAAAATAAGTGGTGGAATAAATGCCATAATCGCCGCTGTAATAACTACGACTGGAGTATAATAACGCGCAAACTTCGTAATAAAGTTTTCTGTTGGCGCTTTTTTACTACTTGCATTTTGTACTAAATCTAAGATTTTTGATACAGTAGATTCACCAAATTCTTTTGTAACTTCAATTGTTAATACACCATTTTGGTTTACAAAACCACTTAATACGTCATTACCAACTTCTACTTCACGCGGTACAGATTCACCTGTTAACGCTGAAGTATCCATCATTGATGTTCCCTCAACTACTTTCCCGTCTAACGGTACTTTTTCACCTGGTTTCACGATAATATACTCACCAATTTGCACATCTTCTGGTGATACTTGTTTCGTTTCATTTCCAACTTTCACATTCGCATAATCAGGACGAATGTCCATTAATGAAGTAATTGATTTTCGAGAGCGATTTACAGCAATACTTTGGAACAATTCTCCTACTTGGTAGAATAACATTACTGCAACTGCTTCTGGATATTGTTGAATCGCGAAAGCTCCTAAAGTTGCAATTGCCATTAAAAAGTTTTCATCGAATACTTGGCCGCGAGTTATGTTTCTTACCGCTCTCCAAACGATATCTCCACCTATTAATAAATAAGCAAGAACGAATAATGGAATTGTTATCATTTGCGGTAATCCGGCTAATGCAGCAATTCCTGTCAAAATTCCACCGACTACTAACCTTCCTATCATTTTTTTCACATTTCCATCACCATGATCATGGCCGTGGTCGTGTCCTTTTTCCTCTTCACGAACAACTTTTACATCTGGCTCTAACTTTTGAACGACATTTTTTATATCTTGCACAGTCGATTCAAGTTCTCTTTTATTCGCAACTTCTACTCTTAATTTCTTTGATACGAAATCAACAGTTGCTTCTGAAACTGTTGGCATTTCCTTTACCTTATTTTCAATCTTCATTGCACAGTTCGCACAGTCTAAACCTTCTAATATAAATACTTCTTTCGCCGCTTTTGTTTTTTTCTCTTCTTGCACCTTAATATGCGGCTCTAATTTTGTAACGAGCTGCTTCGCTTCCGTAACAACTTGATTTTCTTTATTTTGTGGTGTTTCTAAAAGCATCGTCTTAGTTGCAAAGTTTACAGAACAAGACGTTACTCCCTCTATATTCCCAACACCCTTTTCAATTTTCATTGCACAATTCGCACAATCTAAGCCTTCTAGCATAAGTTTCTTTTTCACTAATGCCTCTGCCATCGTTCTCCCTCCTCGCGTTTTTATTCTTCCTCGTTCACGTGTTCAAACGCTTGCTCGAAGATATGAATTACGTGTTGATCAGCTAAGGAATAATAAACTACCTTTCCTTCTTTTCGGTTCTTTACAAGCTTTGCTTGCTTTAATACACGAAGCTGATGTGAGATTGAAGATTGCGTCATCCCTAATAAATAAGCTAAATCACAAACACACATTTCAGCTTCAAATAATGCATGTAATATTCTCGTACGTGTACGGTCACCTAATACTTTAAATAATTCTGCTACTTTACTTAAACTTTCATCAGTCGGAATTGTTTGTTTTACTTGATCCACGATTTCCTCGTGAATTATCGTTTGAGAACATGCTTCCTGTTGCGTTTCTACTTTATTTTCAGCCATCACAGCTCACCTCTTTATTTGAACATATGAACAACTATTCATATATCTTATACTTTCATTATATGAGCGTCCATTCATATGTGTCAATGAATTCTCATACATTTTTTCGAACATTTCGTTCACATTTCAAAATAAACATATAAATATTCTCCGCATCTATCATGCTCTTCATACAAAAAGGATGCACGAAAACTATCGTGCATCCCTTCTTATTTATTAACTTTTACCGCATCCACAATTAACGAAGCGAATCCTAATTTACCATCTTGATTTCTATGATCAAAACGTTTCGATCGATAAATAAATCCACCGTTCTCTTCCCAATCACTATAATGAAACTGGCCATTCTCATCACAGTATTCTAAAAGCTTTACTTGAAAACCTGCTGCTTCAAACATAGATATAATCGTTTTGTAGTTATGTACAATTTTATGGCTTGCAGCTGGATGATCTAACGGGCCAGGTCCTCCCACTTGCACACCACGCTGATATTCTTCATTTGGGAAAAATGCATCCGGCACTGCACAGCGAATATATCCACTATCTTCTAAAAACTCATAACAAACTTTGGCTGCTTCAATACCTTCTTCATATGATAAATGTTCCCATACATGTTCTGCTAAAATGATTGATAACGAATTTGGATTAAACTTTTCAAGCCACATTTCTCTTCTTAATAAATTTAATTCATCCTCATTTGTATGTAACCAACCTGGGTTATTATTATATCCCTCTGCTCCAACGACAACTTTCGTCTTCACGTTTCCACCCCTTCCTATATTCCGACATAAAAATTCGACAACACAATATTGTTCTCCTTTATTTTTCCAAAAGAAAAAAGCCTTGCGCGTTCCCTAGACGCACAAGGCTTACTATCTTATATCCCTTTTAATTAGCTTTTAATTAGCTTTTTCTAAACTATCCTGCGAACTTCCATCTTCTTTTAAATGACTGTGTTTTTTCGAATATACAAAGTATACAACTACTCCGATTGCTAACCAAACACCGAAGTATATCCATGTTTTTAATGGTAAATTTACCATTAAAAATAGACAACATGCAACTGAAATAATTGGTAAGATCGGTACAAGCGGTACCATAAATCCACGTTGTAATTTCGGATGCGTTTTACGAAGAATGATAACAGTTACACCCACCATGGCGAATGTTAATAACGCTCCAATATTCGCTAAATTCGACAATTCTTTTAAATCGATAAATCCAGCAATTAAAGCACTACCAATTCCTGTTAACCAAACTGAAAATGTTGGCGCTTCAGTCTTCTTGTTAATTTTCGCAAAAGATTTTGGCAATAAACCGTCACGGCTCATTGCGAAGAATACACGTGTTGTCGCATAGATGTAAGCGAAGATTACAGCCATAATACCGATTACAGCTCCAATAGCGATTACACCAGCCACTTTATCTTGTCCTACAACTTCTAACACATATGCCATAGCTTCAGGTACATCTAATTCCTTATAAGAAACCATACCTGTCATAACGAGACAAACTACAACATAAATGATTGTACAAATAACTAACGAAGCAATAATACCAATCGGTAGATCACGTTGTGGATTTTTTACTTCTTCAGCAGAAGTTGCTAATGCATCAAATCCTAAGAAAGCAAAGAATACTGCTGCTCCTCCGGCGAAGACTCCACTTATGCCGTACGGTGCAAATGGTATCCAGTTTTCTGGTTTCACGTAGAATACACCAACTGCAATGAATAAAACAACAATACCAATTTTAATTAATACCATTATGTTATTCACACGCTTACTTTCTTTTGTACCTCGTGATAATAACCAAGTTATCACCAACGTAACGATAATTGCGGGTAAGTTTACCATACCACCTTGCGATGGAATCGTTAACAACGCTTTAGGAATTTCAAGTCCCAATCCGCTCATTAAATTATTGAAATAACCTGTCCATCCGCCAGCTACTGCGGCAGTTGTTACGACATATACGGATAACAATGTCCATCCCATTAAATGGGCAACAAACTCACCAATTGTTGCATATGAATATGTGTACACACTACCTGAAACAGGAAGTGTAGATGCAACCTCTGCATAACATAAAGCTGCAAATCCACAAACAATTGCTGCAATCATGAATGAAAAAATAACTGCTGGACCAGCATCTCTTGCTGCTACTAATCCCGTTAATACTAGAACTCCTGTACCAATTATCGCACCAATCCCTAGCATTGTTAGGTCGAATGCCCCTAGCGTTTTCGTTAAAGTTTTACTTTTACTTTCCCCTAACAATTGCGTAACGGATTTCTTTTTAAATAGGTTGGCCACGATGAATGCCCCCTTTTACCAAGAAGAGCTAAGAGGTATTATCTCTTAGCTCTTATCATGTTGTTTTATATATTGTTCGATTTTGTTTTGTATAATGCTTCTATTAGCAAGATACTGTTTCTGCTTCTAATAATTCTTTAGCACCTTTGTACTCTACACCGTGAGCTTCTGCAACTGCTTCGAATGTTACATAGCCTTCTAATGTATTAATACCTTTTAATAATGCAGTGTTGCCTAGGCAAGCAGCTTTGTAGCCTTTGTTAGCGATTTGTACTGCATATGGTACTGTTACGTTTGTTAATGCAAGAGTTGATGTACGTGGAACCGCACCTGGCATGTTTGCAACTGCATAGTGAACAACGCCGTGTTTTTCATAAGTTGGGTTATCATGAGTTGTAATACGGTCAGTTGTTTCGAAAATACCACCTTGGTCAATCGCGATATCTACAACGACAGAACCTGGTTCCATTGATTGAATCATTTCTTCTGTTACAAGTTTTGGCGCTTTTGCACCTGGGATTAATACTGCACCGATTACAAGATCAGACTCTTTTACAGCTTCTGCAATATTGTAAGGATTAGACATTAAAGTTTTTACTTGGTTTCCGAAAATGTCATCTAATTGACGAAGACGTTCTGCACTTAAGTCGATGATTGTTACATCCGCACCTAGTCCAACTGCAATTTTAGCAGCATTTGTACCAGCTTGTCCACCACCGATAATTGTTACTTTACCACGTTTAACTCCTGGAACACCTGCAAGTAAGATACCTTTACCGCCTTTGTTTTTCTCAAGGAATTGCGCACCGATTTGTGCAGCCATACGACCAGCTACTTCACTCATAGGTGCAAGTAATGGTAATGAACGGTTTTCTAATTGTACTGTTTCATATGCGATAGCAACAACTTTCTTCTCGATTAACGCTTTTGTTAATTCTGGTTCTGGAGCTAAGTGTAAGTATGTGAATAAGATTAAACCTTCGCTGAAGTGTTTGTATTCGCTTTCAACTGGTTCCTTAACTTTCATAACCATTTCCATGTTCCAAGCTTCTTCAGCTGTATCAACAATTTTTGCTCCCGCTTCAACATACTGAGCATCTGTGAAACCAGATCCTAAACCTGCACCCTTTTGAATGAATACTTCGTGATTGTTACGAATTAAATGTACAACACCTGCTGGTGTCATTGCCACACGGTTTTCGTTGTTTTTAATTTCTGCTGGTACCCCAATACGCATAATGAAATGCCCCCTTATAATTAACAGAAAAAAGGAATTCTTTTTTCTTTTTGTAATAATTAATAACTTATGTCCTTATTCTAGCATAACTTAAAAATTATGAAAACGCTAACATACTATTTTTTTAAAGTTTATATATTTAGAATAGTGTAAATATACTAAACATTGATTCTATTGGGTTATTCGTACCATCGCATTATCTATCACTCTATTTACATTATATCTATTCAAAACGCATAGTAATTATTTATTATTTGACAATAATGTAACAATGCAAAAAACTAAGTAGTTACGTATACATATACACTTATTACTTTGTACAATACTTTAGAAATATATTCTTTTCATAAAAAAAAACAGCTACTAGCATTTAGCCAGCAGCTGGATAGATCATAAATAACTTTGAAAATAGATCTTCTGTCGTCTCACCAATTTTATCAAACATATCACTTTCACGATCTTCTTGCTCTTTTAACATCTTAATTGTTTCACGTGCATCTTCAGGATAATCGGTAATGATACCATCTACGTTTAACTTATAATATCCCTTTAAACTTTCCATATCATTTACCGTCCATACGTAAATTTGCTTGTTTAACTTCCTTGCTTCTTTTACTAATTTCTTATTTAACATATATTCTTCTGCTACATAAAAATCAGCCTTCACATTCTTTAAGTTAGCTCTACTCGCATACAGTATATATCCTACTTTTATATTTGGATTTGCACGTTTAAACTCTTTAATAAGCGGATAGTGTAACGTTTGAATGACACATTGCTTCTCAAATTCATTATCTTTAATCGCTTTTAATACTTTATTTACGAAATCTTTTTCGCCACCATGAAGCTTCACTTCAATATTAAGTTTGATTTTTCCTTTTGCCAGCTTAATGATCTCATCAAGTGTACTTATTTGTCCTGAAAAACCATCTTGACTAAGGGTAAGCTGTCTTAACTCCTCCATCGTTAAATCTGACACATGAACATTAGCATTCGCAAGACGTTTTAGTTTCAAATCATGTATAACTGCTAGTTCACCGTCTTTTGTTTGCAGTACATCAATTTCAGCGTAGTCTGCTTTGGCATCAATAGCCCCCTGCACAGCTTCTTTCGTATTCTCTACACCTTTTGAAATATAACCACGATGAGCCATAATAATTGGTTCTTTATATGAATTTGAAATAAACGTTACAATGAAGGCAACGACCATTCCGGCAGTAATAATTCCTACAATATATACACCAATAAATTTCCAACGATGTTTTTGGAAGAAACATTTATCTGCTTTTGTTTTCGAATAATCTAATCCTTCTTCTAATAAAACATCTTCAACCGGAACCTTTTGTAAATACAATCGTGTTATTGCCATAATATAAAATGGCGTCACGATAAAACTAAATAAATACAATGTACTCGTTAAAAATACAGACATTGTTGATTCCGCTAATAATGCAAATGTTCCCTGTGGATTTGTAAATTCATACATGCCCCATAGACACAATAAATACATTCCAAAAAATACACCGTACACAATCCCTATTGAAATAAAAAATCCAACTAAAAAGAATAGTACTTTAAAAAAACTTTCTTTTACTAACGTTGCACTTTTACGTGCTGCTGTGCGAAACGGCTTTTGCTCTAAAACAACAATAGGTAGAACAAAAATCCAGCGAAGGTTCAAATACGCAACTACAGCAAAGAACGTGTAATAACCAACTTGTCCCATCGTTGTCTTAAACAGTTCTCCTGTAATAAAGTTAGGAATTTGAATTTGCGGAATTAATGCCGTTTCATATCCAATATTTAAAAGAGGTAACAATACGACAGCATATAAAATAAATCCTGGTAAGCAATATGTGAAAAGAGTAGGTAAATACGTTACGGTTTTATATAAAATCGGACGTAATTTCACCTTTTTTCTTTTATGAGCGAAGTACGAAATGATAATAAGCACCGCAAATTCCGTAAAGATAAGAAACAGTGCTAACAATGATAAAATTACGATTGCGAAAATGCCGTATGGTGTCTTTAAAAACGCTAATAATTCATCATTCGTCGCATTTGCATAACCACCAAAATACAATAACTTATTAAAAATGATCCCAAATAGCGGGACAAATACAATCGCTGCTAATAATTTATAAGCAAGTTGAAAGGTTAATACATTCCAAAAAGCAAATCTAACTGTTTGAAAGGAATGTCCCATTACCCCTGGTATAGATAGTCTTTTACGGTGTTGCATATATTCCTCCACATTCTAAAACGATATTTGAGATGGATTCCATATTTCCATTTCCAACCCATCTTTTTAATAATAATATATTCCGCTTAACATGAACACTCTTATACATATAATGAAAAAGTGATGGCTACTTGCCATCACTTTTTCATTTACTCTATTTTTTCTCTAACCCTTGACCAAATGCTTTTAAGAAGCTAAAACCGAATGTAATTGCTCTATTGATATCTGGATCTTTTAACACTTTAAAGAAATCCATCACTTTTGTTTTCTTTCCATTTTTCAGCTCATCCGTTGCAAATTGTAATCCAGTGACTAAACTAGATGTTATTTGTTTCGTTATTTCTGGGTCCACTGAAGATAATGCCTCTCCTGCCCCCATCATATTGTTTAATGCATTCTTTACTGGTTCACGATTTAATTGTTCAACAGCTATTTGGGAAACATCTTCTTTTGCAGCAAGTAAACTAATTGCTGCATCTAAAATTCCAGCTTTTTGTAACTGCCCTAATAGCTGCATCGTCTCTTCTACTGCTTCTCTATTTTCAGCTAGCTCATTTAACAGTTCATCTGTTACTTGCTGTTTCTTTTCTTCTTCTGTTACAACCTTCTTTTTAATTAAAGTAATCTCTTTTGCCATGATCTCCGCCCCCTAATTCTGGTCCACAAGTGATACGTATTGTTTTCTTTGCCACTTTTGCTCGATTTCAACACCATTTTGCGGATGACGTTTTTTATCTCTCGGGTTTGAGGATGGTAACGGACGATTTCCTTTTTCACGTAATACGCGCAGTTTCACCATTGTTTGTTTATAAGCTGGTGTACACGTATAAATGTCTGTCGCTGTTCCTGTTAAAATATTAATTGCCTCTTCATTTACTGTCGCATGCATCGGCAAATATAACTCATTTCCGGTTACACGATCTGTAACAAGCGCTTGTACTTTAATCTTTCCAAATGGTGATGCTAATTCTACAAGACCACCATCTTTCACATTACGTTCTTTAGCAAGTTCAGGTGAAATTTCAACAAATACTTCAGACACTTTAGATAAAATGCCAGCTGACTTATTCGTCATATTTCCTTCATGGAAATGCTCTAGCATACGGCCATTATTTAATAGTAAATCATACTCATCTGGTGCTACTACTGGTGGTACCCATTCATCTAATGATAAACGAGCTAGCTTATCCGGGAAGTTAAATCCATCTACATATAATAATGGTGTATCGCTACCATCATGGCTACCCCAGCATAAACTATTCCAACCTTCTAGACGGTCGTATGTTGCTTGAGAGTATAACGGTGCAAGTGATGCGATTTCGTCCATAATTTCACTTGGACTTCCATAATTCCAGTCCCCGCCCAGTGCACGAGCTACTTTTTGTAAAATCCACCAATCTGGCTTAGAATCACCAAGTGGCTTCAATACTTCATACAATCTTTGAATACGGCGTTCTGTATTTGTAAATGTTCCTTCTTTTTCTAAGCTTGGTGCTGCCGGTAAAATAACATCGGCAAAACGAGCTGTTTTCGATAAAAACATATCTTGAACAACGAGGAAATCTAAATTCGCTAAAATATGTTGTACATGGTTGGCATTTGAATCTACTAAAGCCATTTCTTCTCCCATAACATACATACCACGCAGTTTTCCTTCTTCCGCTGCTAGTAACATTGCGATATTATTTAGTCCCGGTTCTTTCGGAATGGTAGTACCGTATGCTTTTTCAAATTTCGCACGATGCACATCATCTGAAACTGCTTGATAACCTGGAAGCCAGTTCGGTAATGTTGCCATATCACAAGCACCTTGTACGTTATTATGTCCGCGTAACGGATACGCACCTGCACCAGGACGACGATAGTTACCCGTAACAAGCAGTAAATTTGAAATTGCAGCTGACGTTGTACTTCCTCCTGTATTTTGCGTTACACCCATTCCCCAAAGTACACAAGTACCATCTGCTTCATATACCATACGAGCCATCTCTTTAAGATTATCTTTAGAAATCCCTGTAATTTTCTCAGTATAATCAAGCGTATACTTTTCTAGCATTTTGCTATATTCATCAAAATTCTTTACATTTTCAGCTATGAACTTTTTATCATGCCAATCTTGATCAATAATATATTTCGTAATACCAGCAAGCCATACATAATCTGTTCCTTGACTTGGATGAACAAATATATCCGCACGCTCTGCCATTTCATGTTTACGAAGGTCTGCTACAATCAATTTTTGCTCGTGCAATTTATGAGCACGCTTTACTCTAGTTGCAAGTACAGGATGACCTTCTGTTGGATTTGCACCAACAATAATAACAAGACCTGCTTCAGCAATATCTTTCACTGTTCCAGCATCCCCACCCATACCGACAGTTTTAAATAAACCGTCTGTCGCTGGCGATTGGCAATAACGCGAACAGTTATCTACGTTATTCGTTCCATATATTTGACGGGCTAGTTTTTGCATAAGGTAGTTTTCTTCATTTGTTACTTTAGAAGAAGAAATAAAACCAAATGCATCGCTACCGTATTCTGACTTAATATGTTGCATATTAGATGCAACAACTTCAAGAGCCTCTTCCCATGAAGCCTCAACAAACATATCCCCTTGGCGAATTAACGGTTTTGTAATACGCTCTTCACTGTTTACAAAATCCCAACCAAATTTACCTTTTACACATGTAGAGATACCATTAACCGGTGCATCTGAAACAGGTTGTACTTTTAAAATTTGACGATCTTTCGTCCATACTTCAAATGAACAACCTACACCACAAAATGTACAAACTGTTTTTGTTTTATTAACTTTCGTCTTACGCATCGCAGCCTCTACTTCTGAAACCGCTAAAATACTGCTATATCCAGGTTCCACATCTTTTACAAAATCAATCATTGGATCCAACACATCTGGTTTTAATCCTGTCATAAATCCTGCTTCACCCAGCATTGTTTTTTCCATTAACGCATTACACGGACATACTGTTACACATTGCCCACAACTCACACAAGATGAGTCATTTATACTTACACCATTGTCCCAAATAACACGTGGACGGTCTAAACTCCAATCGATTGATAACGTTTCATTCACTTGTAAATTTTGGCATACTTCTACACACTGTCCACAAGCAATGCATTGATTCGGATCGTATCGATAGAATGGATGCGATGTATCCACTTCGCATGCACTTACTTTCGGTTCGTACGGATATTTCTGTTCTTCAATCTCCATCATATGTACTGTATTATGGACTTTACAGTTACCATTATTGTTATCACATACTGTACAATACAATAAATGATTCTCTAATATTCGATCCATTGCTTCAGTCTGCGCCTCTTTAGCACGCTGGGACTGTCTTTCGATATGCATACCGTGCTCTAATTTCGTTGAACAAGCACGTAATAACTTCCCATTTACTTCTACAATACACGTATCACAAGTTTGAATTGGATCTACTTCTGGTACATGACAAATTTGAGGATGTTCCAAATTACTCTCGTTAAATAATTGTAGTATCGTCTTTTCACCCGATGTGGAAAATTCTTTACCATCCACGGTTACACGGACTGTCTGTTCTGCCATAGTTTCCCCTCTCCTTACAACCAACTGTACAACACAATTATGAATCCGTTTTCAAAATCGCATTACTGTACATATTTTTGAAACGCTCTGCCCGAATACTTTTCTTATGAAGTCGATTCTAGATGTTATAAGGTATAACTACGAAAGCTTGAAAATATCACTATTCTACAGTTCTATTATATCGTACATATACAATAATAACCAAAATAATCTGTGATTTCCTTGCTAATAGATGTTTTTATTTCCCCATTGTTTTATGATAAATATGGGAGAGAAATACATATAAAAGGGGAATTTAATATGGGGCCTACGCAAGAGACTTATACAATTGTACGCTATCAATCTGGTACATTTTCAAAACAACTGGATGAGATTGTTACAGAATCTCCTATTACTATTAAATTAAACGGTGAGGAATATGTAACAGTTGTATGCACACCAAATTACATTGAAGATATGGTAATTGGTTTTTTAATTTCTGAGGGGATTATTTCTTCCTATAAAGATGTTGAAGAACTATGGGTGCAAAAAGATAACGGAATTGTACATGTAACATCATCAAAAGTAAATCCGCTCTATCAAACTTTATATAATAAGCGATACATCACTTCTTGCTGCGGAAAAGGTAGACAAGGTTTTATTTTCGTTAACGATGCAGCAAAAGCAAAAGATTTACATGATATACACGTGAAAGTTACTCCTGAAGAATGTTTTTACTTAATGAATACTTTACAACAATCTTCAACTACATTTCGCCAAACAGGTGGTGTGCACAATACCGCGTTATGCGATCGAAAAAATATTCTCATATCAAGAATGGATATCGGAAGACATAATGCACTAGATAAAATATACGGTCATTGTTTACGGAACAATATATCTGTTCAAGGGAAAATCATCGCGTTTAGCGGGCGAATCTCATCTGAAATTTTGTTAAAGGTTTCAAAAATCGGTTGCGAAATCGTCCTATCTAAATCAGCTCCAACTAAGCTAGCATTGCAACTCGCTCACGATTTAGGCATTACCGTAGTAGGATTCATTCGAAATGAATCTTGCAATATTTATACACATCCAGAACGAATCGATGGTTATCAATCGAATAACTAAAAAATACCTTCTCAATTGAGGAGGTATTTTTTAGTTATAAAAATGTAATATATATAACACTTGAATAGTTAATAAAGTTAATATATAATTTCATTACATAATTAAAACAAAACATTGTAGCATAATCTTTTCATTCTTTTACAAATTAAGAAAGAATAGTCACAGAATACATTTAACTAAACTTAATCTTACAAAGTTAATGAATTAAATTTGAATCAATCTAGGAGGTTACAACTATGGAAATTCGCTTATTAACAACAGAGGACGCAGAAATTTATTTGAAAGTTTGTATGGAAGGTTTAACGAAAAACCCTGAGGCTTTTAGCTCTTCTTATGAAGATGTTCTTAAACATGAAAACCCTGTCGCTGCCATGGCAAAGCGATTAAGCAATCCTGATAAGTATACTCTAGGTGTCTTCAAAGATAATGATTTAGTTGGCATTGCTACTTTAGAAACAAAGCCATTTATTAAGCAAGAACATAAGGCAAAAATCGGCTCCGTTTTTGTTTCTCCAAAAGCGCGCGGCCTCGGTGCAGGACGAGCTTTAATTAAAGCGATTATTGAAAATGCCGATAAATTACATGTAGAACAGCTCATGCTTGATGTTGTTGCTGATAACACTGCTGCAAAAAAATTATATGAGTCCCTCGGCTTCCAAACTTACGGTGTGCAAGAGCGTTCCTTAAAGCATAACGGTCAATATTGGGACGAAGAGCATATGGTTTTATTCTTAAATAATTAACATTTTAATATAATTTTTCAAAAGCATCTTCTTATTAATTAAGATGCTTTTTTCATTACAACAATGTAATCTTCATGTCACCTTTATCGATCGTTCCAATCCTTTCCATTCGTTATACTAAAAATATAAAGTGAAACTTTACTCAGCAAGGAGTATCCATCTCCCACTGATTATTACATGAACGTATAGCATGCAATTGATATGTAGAGGAGAATGTGACATGAGACAAAATAAACGAGCTATCTTTTTAATATGTGCCACAGCAATTGTAACTTCTGGATTAGCAATTTTACCTTGGTTTATTATATAGAATACATAAAAAAAGCTTATTGCTTCTTAAGAGGCAATAAGCTTTTTTTCTATTATAAAATCCCGAAAAATTTATTTACACAACTTATCATAATAAGCATAGATACCGCAACACACATTACAACCGCATTACGATCTTGCTTTTCTTTTTGTAAATGCTCTACTTTTTTATTCATGTGTACAATCCCCTTTTAAAAAAAGTGTGAGATAGGAAATTTTTCTTATCCGATGCGAGGTGAATACGAAAACCCTCTCTATCTCACATACACAATAGAATGGAATTGTCATTTTATAAATAAAATGACATGACGTTATGTCGCAACATAGGGTATTTGTGTCGCTACGTTTTCTATTATAAAAAATAGTTGTGCAAAACTAGTGCATTTTTTATGTCAATTGCCCTGATTGAAAAAATCAGCCATCCATTCAATCACATAAAAAGAGTTTTTTATTATTTTCATGTAAACTATACAAGTAGAATGAATAGTTTGGGGTGCACAAGATTATGGTGAAAATTTTATTAGTAGACGATGAAGAACGTATGTTACGATTATTAGATCTGTTCTTAAGCCCTCGCGGCTATTTTTGTATGAAAGCTACTTCTGGCCTTGAAGCGCTAGAATTAATCGAACAGAAGGACTTCGATATTATTTTATTAGATGTTATGATGCCGAATATGGATGGGTGGGATACTTGCTATCAAATCCGTCAAATTTCCAACGTTCCAATTATTATGCTAACAGCTCGCAACCAAAACTACGATATGGTCAAAGGCCTAACAATGGGAGCAGATGACTATATTACAAAACCATTCGATGAACATGTATTAGTCGCGCGAATCGAGGCTATATTACGCCGCACAAAGAAAGATGGCTTTGTTAGCTTCAATGGTATTGAGTGGGATAAAACGAAACATACTGTTACAGTTTATAATGAAAAAATCTCACTAACTCCTATTGAGTTTTCGTTGCTCGGACTATTTTTACAAAATACAAACCGTGCCTACAGCCGAGACGATTTAATCGAGAAGATTTGGGGCTATCAAACAGACATCGAATACAGAACTATCGATTCACATATTCGTAATATACGGGATAAGTTACGCAAAAAAGGATTTCCAGTTGAAGATTACTTAGAAACTGTCTATAAAGTCGGATATAAATGGAAAAGTGAATAATTAATTGGGTCAGTGGACAATAGTTGACCACTGGCCCTTTATATGAAATAAGGTATGGTGAGAAAATGAGCAAACTTTCCCTTAAAGTTGGGACATACTTTTTAATATTAGCTTTATGTATTGAAACAATTGCTTTCGTATCTTTTTATAAGAACCTTTCAAACATACGTATTGAAGAGGAAACTCTTGCTCTTTTAGAGAAAGGAAATCGCTATAGTAAAATGATTAAAAACCGCGCGAAGTGGGGTGCATATTCTAAAGAAAAGAAACTCACAGAAAGCGCTGAACACAGTAAACGGCCTAAACGTGCTGTGTACCCCGAGTTTGATATCAACACTGAGGCTGAACACTTAGTTGAATCAGAATTAATTGCTAACTCTGATATAGCTATCATTATAACAGACAATAACGGCAAAATTATTTCTACCTCAGAACCCGTAACGAAAGAAATGCAAAAACAACTTACTTGTAAAACAGAGACTATCCCAGAAGGTGGATTAATCGTTGAAAAAAACTGGAAAAAATCAAAATTCATCTCAACGGTAAGCCCGCTGGAAATTCAAGGATTCCAAGGTAAGTTATATATGTTATTAAAGACATCTTTCTTAGAAAATATGTTACTTAAACTCATGAATCAATTTTTTATCATTAGTGTTTTGACAATTATTTTAACTACTATTTCTGTCTTTGTTTTTTCTCGTGTTATTACAGAACCGCTTATAAAAATGAAGCGGGCGACAGAAAAAATGTCAAAATTAAATAAGCCGATTCAATTAGGAATTAAACGAAATGATGAACTTGGAAGCTTAGCAAAAACGATTGAAGATTTATCTAGTGAACTTACGTATATGAAAAAAGAACGAAACGAATTTCTCGCTAGTGTAGCGCATGAATTACTAACCCCATTAACCTATATGAAAGGTTATGCAAAAGTAGCAAAAAGAGATTCTCTAACGAAAGAAGAACGCGAAGAATACTTACAAATCATTGAAGACGAAACGGATAGTGTAACCGATCTCGTACAAGATTTATTTATGCTTGCACAATTAGAGCAACATCAATTCGTTATTAAAAAACAAAAAATGCCCCTTAGACCATTTTTAGAACGAATGGTTGAAAAAACAAAAACAACATTAACAAACAAACAAATAGAAATTCATGTATACTGTAAAAATGATTTAGAAGTTTGTATAGATGAAAGGCGTATGGAACAAGTGATGTTAAATTTATTACACAACGCTTATCAACATTCATCAGAAAACACTTCTATAACAATACGTGTACTATCGAGTACGAATACTTTTACAATAAGTGTACAAGATGAAGGTGAAGGAATTCCAAAAGAAGATATCCCACATGTTTTTGATCGCTTTTACCGTGTCGATAAATCCAGAACACGAGCTACAGGTGGAAAAGGTATCGGACTGGCTGTTGCAAAGGAAATTGTAGAACTTCATAATGGTTCTATCGAAGTAAAAAGCGAATTAGAAGTCGGAACAGAATTTATAATTGAATTACCCTTTGAATAATATATGCGGGAAATCACCAGTGGTAGTCAGCACTACTGGTGCTATTTTATTTATAAAACCAGCTCATATAAGCTAAGCTTTTGAAATTATTTTTATTTCAATATAAAATATAGGTACAACTGTAAAAGATTTGGAGGGTGATATAATTGGATATCCATGTATTAACAAAAGACGAAGCAGAAATTTACTTAGAACTTCGAGTAGAAGGATTAAAACAAAACCCGGAAGCTTTCAGCTCTTCTTATGAAGATATTATTAATAAAGAGTGTGCTATTGAATATAAAGCCCAAAAATTAGCACAAGATGAGAACTATACACTAGGTGCATTTAAAGATGGAGAATTAATCGGAGTTGCAACACTGGAAACGAAACCATATGTAAAACAAGAACATAAAGCGAAAATTGGTTCAGTATACGTGTCTCCAAAAGCACGCGGACTTGGAGCAGGAAAAGCACTTATTAAGGAATGTCTTGAACTTGCTAAATCTCTAGAAGTAGAGCAAGTTATGCTTGATGTGGTTGTTGGCAACGATGGTGCAAAAAAACTTTATGAGTCATTAGGCTTTAAAACATTTGGTGTGCAGGAACGTTCATTAAAATATAACGGACAATATTGGGATGAAGAGCATATGGTTCTTTTCCTTGATGAAGAAAAATAATAAAAAACATCCTCCATTTATGAGGATGTTTTTTTATTTCCTTGTAAACCATGCTGTATATAATAATTGAATGGCCTCTTCAATTTCTTCCTCTAATAGAGTCGCAAATCCAAGCAATACTGTATTTTCGGGAGAAGTCCCTTCCTTATAATACATCGAAACAGGATATACTTTAATACTCCTTTCAGCTGCAGCTTCCACTAACTCTTTCTCTTCCATCCCATTATGCACTTTTAATAAAATATGTAGGCCAGAGTCCTCTCCTATTACCTCAACCCCATTAGAAAAATATTTTTCTATTACCGAAACAAGGCGGTCCCTCTTCTTTCGGTACACAACGCGCATTTTATGAATATGTTTTTCCCAATGCCCATCATTTATAAATTTCTTAATGATCTCTTGATCCATTCTTGAAACGCTTTGTGTATAAAATAAATATTGCTCCTGATACTGCTTAATGAGCGGTTTTGGCAACACCATATAACTCATCCGTAATGATGGCAATAGCGCTTTAGACAGCGTACCCATATAAATTACTTTCCCATCTCTATCTAACCCTTGCAGCGCCGGAATCGGCTTTCCTGAATATCGGAATTCACTATCATAATCATCTTCAATAATATATCTTCCTTCTTCTTTTTGCGCCCATTGTAAAAGCTGCATTCTTCTCGTAATTGGCATAATCATCCCGCAAGGAAACTGATGCGAAGGTGTAACAAATACAACATTTGCATGGCTATCAGTTAACTGTGACATACAAATTCCATCTCGATCTAAAGATAACATTTGGACATTTTGTTCCCCTTGCTCAAAAACAACCATTTTCCGATGGTACCCAGGATTCTCAACTGCATAACGACTTCCCTTTAACATCTGAAATAACATTTTTACTAATATTTGCGTACCCGCTCCTATTACAATTTGACTAGCTACGCATCGTACACCTCTAGATTCATACAAATAGCTCGCGATTGCTTCTCGTAAACTTACCTCCCCTTGCGGATGTCCAAGAAAAAGTAAATCTTTATTTTCAACTTGCCATACCTCGTTCGTAATTTTTCGATATACATGGAACGGAAAAGTATTAGTATCCACACCCGTTTGAGTGAAATCAAATTTATACTCCTTATCTTGAAAAGGCGCTTCTCCTATCACCTCTTCGCTGCCTTCCACATGAATCATTTGCTCGATTTCACATGCAAAATACCCTTTTCTAGAAATCGACTCAATATATCCTTCCGCAAGAAGTTGCTCATAAGCAGCTTCAACTGTATTTTTACTCACTTGTAAATATGTTGCTAGCTTCCTCTTAGCCGGTAATTTCGTAAAAGCCGAAATCGTTCCATCTTTAATCTCTTTTTTTATATACTCATACAATTGTACATACAGTGCCGTCTTACTATTTGCATTCAAATTAGGCGTTAATTCTAACACAATAACTGACCCCTCTCAAAAACAAATAACTGATACTTTTTACAGTACCAGAAGTTCTATATAATTCCTTTTATCATGTAACGCATTAATAATCAAATACTAGAGAGGAGATGCATGATAATGAAAAATGGTAGACGCATTGGACTTATGATGATTATTACAGGAGCCACCCTATGGGGATTATCTGGTCCCATGATTCAGTGGCTATTTCAACATACTAACGTATCATCACTTGATTTTTTAACAATTCGCCTGTTGCTCGCTGGAATATTCATTTTATCTTTCTTGCTTATTAAAAAACAAAACATATTTCACATTTGGAAACACCCTAAACATTTTATACAGCTTATAATTTTCTCTATTCTTGGCATGCTTGGTGCGCAGTACGCTTTTATCGAAACAGTTCATATTAGTAACGCTGTCACAGCAACACTATTTCAATTTCTAGGTCCTGTTCTTATTACAATTTACGTTGCGCTTGAGCAAAAGAAATTCCCTGCTTCTATGCAAATAATCGCAATTATCACTGCTCTAACAGGGACATACTTTATTATTACAAACGGTTCAATTGAAAATATTGTTTTATCTAAAGCTGCTATTACTTTTGGCCTATTAACAGCGATTGGTTTTGCGTTTTATACCCTTCATCCGGCTTCTCTTATTAAAGAATGTGGAACAACTATAGTAATTGGCTGGGGGATGTTAATTGGAGGGATTGCACTGCTTATTTGTAATCGTTCTTTTGGATGGAATCAGATTTCGCAAACTTTCACACTTCAAACTTTTTCTATGCTTATTCTTATCATTATAAGCGGCACTCTTTCTTTCCTTCTTTATATCGGTAGTCTTAAATATTTAGCAGCAACCGAAACAAGTATTTTATCTAGCATTGAACCACTTGTAGCTGCCATCGTTTCAATCGCTTGGCTTAATGAATCTTTTGGATCATATCAATTATTAGGCGGAGTATGTATCGTTCTTTCTGTTATTTTCTTAACAATGCCTCAAAAAGAGAGAGAACCAACCTTTTCAACTGAACAAATATAAAGTGAAACTTTAATCAGTGGGGTTTTGTTCATCCCCACTGATTATTAGCCCGCACCAATCGGGCGTTTACGGGCAGTTAATGCGGGATAGAAAATGTCAAAAGAGGTCGTACAAAACTTACTACCTCTTTTGATGATTTAAAGGAATTGTCCCGCCTGCTAGCAAATACAATTACACTAACAATAAAAATTAGGAGTGTGGCAACATGAAAAAAATCGGAACTATGCTACTTTTCTCCTTCCTCATTACTGGCTGCGCACAAGTGCAACCAGATTCAAATGTACCTAAAAAAGAAATACTAGAAACGTCATCCTCTCAAATTAACGCACCTTCCTTTTTTCATCTTAGTGTTTTAAAAGATGTAAATTGGGAAGAAGCACCTTCCTTTACAGAGGGGAAGATGCCCTTAAAAGGCATTGAAGGAAAAATTGCAATGGCTGATAGCTCTATTATCGCAAATGAACAAAATGAAATAATGTGGTTCTTCCTAGATCCTGAAATGCCAACTGGAAAACTATCTATTATCGCGTTAAAACAAGGAACTACAACTCCAACACCAGTACTCTTTCAAAAAGAAACTTCCAAACAAACTTGGACTACTTCAAATACAGTCGATACAACTATAAAGGAACTCCCTCTCGTAATGTCACTACCTTCCTCTGGATTATGGGTATTAAATATATATGTGAATGAAAAATATTATAATCAGTTTGTAATCAACGCCGAATAAAGTGACAAAACTGAAACACTCCCTTACAACAATGTAATTTCTACGTCACGTACTTCGATAGTTGGATCATCTCTCTTCTCTTATACTTAAAGTAAGAGATGAAGCGAGGAGAGAGGAGAGATGAAAAAAATGATAGAAGTGATCGTGGCAGTAACTGAGGTTTTAGTAAATGGTAAACAAGTTGCAATGGAATTAAATAAATAATGAAAGGGGCTTGAATAAATTTATACTTCTTCATTGTTTTGATTTCTTATCTCAAAAAAAAAGCAGTGCCTTTTTAAGGCGCTGCTTTTGACTATTTATAACTTGGCATTTTCGTAATTTGCGCCACTCCTGAATCAATGGCTGCTTTTGCTACTGCTTCTGCAACACTTGGAACAACTCTTTTATCTAATGGATTTGGAATTACATAATTCGCATTACGTTCTTCGTCCGTAATTATGTTAGCGATCCCATATGCTGCTGCTAATTTCATCTCTTCTGTAATATCAGTCGCACGAACATCTAACGCACCACGGAATATTCCAGGGAACGCCAATACATTATTTACTTGATTCGAATAATCAGAACGTCCAGTTCCTACTACAGCTGCCCCAGCTTCTAATGCGTCCTCTGGGAATATTTCTGGGATTGGATTCGCCATTGCAAACACAATTGGTTTCTCGTTCATCGTCTGTATAAGTTCTTTCGTTAATACGTTTGGAGCAGATACACCGATGAAAATATCAGCTTGATGAATCGCTTCCTTTAATGTTCCACGTACATATTCTCGATTTGTCTTCTTTGAAACTTCGATTTGCGCTTCGTTCATCCATGTTTCACCTTCACAAACAATACCTTCTAAACTAACTAACGTAATGTGTTTTGCGCCAGCTTTTAATAATAATTTTCCAATTGCAATTCCTGCCGAACCCGCACCGTTAATAACAATTTTCACATCGTCCATTTGTTTACTTACAACTTTTAATGCATTAATAACAGCTGCTAAAACAACAATAGCCGTCCCATGCTGATCATCATGAAATACAGGAATATTCGTTTCTTCTTTTAATCGTTTTTCAATTTCAAAACAGCGTGGTGCTGCAATATCCTCTAAATTAATACCTGCAAATGTAGGCTCTAGATTTTTCACAAGGGTAACGATTTCATCCACATCAGTCGTACCTAAACATAGCGGGAAAGCATCTACATTCGCAAACTTCTTAAATAAAATACTTTTCCCTTCCATAACAGGCATAGCCGCTTTCGGTCCAATATTTCCTAAACCAAGTACTGCTGTTCCATCTGAAACAACTGCCACCATGTTCCCTCTTGCTGTATAGTCATACGCTGTTTCTTCATCTGCCGCAATTGCTTTACACGACTCAGCTACCCCTGGTGTATAAGTCAGACTTAAATCATCCGCTGAATTCACTTCTACTTTACTTGTAATCTCAATTTTTCCTACTAACTCTTTATGCAATAACAATGATCTTTCATTAATCTGATTTTCTAACATACTTATAATCTCCCCTTAATTTGACAAGCTAGCTATATGAATATAGCTAGCTTGTTTTGATCATGAAAACATTTTTAATAAAATTGTTGCTGTTACGACCACTGCTGCTCCACCTAAACGCGTTGAAATTTGCGCAAACGGCATTAATTCCATACGATTTGAAGCTGATAAAATAGCAACATCTCCAGTTCCACCTAAACCACTATGACATCCAGTTACAATTGCTGATTCAACTGGATACATTTTCATCACTTTACCTATAAGAAAACCTGATGCTACCATTGTAAGAACAACTGATGCACAAACAACAACATATCCTACGGAAAGAACTGCTGCTACGTCTTTTAACGGAATATATAGCAATCCTAAACCGACCATTAGCGGCCAAGTTAAATTCTTTGAAATAAATTTATATAAATGGAATGCACCTTGCTCCATTTTTGCTGGCATTAATTTAAAGTATTTCACAAGTGCTGCTGAAAAAATCATAATGATTGCTCCTGGAATACCGATAAACTTAGAAGCAAATCCTCCGAAAATAAAGAATGTACATGCAATCAATAACCCGGCTCCCATTAATGAGAAATCAATTGGTTTTTCTGTATTTTGCTCTTTTAATAACTCTGCTTGATTATCTGTTTTTACTAATACACCATTCCCACTAAGCTCAGGTCTCTTCTCACCTAAACGCTTCATATAGCCTGCGCTCACAATTGCAAACATATTTCCGATAATAGCTGCTGGAATAAGCTGTGATACAAATGTTGCTGATGATTCATTTAAAATATCACCGTAAGCTAGTGATAACGGTAAAATCCCTTCCCCAATACCACCACTCACAATTGGCACGATGATAAAGAAAAATGTCTGCTTCATTTCAAATCCAAATAGTGAACCTACTAATAAGCCTACTGCGATAGAAGCTAACGTTCCTACTACTAAAGGAATAAACATGCGAACGAAACCTTGTACTAATACTTTACGGTTCATTCCTAAAATACTTCCTACTACTAAACAAGAAATATATAAATATAAAAAGTTCGATTTTTTCATTAACATAGTCGCAGCTTCCATTGAAGCTGGATTCATCCAGTTAAAAAATACAAGTAACGATGGAATAAATAATGAAAGAATTGCTGGACCACCGATGTTTTTTAGAATTGGAATTCTCATCCCAATGTCACCTAAGAAAATCCCGATGATCATAATAACTGCAAATCCACCAATCATATCTGCTGGCAATTTATTATATACAGATGCCCCATAAATAATAGCAGCCAATACTACATATAACGGTAAAGGTATTACACCGATTTTTACATTCATAATTTTAGAAGCGAACGATTCTCTTTGTACCCCATTCTCCTCAGAAAATGATACCGCTTCCACATTCTTTTGAATCCCCATATGGCACCCCCTTGTTTTCTTAATTACAATATTAAAACGCTTTCAACAGTAAAAATAGTTTTTGAAAGTTTTGTAACTATTTTTGTAATTAAAAAAAGTATAAGCAACTTATAATAAGTCGCTTATACGTAAAAATCTATTTTATTCCGGTCAATACACCTTAATTTACTCACCGGTCTTCCCACACTTTGATACACCATTTCATTCTCTAATACTCCGACTTCAGTCAAAAACATTACATACTTTCGAATAGAAACTCTCGAAACCCCTACTAATTGCGCCATTTCATCAGTTGTAAATGCTTGTCCATTAAGCGATTCGATTTTCTGCCAAATGAGTTGCAATGTTTGCTTTGTTAATCCTTTCGGAAGCTCTTTATAGTCAAAGGACTCTCTTTTTTCTTTTTGTAAAATTAGTGAATCTAATTCCGATTGACTAATTTTTTGTTGTTCTTTCATGAAAGTAAATTTTTCTCGATACACAGTTAATGCTTCCTTAAAGCGTTCAAATGTAAATGGTTTAATTAGATAGTCTACAACTCCATATTGTAATGCTTTTTTGATACTTCCCATATCATGCACAGCTGAAATCATCATAATATCAATTTCTTTTTCTTGATTTCGAATATACATTAACAGCTCAAATCCAGTCTCCTCAGGCATAAAAATATCAAGTAATATGAAGTCTACTCGTGACTTCTCTAATACTTCTATCGCTTCTTTAACTGAGTTAACTGCATGGACAAGTTCAAACCCTCCCACTTGCTCTAAATAATGCGTATTTAACATCGCAACCATCGGATCATCTTCTACAATCAAAACTTTGATCATCTTATCTCTCATCCCTACTTTTAGGTATTTCAATCGTTATTGTCGTTCCCGTTCCTAACAATGAATGAACATAAATTTCCCCATTTATTCGCTGTATGCTTTCCTTTACAAGATGCAAACCATACCCCCGATTATCACCCTTTGTGGAATAACCTTTTATAAATAATGCATCAATTTCATCTTCTTTTATGCCTTTCCCTGTATCTTGTACTGTAATAATTAATGTATCCCCATATTGTATTCCAACTTCAACCTGTTTCTTCTCACAGTTCGTCACTGCATCTAATGCGTTATTAATTAAATTTCCGACAATGGTGATCAGTTCATGAATGATACGCTCATCATATATTTCTGGTAAATAAGAATCTTTTTTTATAATTAACTTTATATTTTTCTCTCTAGCATAACTAAGTTTACCTAGTAAAAATCCAGCAAATACTGGGCTTTGAATTTTTTTCATAATCCCCCCAATTTCATATTGATGCTCTGATACCATACTACTTACATATTTCTGCAATTCTTCATACTGCTTCATATGTGTTAACCCTAATACGACATGCATTTTATTCATAAATTCATGAGATTGAGCCCGTAATGCTTCCGCATATAGCCTAATACCAGTTAATTCTTCTGCTAATTTTCTAATTTCTGTTTTATCACGAAATGTTGCAATTGCACCAACTATTTCTCCTTTTACATATAAAGGAACACGATTAGTAACAATCGTAATCCCATAAATTTTTTGTTCTTCGTTTAATTGTACCTCTCCTGTTTGCAACACTTCTTTTATACGTGAATTCGGCATATACAATTCAACATCTTTACCAATAAAGTCTTCTTCAAGTCCACTTTTTTTAAATAGCCGTTTCGCTTCATTATTAATCAACGTTACTCTCGCCTCTTTATCTACAGCGATAATGCCTTCCTTTACAGATTGCAACATCGTATTTCTTTCCTCAAGAATTTTCGCTATCCTGTGCGGCTCAAGACCGAATAAGCTTTTCTTTATATGTCTAGCTAGCAATATTGCTCCTATAATTCCGACTAGTACTCCAACTCCGACACCAATATAAATAATATGTCTACTTTCCTTAACCCTTTCTTTTACATTATCTGCTGAAATACCGACAGCCACCGCTCCAATTTGTTCACCTGTTTCAGAAAGTATTGGTACAAATACTCGCATTGAAATACCTAAAGTTCCTTCTGCTAGCGATACATGTTCCTTCCCTTTCAATACAGGTCCTTCATCTCCCCCAATAAAATGATGACCTATTTTTTGAGGGTTTGGATGCGATTTTCTTATTCCATCCATATCCATAACTACAATAAATTGAACACCTGTATTTTTTAATATCCTATTTGTATACGTTTGGATTGCTGAAGTATCTGCTTTCCCAATCAAACCATTGATTACAACTGAATCATTCGCCACAATGTGTGCAATTGTTTTCGCTTTCTCTGCTTGGCTTTCCTCCGTTGTCCGTTCTACATTATGACTAATTAATATATCTGTCACAAGTAAAGAAAAAATTACAACTGTACAAACTAACAATGTAATCGTTTTCCATAAATTCCATAGTCTTTTTCTTTTTTTCATCCCGTTAATGACTCCCCTAATTACTGAATAGAAAAATAAGTAAGGTGATATTATTTTCACCTTACTTATTTGTTGTTATTATACTTTAAATGTACTAGTCATTTCTTATAGTTCTTTTCTTCTTCCATCAAATTAACTTATTTTTCTACAGCCGCTGCACTCTTCGTTATTTCAACAACTTAGAAAACAATACATAATAATAACATGTATTATTTTGCTCAATTATGCATTTTTGCATATTTAGTTATTTTTAAAAAGATTAACTTACAAAATAAGAGAACCCCATATAGAAGTTCTCTTGTTTCATATCACTTTCGCTTCTTAAAAACACCTTTCACAAAACTTTCTTTATGATCCGTATACTTCTTTATCCCGACCGAATGCTTCTTAGCATAATCTAATTTAAAATTTTTGTACTCCACTTTCGCTTCCTCATTGGCATTCAAATAATCTCTGAAGAAGATTAAATTATTCCAAATCCCCTTTTCATACTCTACTAAATGAATATAATGTGTACGTTTTTGAAAAGAAGGATCAGTAAACTTTGCAAAGATAATTTCACCAGGTCGTTCCACCTTTAATCGTAAAAATCCTATAGATTTAAAACCATCTATAATAGATTTCCCTACTGCATTTAAATCATCTACAGCTACTAATATGTCTATAATTGGCTTGGATACCATACCTTCAATAGCCGTACTGCCAATGTGCTCAATACGATTCGCCTCTATATGCATACTTTCTTGTATTTCATGTTTCACTTTAGAAAATTCTTTTTTCCACTCATCTGTATAACTCACTAACTTAATTTCGTCACCCGTTATTCCTAAGTCCATCCCCCTTTTCCCCCTAATTTATTTTGAGCTTTTGACATAACTAATCGCTTGGCTCCCCATTTGTACCCACGCCTTTTCAAATTCTTCTCTCGATACACTGATATTCGGGCTTTCATTAAGTGGATCTTGAATATATACAGACTCTTTATCATATCCAACAAGAACAACACAATGTTCATTATACGTAATAGAAACATCTCCACCATTTGTTTCCCATATAGTGAATTCATCCTCATCTAGTGGTGCATATGTTGCATTCGTAATCATTACTACCGGTTGCCCATTACTTACACTCTTATAAAGTTCTTCAATACTCTTCCCTGTTAAGTCCACAGCTTCATTCGGTAAATATTTTTTCGCTAATTGAAAAAGTGGTCCATGATATACACCATATCCCGATTCAGAAAACGTATAAATGTTCCCCACAAATCCTTCATTCGGATTTCCTCTTACACCATCGTCTAAAAAATTTACCTTTTTGATGTCACTCGCTAATTTCATCTTATCTACAGAAACACCCGCATATTGTAACATCATCGCTAAACTTGTTACTTCGCAGCCTCTATCTAACTCTGGTAATTGTTGAATTAAAGGCACATTTGATAACATGACTTTTTCATCGTTATTACTAAACTCTGTTCGTTTTTGACTTTGTATACTTGAAAATAGTAACCCCTTTACTTTCTCCACATACTTTGTAATTCCATTTGTATATGCACCCCATATCCCTATACAAAGTACGGCCATACATATATACCACTTCCATTTTCGTATCACCCTCACGCCCTTTTTAATTCGTTAAATACGAATAAAACGCATCAGCATCTGTTTGAAGCATAGGAACAAACTTAAGCTCTTTTCCCTTTTCAGGTTGTTCAAGATTTATCTTCTCCGCCAAATCTTGAATATTCAAATTCGCTCTATCCATATCCAGCTCATCTGCTATTTCTATTACCTTTTGCTCATTGATTTCTCTTAATACTTGATATATATCTTTGCCATATAAATCAATATGATATTTTTTTGCTTCTTCCTGCACTTTTTGTTCGTACACTTCTTGCGCTAACTCTTCCATCTCTTTTCCTTGTTGAGCAATACCTAGCTTTTCTGCCTCTTCTCTAACTTTCGTTCCATAGATTTCTTCCTCAATTTCTTCTACTTCTTTTCCTTCAATTGAAACACCAAGCTTTTCTGCTTCATTATTAATTTTAATCTTATTAATTTGATCAATTAAACTTACAATCGACGTATTCTCTATAGATATTCCTAGTTTTAACGCTTCTTGCCTCACTTTTGTTTCATAAATTTCTTCTGAAAGAATTCCAACATCTTTTCCTTCTACCGAGATACCTAATTTTTCTGCTTCTCTTCCTACTTCCGTTTCATGAATTTCCTTTTCTAACGTAATTTGTTCTTTCCCATCCGTTTCAATTCCTAATTTTTCCGCTTTTTCTTCTGTATGCATTGCATGTATTTTCCCATCATTTAATTGTTCTTTACTACGCTGCGTGTAATCGATCTTTCCTTTTGGTGTTCCAGAAGGAGAGGCCCCCCCTAATATACTTACACTCATTACTCCAATAGTGAATACCGTCATCATTTTCTTTTTCAAGACTTCTTCCTCCCTCTCACACTTTCTTTTTCCAGCTTTCCCATAATTTTTTTAATACTATACATCAACTTCATCACCGTTAAAAATAACAGTATGATTCATCTAATTCATCCAAAAATATCTACTCCAACATCTCTTTCTATTACAAGTTTCCATGATGTAATACATGATACAAGTTGTTTCTTAACTTTCCCTTAAAAAAAAGACGACCTTGTTTTTACAAGGTCGTCTTCTCACTTATAATCTTTGATTTTTTGGAAAAATCACTTCAAAACAAGTTCCTTCTCCCCATTTGCTCTCTATCGATATTTTTCCATAATGCTTTTCTACAATCCAATTAGCGATTGAAAGACCTAACCCTGCTCCTTCTGATGGACTTCTTGCTTTATCCCCTTGATAAAAACGATCAAATAACTTTGGAATATCCACTTCTTTAACTCCTATCCCGTTATCCTTCACTTGTATGCGAATCGAACTACTCGTTTGTATACAAGTAATTTGAATATGTCCACCTTCATTCGTATACTTCATTGCATTATCTAGCAATATGACCATCAATTGATGAATTCTCTCTCTATCGCCAATAAACGATATATCACGTTCTACTTTTAATATCATCTCTTTTTCTTGATAAGAAGCAATCTCTTTATATGGATCTACTATTTCTTCTAACAATTTATCCACTTCAAATATTTTCTTATCCATCTCGATTTGATTAGAATCCGAACGTGCTAACAATAATAAATTGCTAACTAGTTTTGATAGCCGTCTACATTCCTTTGAAATTGTAGAAATATCCATCGCCTTTTCTTCTATCGTTGCAGATGGTGACTGGAATAACACATCTGTTTTTGATTGAATAACCGCAAGGGGTGTTCTTAATTCATGCGATGCATCCGAAACGAACTGCTGCTGTTTCTCCCATGAATTTTGAATCGGTATGAGTGCTCTACCCGCTAGGAAAAAGCCGATTCCTATTGCACATAGACTTCCTATGCTGCAACCTATAACGAGAATTAAAAATAAAGTATTTATCATTTCTTTTTCGGCTGTTGTATCGCGTACGATTTGCACAATTTGTCCGTCATCCTGAAACGCTAATGTTCTGAAATAATGCCCCTTTACTTCTATATCCTGAAGAACTCCTAATTTCTTTGGCGCAAAAGCTGGAATATTCTCTGTAAAAATAGAGAAAAATCTAGGATTTTTCTCATCCATTGAGATTGTATTTCCCTTCCAGAACAACTTCATGACTCTTGGATCCCCAATTTGAATATTTTTCATGCCTCCCTTTGGAGGATTCTTAGATTTAACCCCATCTTTATATTCAATTATTTTTTCAAATGATTTATCTACTGCACCATAAATTCGATTATATGTGTATAAATAAATTATACTGCCTAATACCCCAATTAATACGATGAAAACTAATGAATTTACTATAGTCAAACGAATGCGTGTTTTTTGAAACATACTTCCCTTTTTCATTGTTCTTTTAATATATATCCAATACCACGAACAGTTTGAATATCTTTCTGATAACCGAATGGTTCTAATTTTTTACGTAAATGATGAACATACACTTCTACTATGGCTACTGTTGTATCCGAATCAAATCCCCAAACACGATCAAAAATTTGTTCACGCATTAAAATCTTACCGCTATTTTGAATGAGGTACTCTAGAAGTTCATACTGTTTTAAAGTCAGCTTAATTGCTTGTCCATCTACTTGTGCATCTTTATCTTTTCCAAACAGTTCGATCCCTTTATAACAAATTGTCTGCTTTGTTGTTAAACTACCACTTCGTCGTAATAAAGCACGAATTCTCGCTTTTAATTCCGGCGCTTGAAATGGCTTAACGAGATAATCATCTCCGCCAAAATCTAACCCTTTTACTCGATCCTCCAAAGAATCTTTTGCTGTTAAAAATAAAACTGGCGTTTCAATCTTCTCATCTCGTATTTTTTGAATAACTGCAAATCCATCCATTTCTGGCATCATGACATCAAGTAGTATTGCATCATATATATTTTGTAATGCCAAAAACAAGCCATCTTCCCCATTGATTGCCGTGTCCACTTCAAATTCATCGCGTAAAATTTGTACGATAGACTCCAATAAAGAAGCATTATCTTCTACTACAAGTAAGCGCATATTCTCACCTTCCACCATATAGTTCAATTCTATTTATAATTACATTTTAACGTTTTTCTCGATATAAAATTTGGAAGATTTATTATAAAAGCTCTCCCTTAAATTTTGCTTAATAAAAAATTGAAAGAAATAAGATTTCCTTTATCCCTTTCAATTTTTTACTACATACACCTTTTTACTCGGCAATTCTAAACAATTTAACTGACCACCATAAACCGCACCGCCATCAATTCCTATAATACGATTACTCCCAAAATATACTCCACAATTCTCACTACCATGAAGCGTTTTTGTTTCCGTATGACCAAATACAACAAACTTTTTGCCACTATATCCACTATGAAACTCATTACGGATCCACATTAACGTATATCATTCAGATTCAGAAACTTGTTTCATTGGCTCAACACCAGCATGTACAAAGATATACTCTTCTGTTTCAATGTAATGATCTAATCCTTGAATAAACATTACATGTTCCTCTAATATATGAGATTGTAAAATCGGTTTTTGGAAGTTTTGCTCATTAACCGCAATGTCTTCTTCTAAAAATCCATAGCTATATAACGTTTTATCTCCACCATTCCTTTTTACCCAATGGTTCCATGAACGTTCCTCATCTGTCGTTAACGCCTTAATCATCATATCTTCATGATTTCCCTTTAAAACGAAGGCTCCCTCTTCTTTTAACTCTTTTACCTTTTCAATGACAGCACTTGCATTCGGGCCACGATCTACATAATCCCCCAACAAAATTAGTTGATCCTGTTTTGCATCGTAGTGAGCTTCTTCCAATAATTGTTCGAACTTTTCTATTTCTCCATGAATATCACTAATAACAAGAATTCTTTTCATATTATCCCCTTCTTTCTAAACCATTCTCTTTCTAATTATAATTCAAAACGACAGAAACTTCTGAATCACATTTATTACAAACTAAAACTATTATCCTTACAACAATGTAAGTCTCTTGTCATCCAATTCGATAGTTGCAATTACTGTATTTCCTTATACTAAAAGTAAGAAATGAAACAAAAAACAAGGAGAGATGAGATATGAAAAAAGTGATGGAAGTTGTAGTAGCGGTGGCAGAGGTTTTTGTAAATGGGAAACAGGTTGCAATGGAGTTAAACAAATAATGAAAAGGACAAAATTCATTCTAGACCCTTTACTCATATAAAAGAGATAAGACTTCATCATTTTTTTGATCCCTTATCTCCCAATAAAGAAAGCCACATCCTGAAAAAGGATGCGGCTTTCTCTTATTTTTGACTCGTACGAGCTGAAATACTAATTGCTCTATCTGTTGCTTTTGCGGCTTCATCTAAAGCTTCTTTACTATTCTTTCCGTCATACATTGCTTCTAATGCTTTTACAACTGCATCTCTTGATTCTGGGAATACACTAATTAATGCCCCTTGAGTTGCTGGAGATTGCTTCGTCGCTTGCAATTGTTCTACTGTTACTTTTAGCTGTGGATATTTTTCGTATTGATCTTTTACTAACGGCTCATTATACGCATCTGGATTAATTGAGAAATATCCTGTTGCTGTATGCCATTTTGCTTGTACATCTGGCTTCGTTAAATATTTCATAAAGTCCCAAGCACCTTGTTGCGTTTCTTCTGAAACCATATTCGTCATCCATAATGATGCACCGCCAATAACAACACCATTTTGTTTCGAATCTTCTGGATACGGAATATACGAAACGCCTACATTAAACTTAGATGCATCAATTAAATCACGAACACCAGCCGAAGAATCTAAGTACATAGCAACTTGTCCAGACTGGAACGCGGCACGAATATCATCCCAACTTGCTCCATACTTTCCAAGCGCACCAGCTTTATTTAATTCATCTAACATCCCAAATACTTTTTGACCTTCTTTACCGTTAAATACTGCTTTCTGTGCAGCATCTTTACGACCATTTTCATTATCTACATATAAAGCACCTTGTGTCGCTAACAACTCTTCAAAGAACCAACCATAATTCAGCATTGAAAATCCATACTGCTTTACATTTCCGCCTTCTTTAATCGTTAACTTTTTCGCCGCTTCTTTTAACTCAGCATATGTTTGTGGAGCTTTCTCTGGATCTAATCCAGCCTTCGCAAAAGCATCTTTATTATAAATTAATACTGGTGTAGATGAATTAAACGGCATAGAATACATTTTTCCATCAACTGAATAATAGTTCGTAATTGCTTTTTCTAATTTTGATGTATCGTACTTATCTTTTTTAATCCAGCTATCGATAGACGTAATTTTTTTGCTATCAATCATATACTTCGTTGTAATTTCACTCGATTGAACAAGAGCTGGCGCTTCTTTCGTTGCAGACATCGTTTTAAATTTCGTTAAAGACTCTTCGTATGTTCCTTGGAACTCTGCCTTTATCTCATATTTATTCTGCGACTTATTATAGTCTGCAACAAGCCCATCTAGTACACCTTGTGTTTTTCCACCCATTGCATGCCAGAAACGAATTACAGTTTTATCACCATTCTTTTCAACTGGAGCTACTTTTGCCTGTGCTTCAGGTTTCCCCTCTGTTTTACTATTTGAACAAGCTGCGCCGGTTAATGCCATTGTGGCTGCCATTAAAAGAGCAGCACTTTTTTTCAATAAACTCATCTCAATCCCACCTTTTCCTATGTATGCTTATTTAATTGCACCTTTTGTTAATCCTTTTTGTAATTGCTTTTGCCCTAAAAATAGTAAAATCAACGTTGGAATGACGATAACCGTAACACCGGCCATTACACTGCCCCAATCAGTTGCAACTTCTTGAGATTGAAGCTGCTTTACACCAATTTGAACCGTTCTTACTTTTTCATCAGTGGTTACTAAGAGCGGCCACAAATACATATTCCACGTTGTTAAAAAGCTATATACTCCAAGCGTAATAAAACTCGTTTTACAATACGGAATTACAACACTGAATAAAAACCTTACATTTCCAATCCCTTCAATAAAAGCAGCTTCTTTCAGTTCATTCGGAAGTGTCATAAAATGTTGACGTAGTAAGAAAATACCGAAAGCTGTTGCAAAAAACGGCACCGTCATCCCAGCAAAACTATTAATCCATCCGAAGTTTTGAATCGTTAAAAAGTTCGGTACCATCGTTGCTTCCCACGGAATAAGCATTGTTGAAATAAACAAGAAGAAAATTACGTTTTTACCTTTAAACTGAAGAAAAACAAAAGCATAAGCTGCTAAACTGGATACGATAAGTTGTCCAAGCATAACAACTGTCGATACAATTAAACTGTTATATAAGTATGTAAAAAGAGGTACTTTTTGAAAAATATTAATGAAATTATCAAAAGTAAATTGAGTTGGAAATAACCTTCTCATTTGAATATCGTCTGGTGTCATAAAGCTTATTAAAAACGCATACAGTACAGGAAAAAACACCATTACTGCACTAATAATGAGCAGCATGTATAATAGGAAATTTTGTTTCCACTGTTTAACGATCATTTATAATGCACCTTTCTCTCAGCAAACTTAAATTGAATCAATGTAGCAATAAAAATGAAAATAAATAATACCATCGCTTGTGCACTTGCTGTTCCAAATTGATGATTTACAAATGCCTCTTTATAAATCGAGTACACAATTAAATTCGTTGCATCATTCGGTCCACCGTGCGTTAAAATATCAATTTGTCCAAAGCTTTGGAATGCACTAATTAACGTTACTGTCACGATAAAAAATAAAGTTGGTGATAGCATCGGTAATGTGACGCGGCGAAGCTTATACAAATAACTGGCACCATCTATAGATGCACTCTCATATAAAGACGTATCAATATTTTGTAAACCACCTAATATAACTAAAAATGCAAATCCCGTATTCACCCAAACCGTTGTAACCGATACAGAAAACAGTGCCCATTCTGGACTCGTTAACCATGCGATTGCAGGAAGATTCATAGAGGCTAAGATATTATTAAATAACCCTACACTTGGATGAAATAAGAATAGCCAAATCACTGCACTAGCAGCTACTGATATTCCCATCGTTGAAGAAAAGAGAACTCGGAACAATCCAATACCTCTTACTTTTTCATTTGCAAGTAATGCAAGAAATAAGGCGAATACAATGCTAGTAGGCACTGTATATAAAACAAACAATAAAGTTGACTTTATACTTTTGTAGAAAGCAGGATCAGAAAATAAATATTGATAATTTTCTAAACCAACGAAAAGATTAGCTTCTCCGTGTATATCTGTTAAATAAAAGCTATAGTAGATCGTCCTAAACAATGGATAGAAAAGAAAAATTGAAAATAACAAAATAGATGGTGCCAAAAACAATAATCCTATTCTTAAATCTTTCGTTCTGCCCCATAAACTCTTCTTTTTTGACACTGTTGTTTGAACTGGTAACTTACCTACTTCAATCATTATTTCGCCACCACTTTCAACTCTTCTTCAGCCACCACTTTTAATCGTTCATTCGTATTTTGGTGAAAGAAGCATAGTTTTTCTTGCGAGAATAATAATTTTACTTTGTCACCTTTGTTCAGGAGTAACTGTCCGATGACTTTCGCACTCCAAGTTGTTCCATTTACCGCAAAGTTTAATATAGATTCATTTCCTAATACTTCTACAGATTGCAGCGTAACTTCTTGTCCTTCCTCAGACAATGCAATATGCTCAGGCCGCATGCCGATTCGAATTGTTCCTTCTGGTAATTGCTTTAACTGTCCAATAGATAATGGAATTTGCAATTGCCCTATATGTAATACGCCTTTTTCTTTATCCACTTTTCCATCATTTATATTCATAGAAGGAGAACCTATAAAACTTGCAACAAATTCGTTTGCTGGTTCGTTGTATATATCAAGAGGTGTTCCAACTTGTTGTATACTTCCTTTATTTAAGACCATGATACGATCTCCCATAGTCATCGCTTCTATTTGATCGTGAGTAACGTAAATCATCGTAATTCCTAGTCGTTGCTGGATTTCTCTAATTTCAATCCTCATTTGAGCACGTAATTTCGCATCTAAATTCGAAAGTGGTTCATCCATTAAACAAATCGGTGCTTGACTCACGATCGCCCTGGCAAGCGCAACACGCTGTCTTTGCCCGCCTGATAATTGGCCCGGTTTCATTTTCACATACTCTTTCAGTCCTACCATTTCAATGGCTTCCATTAATCGTTTTTGTCGCTCTTCTTTTTGTACTTTCCTTACCTTAAGTCCAAATAAAATATTTTCTTCTACAGTTAGGTGTGGATATAATGCATAATTTTGAAATACCATTGATAGATTACGGTCTTTCGGCTCTAAATCATTTGCAACACGTTCATTAATCATTAAATCTCCCGAAGAGATTTCTTCTAAGCCAGCGATCATTCGTAGTAATGTACTTTTTCCACATCCCGAAGGTCCAACTAAAACAAAAAATTCTCCCTTCTTAATATGAACTGATACGTCTTTAACCGCTGTCTCTTCCGCATTTTTATATACCTTTGAAACATCTTTCAATTCGATCACAAGGTTGCACTCCTTTTTTCTTCTTGTATCCATACTTCATAATGACTCGTTGAAATCGCACTTGCTCCTGCACGAATGGCAATTTCCGCATCTTCCCGCGTTTGAATCAATCCGCCTGCAATAATGGGAAATTCTATTTCCGCTGCTAGCTGCTTAATAATTGAAGGCATAATACCAGGCATAATCTCTACTGCATTCGGTTTAGTCGTTTTACAATTTTCAATTGATTTTGTAAGAGATAAAGTATCGACAATAAAAATACGTTGAATCGTTTTTAATCCAATTTTATTGGCATTTCGAATTGTCGAACCTTTTGTTGAAATAATGCCTTGTGCTCCGATAACATCTTGAATATACAAAAGAGCTTCCTCTGTATTCGTATTTAAACCTTGTATAAAATCACAATGAAGAAATACATCATGTCCATGTTTCTGTAATTCGTATACACGCTCTGGTAACTCCAGCATTGAACCCGTCATAAGAAAAACTGTTTTCGGTAATTTTTTGTATGTTTTGTACCCTTTCCAATCCTTTATCATCGCTATATAAGGCTCTTTAAACATTTATTTCACCTAGCTTTTCTATTTTTATCCAAACTAAAAACACCTACTTACATAGAACACCTTTCTCCTTATTTGAACTCTAGGGAATAGAGCACACTTAAGAAAGCGGCACGTTATATGTAAGCGGGTGTTCTCAAATGTTCTCTACCCTAGTTATTTTGTTACCTTTACTATATTACGCATTTATTAAGTCAGTTTTGATAGATTGTTAATTAGGTGTTAACCGAATGTTAATATTCACCACATCATGATTTACAATAATCCAGATATATAAATATAAACCAACAGAACACAACGATGTTTAAAATTCAATCAATATGTAAATTCATTCCATAATTAATGAGTTTTAGTTTTCTTGCCACTGCTTGCGAAGCAAAATTATCCCAAGAAGTACTATAAAGCGGAATGCGCTTTTCCTCTTGTATTGATATTGCCCAGGCTGTAACGACATCAGTACCATATCCATTCCCTTGAAACTCCGCTAAAGTTTCCACACTTGCCTCAGCAGCTACGAGCGTACTTCTGGCACTGCAACATATAGAAACTACCTTTTCATTTTTTACAATTGTAAAATAAGGTTTCTTCCATTCCATCTGTTCTATTAGATTAGAAAAATTTTCTCGCAAAAGCTCTTTATTTTTCTCTGTTATTTGTATTGTTCTAGTTGGCTTATGTAAATTATTAGGGAACATGAAAGCAGGACCCATCCAAATATTCTCCACCGTTCTCTCTTCATTTAATACTTTAATGATTTTTGCTATCTCTATGTGATTTGAGCGTTCTCGAATTAATTTCTCAATCTTACTTATCATTTCACTATCCAGGTTATAATGATATCTCGTTATATTCCCTTCACGGGTTCGGCCAAGAAAAAAACGCGGCGCTTTCAGATTTCCATTTTCATTTACACTCTTTATTCTTCCTACTTGATTATGAACAAATAAAACCTCTGCCTGAATTGCTATTAACTCAAGTTCTGAAAATTTCATTTGTAGCCTCCTTAGTTACTATGTATATAAATTCCATCTAGCAAAGCTTTATAGAATACGCACATAAGAATTCCTTATCCATTCCTCTTTTTAAATAATTTTTTCAAAACAAAAATCCCATTCAAATACACATTACTGAATCCATCATATACTAACTGATTTCTTCATTCTGTCTATCTAAATGGGATTATTTCGTACTTTTTATTTCTTCAGCTTTTTATTCCGCCAGTTGTGGTTGCGGCTGTACTACTTCATTCGCTCCAGCTATCCTCAACATATTCGCAATATCTTTAAAACCTCTTTTTTCAGCATATTGCAGCGGCGTAATATTTTCCTTATTGGCCATATTTACATCTGCCCCGTGGTCAATAAGCATTTGAATTACTTTCTTATGACTTTCACTACCATTTCCTAATACAATTGCTTCTAATAAAGCTGTTCCACCACGTTCATTCTTATAATTCACATCAATATCTGTATGCTCTAATAATTCTTTAACAACCTCTACATGGCCACGCTCAGATGCAGAAATAAGTGCTGTTCCACCTGACTTAGTCGTTTCTTTCGTATTAACTCCTGCATTAATTAATACTTTTAAAATATCCGTATATCCTTCTCTACTTGCATAAAGAAGTGGATTGCTTTGTTTCTCATCTTTAATTTCAATATTAGCACCTGCACCAATTAATGCTTTAACTGTCTCTACATGATTTTGATACGTCGCTGCAAGGACAGGCGTTTCTCCGTTGTCACCTTCTACATTGATATTCGCTCCATCTTGGATCAGCTTCATAGCTGTTTCTGTGTCTCCAAGCGTCGCAGAAAGTAGCAACTGTTTGTCCATTAAATTTATACTTTTTTCTTCTTTAGATTCTTCCTGTTCTTTATGCTTTTCTTTTTTCTTTTCGTTTTTCACATGAACCGGTTTTGATTCTGGCTCCTCTTGCTTATCGCAAGCCACTACCGTCATTAAAAGTCCTAATAACATACATAATAAAATTTTTTGTTTTCTCACAACTACAGCTCCTATGAAAGATAATGTTTTCTTAACCATTCCTCCATCACATACAATAATTCTTCTTGAATACATTTATCCATAAGCCCTTTAGATTCCTTCTTTAATCGGATTATCCTAAACTTATATCGATGTTTCTCAACCTATTGGAATAATACGCCTGATGGCCTCATCATTAACATTATGAAGCAATTAGTTTAGCACGTTTTTACCGCATTTGTATACATTTCTAAAAAGTACATAAAGTGAAACTTTAATCAGTGGGGGTTGTTCATCCCCCACTGATTATTAGTTGAACCAATCGGGCATTTACGGGCAGTTGATCTCCCACCTAACTTCTTCGCTCCAACCGCATTTTGAGGTGGGAGTTTTACTGCCCGTTAATGCGGGGTAAATGATTGCTTTAGGTTACTATATTCCATTGTAACCGTTCTTCTAAAAATTTTACACCTTTTCTATATTTGCACCTGAGTAATAATAGAAAAAGACAACTATATAGTTGTCTTTTTCTATTATTAATGATGCCCACCGTGATTCCCTGTTTTCGGTTTTCCCATCATCTCTTTATTCATTTCCCATTTATGCTCTGATAGCTCTTTATACGAAAGAACTTTCCCCTTATAGTTAGATACAAAGCTCTCTGCATCTTTTTTATTTTTAAATGAAATGACATTATAAGCCATCGGTGTCGTTATTGTTTTATCATATACGTAAGTGGCATCTTCTAACGAAACCCAATCTTTCGAATCATAATCTCGAACAAATTTTTCTTTCGTCTTTTCACCTGAATTGATCTCCATCCATTTATACATGCAGCCAATATCATCAAACTTTAATGCTTTTCCATTTTCTAAAATAATTTCTGTTGCGAATTGATTATCCATTACCCCTATTTGACAAATATCACACTTATCATTTTTCTCATTAATCGCAACAGCTGTTAGTTCTTTTTTCCCACATCCTACTATCGTAAATATGAAACATAAACATATAACAAGTGCGACATATTTTACCTTCATCAATATTCCTCCCTAGAAACCGTATACTCCACGAAAAGAATACCAAAAGGTTGTGTGAGATTTGTGAAAAAACAATGTTCTTTTTGTAATATATGGAACAAAAAAGAGATGTGCAGTTACTTCCACACATCTCTCATCATTCACAACCAGTAATTAATAAATCATCTTCTAACTTAACTAATAATGTGTCCGTATCAATGTTTTGTCCAACTTCTACATTTACTAATCTTATATTCCCACTGATCCCTACTGCAATTTTTTCAATCTCACCGTCGTTTTTTCGGATCATCATTAACTTTTCCCATTCATATACGTAAGAGGATTCATTAATAAAAATCTCCTCTACTTTTCCTTTACACGAACTATAAATTTCTTCTATTCTTGTTTGCATTCAAAATCTACTCCCTACTTCACGCTTCGCTATTTCCATCTTATTCTACCATTCTTGTACGAAGGCATTTATCTTTTTAAAAATTCAAAATTACCCTGTGAACAAAATGATCAAAATAAAGATTATGCTTCTAATGATGTTATTTTTCAAATTATTTACCATTCAGATTGAAACTTTTATTATAAACAAAAAACCTTTTATCTGAATTTTTATTTTATTTTGAAAGCGTAATCATTTTTTGAGGGGGAGATTACATGTTAGCATTACTCGGATTTACAATGGTATTTGTCTTTATGTTTTTGATTATGACGAAACGTATGTCTGCACTAGTAGCATTAATATTAGTTCCAATTATTTTCGCATTAATTGGTGGCTTTTATGCCAATATGGGCCCTATGATGTTAGAAGGAATTCAAAAGCTAGCACCTACTGGCATTATGCTTATGTTCGCCATTTTATATTTCGGAATTATGATTGATAGCGGTTTATTCGATCCTGTCATTAGTAAAATATTAAAATTTGTAAAAGGAGATCCTTTAAAAATTGTTGTTGGTACAGCTATTCTTACTATTATCGTTTCATTAGATGGTGACGGAACAACAACATATATGATTACAGTTTCCGCAATGTATCCACTATATAAACGTCTTGGGATGAATCCACTTATATTAGCTGGGGTTGTTATGTTAGGGGCAGGTGTTACAAATCTTACACCTTGGGGTGGACCAACCGCTCGGGTTATGAGTGCTCTTGGACTTGATGCATCAGAGCTCTTCACACCACTTATACCAGGAATGATTGCTGGTGCAATTTGGGTAGTTTTCGTTGCCTACTATCTTGGAAAAAAAGAAAGAAAACGTTTAGGAATTATGGATGTTCAATATTTAAAACACATGCAAACAATGGATGAGCAAGCTGCGACAGTCGAAGCTGAAATACATAAACGCCCGAAACTGCTATGGATTAACTTTTTATTAACTGTTGCCCTACTCGTCTGTCTCATACTAGAAGTTATGCCGTTACCTGTTTTATTTACAGTCGCTTTTGCTATTGCGGTGATGATTAATTATCCAAGCTTAGAACAACAAAAAGAACGTATTGCCTCTCACGCTGGAAACGTATTAGCGGTTGTTTCTCTCGTATTTGCCGCTGGAATTTTCACTGGTATTCTATCAGGGACAAAAATGGTAGATGCAATGGCTCAAAGTGTAGTGACTCTTATACCAGATGCACTTGGACCACAACTACCAATTATTACAGCTCTTCTTAGTATGCCGTTCACATTTTTCATGTCCAATGATGCTTTTTACTTCGGTGTACTACCCATTTTAACAAAAGCTGCCGCTGCTTACGGAATTAGTGCAGCTGAAATGGGACGCGCTTCATTACTCGGGCAACCTGTTCACTTACTAAGCCCTCTCGTCGCTTCCACTTATTTATTAGTCGGAATGGCCAAAGTTGATTTTGGTGAACACCAACGCTTTACTTTACTTTGGGCTGTTGGAACGACAATGGTTATGTTGATTACTGGAATTGTAATTGGGATTATTCCAATATAAGATGAGATTCAAAAAAACAGTAGAGAAATGTAATCCTCTACTGTTTTTTTATGGAAACATACTATGAAGAAACACGGAAATACCTTCTTTCTGGCCTCCCCACACTTCCATATATAAGCTCTGCATGCACTTTCTTTCCAGAAATTAAATACTCTAAATAGCGCCTCGCTGTTGATCGGCTAACACCTACCATTGAACTTAACATCTCTGCAGTAATTCCATCTTCATTAACAGTCAGCATATGCTTTTTTATTTTTGCTAGCGTTAATGGATCTATCCCTTTCGGGGCGTATTCTATATGATTTGCCTGCACACCTCTTTGAGACCATAGATGTTCAATTTGTTCCGGTGATAATTGAGCGCTTTTCTTTAATTGCGTAATCTTTTTTTGATAATTTTCTAAACTTGTTTTAAATCGATCGAATGTAAGCGGCTTTACGATATAATCTGTTACCCCACCTCGTAAAGCATGCCGCACTACATCTGTTTCTGATGCGGCTGTAATCATAATAATATCTGTATCATGTAAATTATGCCTAATATATGTGACGAGTTCAGTCCCTTGCATATCAGGTAAATATACATCTAATAAAACGAGCTGTGGCTTCACAAATTCTAACCATTCCTTCGCTTGTTCCCCAGTCGTTGCCGTCCCAATCACTTTAAACCCATCAATTTTTTCAGTAAAACGCCGATGAATCTCTGCAATCCGAATATCATCTTCTACAATCAATACTTCAATCCCCTCATTCATTACAATTCGCCTCTCTCTTTCGGTAATGCAATGATAAATAAAGCACCACCTAAATCCCCTTTTTCAATCGCAATACTCCCGTTTAAATCTTCTACTAACTCTTTTACTTTTGCTAATCCATATCCACGTTTTTCGCCCACTTTCGTCGAAAAACCTTTATAGAATATACTTGTAATTATTTCATCATGAACACCTTGTCCTGAATCTTCTACTTCAATTAATATTTCTTCCCCAATGTCTGTTACAAACATTCTTACTTTCTTATCATGATCTTGATTTCTTTCAATTGCTTCAAATGCATTCGTGATCAAATTCCCTAAAATAGAAACAACGTAATTACTATCAATATGCGGACTTAGCTTCTCTAAACTACTTTCTCGATCTAACACAAAATCAATCTTCAATTCTCGTGCCCTATTGTAAAATCCAATTAAAATTCCACCTAGCCATGGATTTTGAATTCTCTTCATAATAAATTGAACGAAATCTTGATATACTGCCGTTTCCTTATGAATAAGCTCTAAAGCATCTTCATAAGACTCTAATTGAATAAGTCCTGAAAGCGTATACAATAAATTGTTATATTCGTGCGTTTGCGCCCTCAATGCCTCTGTATACTGCCGTGTTTGAGATAATTCCGCTGTTAATTGATCCATCTCAGATTTCAAGCGCAAGCTGGATACTACACCAGTTACTTTATTATTAACTTTAATAGGTAGGCGATTGGCAATAACATCCTGTCCCTTTATATTTAATTGACGGTCAAATTGTTCTTCGCCAGTTTGAAGTACGTCCAGTATCGATGAGTTAGGAATAACATTTAAAATAAATTCGCCCATTATATTTTGTCGTTTATCTAAAGAAAGAATCTCATTTGCTGCTTGATTTACTAAACTAACCATTCCATTTTTATCGATTACTACAATCCCTTCGCGTACAGATTGAATAACTGTACTATGCTCCTCATATAAAGATGATATTTCCTCTGGCTCCATTCCAAACATCATTCGTTTTATACTTCTTGCTAAATATATAGAGCCAATTATCCCAATTAACAGACCTATTATTGTAATCCAAAACACACGCTTTCCATATACTTCTATCGCTCCATGAATATCATCCATTGAAAATCCAACAGAAACTACGCCAATAATTTCATTATCCTGATTACGAATTGGGACTTTTCCTCGTAATGAAGGCCCTAATGATCCCGTTGCTTCCGAAACGTAAGACTTCCCCTCTAATAGAACCCCTTTGTTATCTCCGCCAACCATTCTCTCTCCTATTTTATCAAGCATAGGATGTGCGTAACGAATACCATCTTTATTTCCAACTACAATAAAGTCGGCATCTGTTTCGATTCGAATTTTCTCTGCAATTGGCTGAATAATAGAAGCTGGATTTTCCTTTTGAAAAGCTTTCCTAATTTCTGGTATAGCAGCAACTGTTTTCGCAACATGCAACGCTCTTTTTCCAATTTGCTCCTCTACTGTTTCAGATAATATATAGTAAAATAAATAACTTGTTAACAGCAGTACAACAAGAATAAGTGTGCTAATAGTTAATGTAATTCTCGGTTGCAGCTTTAATTTTTTTAATTTCAAAACCATTCCCCTAACATGATTAAAGATAGAATTTAAAGAAAATACAGTTTTTTATTATCACCTTTAATCATAACACGGTTACTATATATTTCTTTATCTTTATCTTCATAAAAAAAGAAACGAAGTAAAATTACTACCTCGTTTCTTAATATTTGTTATTACACTTTAAATTTACCAATCATTACTTGTAGTTCTTCTGCCATTTACTAGAGATTCTTTTCATCTTGCTATTCTTTATCTTTTTTTATTTCTTTCTTCTCATCTTCTACTACTGATACTACAGGTTTATCATTTGATAGTTGTTGCACGGCACCTTTTCCAGCGAATCCTTCTAGTAATTCTTTTAAATCAATGCCAGAAGAAGCTTTTAACGTTTCTTGCATTGTTGCCATTAAATCAGTCGCATAGCCTGCAACCTTCCCGGCACCGCTATTCTTACCACCGCCGCCTGTATCAACAACTGTAATTTTATCAATATTGCTAAGTGGACTTGCAATTTCTTTCGCGTAACTTGGAAGCATTTTAAGAACCATATCCATAATTGCCGCTTGACCATATAATTCAAACGCCTCTGCAATTTTTTGTTTCGCTTCTGCTTCTGCTAAACCTTTTAACCTAATAACATCTGCTTCCGCTGTACCTTGCGCTTTTTGTACTTCCGCTTTCGCTTGACCTTGCGCTTTTTCAATTTCTGCTTTTGCTAAACCTTCTACACGTACTTCTTCTGCACGTGCTCTTGCTTCAGCTTCAATCTTATATTGATCCGCATCTGCCTTTTTAATTTGTTTTACTTTTTCAGCTTCAGCTGATTGCTCAACAGCATAGCGATCTGCATCTGCTTTTTTCTTTACTTCTGCGTCATACTGCTTTTCACGACGCGCAATCTCTTTTTCTTCTAACTCAATTTGCTTTTCACGCTCAATGATTTTAACGCGCATTTGCTCTTCTGTAACACCTTGTTGCGCTTTCGCTTGTTGTAACTCGTAAGAAAGATCCGCATCTGCGCGAGCTTGTTCTTGTTCTCGTTTATAAGATTGTACTTTTAATTCTTTATGTTTTTCAGCTTCAGCGATTTGTGCATCACGCTGATACTCTGCTTCTTTCGCTTCTTTCTCTGCACGAGCTTTTTCAATACGTGCTTCTTTTTCACGCTCTGCATTCGCAACTGTTGCATCACGTTTAACCATTGCAATTTGTGGCTGACCAAGTGCATCTAAGTAACCGTTCTTATCCATTATTTCCTTAATTGTAAAGGAAACGATGCGAAGTCCCATCTTTTTCAAATCAGTTGAAGCTACTTCATGTACCTTTTGAGCAAATTGCTCTCTATTACTATAAGCATCCTCTACTGTCATAGAAGATAAAATAGCACGTAGATGCCCTTCTAAAACTTCTTTTGCTTCTATTTTTAACTCTTCTGTTTCTTTTCCTAAATATTGTTCAGCTGCTGTAGAAACTTCTTCAATTGTGGATCCTACTTTAATAATAGAAACACCATTTACTGTAATCGGTACACCCTGTTTCGTATACGTATCACGTGTACCAACTTCTAATTTGTAGTTTAATAGGCTTAAAGGCTCTGCTCTTTGCATAATTGGAACTACGAATGTACCGCCCCCGCGGATAATCTTAATCTTCTTTCCATCATCAGTGGTAACGACATTCTTTCCACCGCCAAGCCAGTTCCCTGTTACAATTAACGCTTCATCTGGACCAACTGTACGATACTTTGTAATGAATACTAAAATGAGTAGAAGTAAAATTGCGAGTAAAACTCCACCGATAATTAATGGAATCGTCATGTAAATTCCCCCTTATAATTTTGGTTTCTTTAAAGAATAAGCGATGTTTTTTACAAGTAAAACACCATCTTGAACTCCCTCGATAATGACCTCAGTTCCTTGTGAAATATCTTTTTTTCCAATTGCTCTAGCTGGTATTGCATTACTTCCAAATTGGGAGGAGATTAATACTTCACCAAACCCTTCTCTAGGGATTGTAGTAATGACTTCTCCCTTGCATCCGATAAATTCATCCATGCGTTGGACAGTATTTTGTTCTGCTTCTGCAATTGGTTTTAAAATTAGTATTTTCATTATGAAAACACCGATAAAAGATATAGCAAATGAGGCCCCGAAAATAACGAGACTATTATAGGAGTATAAATATTCCCCTATATAACTAAGTCCACATAACATGGCGAAAAAACTAAGTAGCAACGTTACAACGGATACAGATCCGCCTCCAAAACTAAATATTGATTCAAAAATATCTCCAAAAAAGATATAAATAACAGTAAGTATAGTCGCAATTATAAATCCGTATAAATAAATTGTTTCAAGTGGATAACCGAACAAGATCATTTTTATCCCCCTTTCTTAAACAATCCCTTTTTTGTTATGTGTATGCCCCACCTCTTTCAAAGATTATTAATCTTAATTTTCAGTTATTTACTTTTTAAAGAAAAACCTGTAAGACAGGTCTCTAAAAAAGAACAGGAGAAACCCATTGTGACAGGCTCCTCCTAGTAAATAACCGATATATTGTATATCTATATAATATACTATTTTCCACAAAAAGTAAAGTTAAACATACATTGGAAAAGCACTTATTTTACTGATAATGCATACGTTCCATCGCCATTATCATATTTATATACGTACAAGTAATACTTACCTGGTTTTGCATTAAATTTTGCTTCTATATGATTTCCATTAGCTTGACCGTAAGCTGCGAAATTTTGCATATCTGATTCATGGTGAAGTACCCATGTCATCCCGATTCCATATTCATTTAGAACAGAAATATCGATATCTTTCGCTGATGCTACATTAAATGTATAAGTATCAGTGTGATCCACGCCGATAAGGCTACCTTTTATAGTAGTGTTTAGCCCGATATGATTCGCTTCTTCTGGACGATTATTTGGTTCTGATTCTGTTACACTTCCATCTTTAATTGTAACAGTTGTTTCGCTTCTACTCTCTTTTCCTTCATCATCTTTTACTCTTAACGCTACTTTATAAGTTCCTTCTCTTTCATATGCATGTACTGGATTAACTTCTTTACTTGTTCTGCCGTCTCCAAAATCCCATAAATAAGAAACGATTTTTCCATCTTCGTCGTTTGATCCATCACTTTTGAATTGAATCCCTTCTTTTACACCCCCATTATAAGGCCCGTTTACATTAACCGTCGGAGCTTTATTTTCTCCGTCATCTTTTGCGATACCATGGAAGACTACATCATATTCAAATTCATTTGAACTATTCACACGATAATTAACGAAGTACGCTGTAACCGTTTTGTAGCCACTCCATTCTTTTTGCGTCAATTGTTCTAAAGTCTCATTTACTCTTTTACTCATTGCTTTCCAGTCTGCTGACTCACCTTTTGTTACACTACCTGTGAACGTGCCTTCTAATGTAAATGTATTAAAGAATTGAGATGTATGCTTTGTCATTTTTGTATCTTTCATAGACAACGTATCACTAATTTCTTTCTTCACTTCTGTTAATACTTTTGGTGCATGTTCAGCTAAATAATCATCTGCTACTTCCGGTACATTATACTTATCTTGATTATCAATTAACTGCTGCATATACTCTTGATACTCTTTATTTAACTTAGAATCTTTACTTAAAGTCTCACGATACGTATCATAATTCCCCACATCATTCGCACGAATTAAATCTTGAATTTTATCAAACGTTTCAAATTGATGCGTATATAAGTAAGACTGCAATGCGAACGAGTAGTTATAGAAATCCCAAGAACCATATTTAGCAAATAGTGTACGCTCTGCTGTATAACGGCTTGCAGGATCAGATGATAATCCGCTAATTATGCTCTTTCTCGGTACTACATTATTTGTACGAGTAGATCCTGCGAAAAATTCTGCATTCCCTTCTTGGAACCAAGTTAATCTTTCATTTTGATACATATCTCCTCTTCCAAATAAACCAGGAACTTCATATCTCCCTTGAAGATAATGAGTAAACTCATGACGGAATAACTCTTCTAAACTATAAATACTTTGCTCTGGCGTACGCTCATATGTAAAGAATGTCCCTGTCTCTTCAATATAAATTCCACCGTTGTTTGTTTCATATCCATACAATTGTCTATTTAACTGGTATTCGTCTGGAGTATTATAGATTACTATCGTTAATACGTCGTCTGCATTACCTTGTTCTAAAGCTTTGTCATTTCCGATCACACGGTGATATTGCGCTTTTACTTCCTTCGCAGCCCAATATAATCTCTTAATTTTCTCTTCTGACACTTTATCCCCAGTTTTAAATACAATAGATCCATCATCGAATGTATACGTTTTTGGTAAGTATTGCTCTTTTCCTTCTTTACGTATCTTCTCTAAATCTACCGTATTCCCGCTATAATCTTTCCCATTATAGTTTGTTGTAATTTGTTCTACTGCAACAAAATACGGCTCACTTAAACGCGGGTACATATGCATTGCCTGTGTAACAACCTCTAATCCTTTATTTGGATTACTATGAAACTTACCTAAACGACTAGCAAAATAAATTCCATTATTAACGAGCCACTTATTTTCTGGTGTTACTTGATTTAAAAGAGCAATACGATTTATTTCATTAATAAACCCATCTACTTTCCCATACCACATTGTATCTTTTGCCTCTTTACGAGTTTCAAATAAATAAGATTGCATATCATAATCAATACCTTGCATCATATCGTATACAGCTTGTCCTTTCATACGATCGTCTACATATGTATGAAAGTTATCATTATATTGTTTTAAAATATTAGCCGCATATTGAACCGTTTCAACATCACTTGAAGCATTACTAATTAATTTACCATATGCAGATACGACTGAATCTTGCTCATATGTACCGAGCTTAAAGTTTGGATTTGTTGCAATTGCTTTTAGAGCAGGTAAACATTTGTCCTGGAAACTTCTCTCATTTAATCCGCCTAATTCACTATTGTAAAATGCAATATAAAAAGCTGAACGTAACACTTCAGTAAACGTTTGAATTCCTTTTGAATCCTCTTTTGTAAATGTACTACCTCTATGAGCTAATTCGTCTATAACTGCTTGCATTTTCCCTTTGTCTTTATAAAAAGCCTTTGCATCTTTATTAAACTGGAATAAGTCTGCAATTTGATTCCATTTAATACTTCCTAGCGTTTCAACTAATTCTTGATTATTCATTTTGTTTAAATCAGCCATTGAATAGCTTTCTTTAACTTGCTTTACTTCTGAACTCTTCATAATAGATGCTGGTCGCTGTGAAAAGTCTCCTACTTTTAAACGTTCTTGAAACGATAATGTTTCATCAACTTTCGAAATATGCCCAACTTCATCTACTGGTTTTTCAATTCCAACCGGTTTCGTTTTCAACACATTATACGGAACTTTTTCTTCCGCTGATGCATGAGTTTGAAGTGCTCCTAACGATAGAGCCATTGTACTAATACTAAGCATAACTTTATTAATCTTTGATTTTTTGTTCATACCATTGTCCCCCTAATTAAATATTCCATTCAAGAATTTAACATAAAATTTGGATACAACAATATAAAATGCAATATTTCATATTATTTCTTCCTGCATTTTGAACATATAGTGAACGAAAAGGGCTTACAATTTTTGCTACAATTGCTCCATTATTTAAGCACTCGAAACATCCTCATATTAATATCCTTCTCCTATTCAAAAAGACCTTATCATAAGCATATTTCAACATGAAATTGCTATGATAAGGTCTTCTCAAAAACTTTTATAATTATTTTTTATAATAAATAGATAAAACGTTTTTATTTCTTAAATAATCTCTTTCTAAATACAAACATACTTAATGCTGAAAGAACAAGAGCTAATCCAGAAAGTAACGTCGATGTATTAGCTTGACCACCAGTTGCTGCTAAAGACTTCTGATCCTCCTCTTGCTTATTAGCATGTTGTTTATTTGAATCTTTTTCTTTCGCACTCTCTTGTCCTACCACTTTCACTGGACCAACTTGATTCTCCCCTTTTGGCTCTTGATCCAATCCAATTGCTGATTCTTTTACCTCTTCTTTTGTACCTTCAACTTCTTTCGTTTGCTCTTTCACTTCTTCTTTTGGTCCTTCAACTTCTGTTGTCGGTTCTTTTACTTCTTCTTTTGGTCCTTCATTTTCTTTTGTTTGCTCTTTCACTTCTTCTTTTGGTCCTTCAACTTCTGTTGTCGGTTCTTTTACTTCTTCTTTTGATCCTTCAACTTCTTTTATCGGTTCTTTCACTTCTTCTTTCACTTCTTCTTTCACTTCTTCTTTTGCTTCTTCAACTTCCGTTGTTGGTTCTTTTACTTCTTCTTTTACTTCTTCTTTTTCCGGTTCTTTCACTTCTTCTTTTTCAACTATATTCTGGATTACTGTTCCGTTAAAACTTATACTAGTTTCATCCGAATCTAAATCAAATTTATATACCTTTTCACCTGGAGTACTCCATTTCATTACTCCGTTATTAAACGTTCCACCCTCACTTGTTAGTTTAATATTCTCAATAGTTTCTCCTTCTAAATCATATACGGGAACTTGAATTTCTTCATTTACTTTTGCTTCATTTAAAATGATTTTTTGTCTTCCAACATCAATTGAAAACCATTGACCTAATTGTATTAACGGCCTTACATCACGAATCTCATTTCCAGCTAATTTTAAACTGAGTAGGTCTAACATTGAACCAAGAACTGATACATCTTTAATATGATTATCCCCAAGGTTTAACCACTGTAAATTTTCCAGTGAAGATAACGGCGTTATATCTTCAATTTTATTATGAGATACATTCACCTCTTTCAATTGTTTCAAGTTTGAAATGAACTCAATATTTTTCAACCCTACTCCTTCTAAAGTGAGGTTTTCTAAGTTCGTCATGTATTCTAAACCAGTTAGATCTTTTATCTCTTTTCCTTTTTCTTTAAGTATCTCTAAAGTTTTAATCTGTAATAAATCTTCTTTTGTTATAGGGGCATTTAGATTCTCTCTACCAAAATTCTTTTTATTAATATGCTGTTGTAAATTTCCATCAAGAATTACATTTTTACTTTCTGTTTGTTTTTCAACTATACTTTGTATAACCGTCCCATTAAATCTTATTTTACTTTCAGCAGAATTCGTATCTAGTTTGAATTCATATATTTTTTCTCCAGGACTATTCCATTTTATAAACCCGTTATTCAGAGTAGCCTCTTCACTTTTCACATTAATATTTTGAAGTGTTTCTCCTTTAAGATTGTATATTGGAATTTTTATTTCTTCATCCACGCCTGCTTCATCTAAAAAGATTTTTTGTCTTTGAATATCGATATACATTCTTTTTCCTAATTCTTGAACAGGTCTAACATCACGAATTTCATTCGAACCCAGCTTTAAATCATATAAACCTGTTAATTGGCTAAGTGGCGTTATATCTGAAATATAGTTTTCCTCTAAATTAAGTGATTGTACAGTAGATAATCTTAATAAAGGTTCGATGTTTTTTAATTCATTTTTAGAAAGGTCTAACTCCACTAACTTTTTCATTGAGGTAATATGCTCGATATTAGTAAGTCCATTGTTACTTAAAGATAAATTTTTCACATTTTTCAATTGCTCAATCCCAGCAAGATTAGCATTACTAATTTGATTATTTGCCAAAGTTAGAGTCCTTAAAGAAGTTACTGTAAACAATGGTGTTATATCTTTTATATCATTACTATTTAAATCTAATATTTTAATCTTCTTCATTTGACTCAATGGGCTTACATCTGAAATTTTATTGTTTCTTAAACTTAAATTCTCAATATTCTCTAACTCAGCCAAAGGTTCAATATTTTGAAGTTCACTATAAGTTATATTTACTGATTTCAACTGTCTCAACTTCGAGATAAACTGCATATTGTCTAACTTAACTTCTTCCAACGTTAAGTTTTCTAAGTTCGTCATATATTCTAGACCGCTTACGTCTTTTATCCCTTTACTTTTTGCCTCAACAACTATTAAAGATTTAACTTTTAATAAATCTTCCTTAGTTATTGGCGTATTTAGATTCTCTCTATTCAAGTTATATTTATTAATATGCATTTGTAATTGCTTATCTACTATTACATTTCCACTTTCATCTTGTTGATCCACTTTATCCTCTTTATTTTCCTTTTGTTCTTCTGGAACATTGTTTTCTAAATTCAATGTATTTACTTCAAATTGCACTTGATACTTATTATCATAGGCCATTGTCGGAATATAAATATGCATTTGCATATTATACCTCTTTCCTAATTCCCCTACTTCAAACTGAATCACTTTCGTTCCATTTTTCTTTTTATCTTCTGATATTACTTTTACATCATGAAACACACCAGGAGTATGAATATCTTCTGTTTTCAAGTATTTGAAGAAATCACTATCACTTAACGTTGCCGTTACAATTTTCTTTCCATTCTCAATCGTTAACTTAGGATCCTTTATATAGACAGCTGCCATAGACTCTTCATTCGTTTTATCTTTATACGCTTTAATAACAGCATCATATGTACCATCTTCTAAAGCATACCCCGTTTTATTAGCCTCAATTGCTACCGCTGCTAAAGCAGGTGTTGAATACACAGCAAACGGTAGCGCTAAGGCTGCCGCCACTAGCATTGCATTGATATGTTTTCTTTTAGTTTTTTTCAACTTTACATCTCCTCCAAAATCTATAAATCCAAATATAATCATTTCTCGAATAAATGATAATGATTTTCATTATCATTATCAACTAAAAAAATAAAAAGTTTACAAAAAAATAATCCCTTTAAAAGGGATTATGCCATCTTTTCACCTGATTCTTCTTTAAAGAAGCTTTTCATCGCATGGAATACATCTGCTTTTTGCTTTAAAATATAATATCTGAAATTCTCATCTTTAATATTTTTATAGGCTGACATCAGCGTACTGTGGCGGTTGTATTGATTCACTTCCCCATACCCAAACATATTACATTTTTTCATCAGCTCTTCAACAAGCTTTACACATCTAGCATTATCCGAAGTTAAATTATCACCGTCTGAAAAATGGAATGGATAAATATTATAGCGGTCTGGTGAATATTTATTATCGATTAGCTCAAGTGCTTTTTTGTATACGGAAGAACAGATCGTTCCGCCACTTTCTCCTTTTGAGAAGAACTCTTCTTCTGTAACTACTTTTGCCTCTGTATGATGGGCAATAAACTCAATATCTACCGTTTCATACTTTGTGCGCAAAAATCTTGTCATCCAAAAGAAGAAGCTACGTGCCATATACTTCTCCCATATTCCCATCGATCCACTCGTATCCATCATCGCTAATACAACGGCTTTCGAATCTGGCTTTAACACCTCATTCCAAGTACGGAACTTTAAATCTTCTTGGTGAATCGGGTGGAAGGATGCTTTGCCGCCCATTGCATTTCGTTTATATGCAGATATCATCGTTCGTTTCTTATCAATGTTTCCCCATAATCCTGTTTTTCTAATGTCATTAAATTCAATGTGCTCAATCCTGTTTTCATCCATTTCTTTCCTCTTTAAATTCGGCAGCTCTAATTCTTTGAAAAACGCTTGCTCTAATTCTAAAATTGAGACTTCCGCTTCATAATAATCTTCCCCAGCTGAATCTCCTGCCCCTTGCCCTTTTCCTGGTCCTTTTTGCTTTTGACCACCTGATCCATCCCTCGCAACGACATCACCAACTTTACTGTCACCGTTTCCTTGCCCAACATGTTTATTTTTATCATAATTGTATCTAATCTTATATTCATCTAAAGAACGAATCGGTATTTTCACAACATCCTTGCCATTAGACATAACTATACTTTCTTCTGTTACAAGGTCTGGTAAATTATTTTTGATTGCCTCCTGCACTTTTTCTTGATGGCGTTGTTGGTCGTCATATCCTTTGCGATGGAGGGACCAGTTTTCTTGTGAAATCGTATAATTTGGTTGGTTTTCTTCGCCCATTCCTTTCCCTCCTTACTGTAATTGTCTTCCTCTATGAACAGCAATCTATAAATTTTGTTCTGTAATATGCCAAGCTAGAATATTTGAAAGGTAACTGCCCATTGAAAATCATCCCATAAACATATATAGCGTTTTTCATACAATACTCTGAGCATCCTAAACAAAATTTTGCCACTCACATAATAGAAAGAAACATTTAGCCGTTGATAAGAAAGAAACACAATGCATTGTTGCACACATTTTCGTATTGCAACATATTGTATTGTGTTGGCTTTTTTCGTATGAATGGTTGGTTACTCTATCATATGCATATTGGAAAAATAATTGACAATAAATTCATAAAATCGCATCTTAATTTATTATATTTGGACAAGCTATGACACTTTTTACAAGTATCAATAGATAACAAAACGCCGTCCCAAGAACAAGAGACAGCGTTTTGTTATCAAACTATCGATTTAACAAACTACCTACATAACGTAACAATTCATTCGCAGATGAAGAATTATATCCATGCTCATCAATTAAGCGTGCAACAACATCATTGATTTTCTTAAGCTGATTTTCATCTGGTGTTTTCGTTGATGTTGTAATTTTCACTATATCTTTTAAATCAGCAAATAGTTTTTTCTGAATCGCTTCACGAAGACGTTCATGTGAATTATAATCAAAGCGCTTTCCTTTACGGGCATAAGCAGAAATTCGAATTAAAATTTCTTCACGGAATGCTTTCTTAGCATTTTCTGAAATTCCAATTTGCTCTTCAATCGAACGCATAAGTTTTTCATCTGGGCTCATTTCTTCTCCCGTTAACGGATCACGTAATTTTGATTTATTACAATACGCTTCAACGTTATCTAAGTAGTTATCCATGAGTGTCTTAGCTGATTCTTCGTATGAATAAACAAACGCTTTTTGTACTTCTTTCTTAGCAATTTCATCGTATTCTTTTCTCGCTAATGAGATGAAATTCATATAACGCTCTCGATCTTCATTACTAATTGATGGATGTTGATCCAACCCGTCTTTTAGCGATCTAAGTACATCTAGTGCATTAATAGATGGTACCTCTTTTCGAATAATTGTAGAAGAAATTCGGTTAATAACATAACGAGGATCAATACCTTTCATACCTTCATCCTGATATTCACGTTGCAATTCTTCTACATCAATCGCATTATAACCTTCTACCGTTTCTCCATCATATAAACGCATCTTTTTAATTAAATCAATATCCGGACGCTTCGGATCTTTTAAACGAGTTAAAATGGTAAACATCGCTGCAACTCGAAGTGTATGCGGTGCAATGTGAACATTGGACACGTCACTTTCACGAATCATTTTTTCATAAATATGTTCTTCTTCACTAACTCGTAAGTTATAAGGAACTGGCATTACAATAATTCTTGAGTGCAATGCTTCATTTTTCTTATTTGCTATAAAGGAGCGATACTCTGTTTCATTCGTATGCGCTACAATTAATTCATCTGCTGAAATAAGCGCAAATCTACCTGCTTTGAAATTCCCCTCTTGTGTAAGTGATAATAAGTGCCATAAAAACTTCTCATCACACTTTAACATTTCCTGGAACTCCATCATACCTCGGTTCGCCTTATTTAATTCTCCATCAAATCGGTACGCACGAGGATCTGATTCTGAACCATATTCTGCAATCGTAGAAAAGTCTAGACTACCTGTTAAATCGGCAATATCTTGTGATTTTGGATCAGACGGACTAAATGTACCAATCCCTGTACGGCGATCTTCAGAGAAGAAAATACGCTCTACAACTACATCCTCAATTCTTGATCCATATTCTTGTTCTAAACGCATCACATTTAATGGTGATAAATTCCCTTCAATTCTTACTCCATACTCATCAAAGAAGTCATCACGTAAATGGTGCGGAATTAAATGCAATGGATCTTCATGCATTGGGCAGCCTTTAATCGCGAAAATAGCTCCTCGATCTGTACGTGAATATGTTTCTAATCCTCGTTTCAACATCGTAACTAAAGTTGATTTACCACCACTAACAGGACCCATTAATAATAAAATACGTTTTCTAACATCTAATCGTTTTGCAGATGGATGAAAATATTCTTCTACAAGGCGTTCTAACGCATCCTCTAATCCAAACAGCTGATTACTAAAGAAATTATATTTTCTTCTACCATCAACTTCTTCAATTCCGGCATCTTTTATCATATTGTAAATGCGAGAGTGTGCTGTTTGAGCCACCCATGGTCTTTCTTTCACAAGCTCCAAATACTCCGCAAACGTACCTTCCCATTGTAAACGTTCTTCTGCTGCTCGATGCTGTTCAATCTTTTTTAGAATATCCATTATAGCTCCTCCCCCATCTCCTTGTTCAATCGGATTATTATAAAAGGTATGCTAGGATGTCCTTAAACATTCTTTAAATCAAAACGAAATATATAATAGCTCTATAAAATTCTCTCCAAAATTCAAAGAAAATTCTGTATAATAAGGGTATTAACGTTTTCACGCTACTATTCATTGTAAATAAATTCTTTTCTTCTAGGAACCTTACATACATTTCGATTCACAAATAAGATTCGTAAACCGAAAAAGTAAGGAGGAAATTAGTATGAAGTTATTATTAATTTTAGGTGTATCACTCACATTTCTTACAGCTATTTTCACATCTGGTTATAACGATAAGCCAGGTACACATAAAAAGTGATGTGCTTTTTAGCACATCACTTTTTTTCTTGTTTTTATAAACTATTTAAAATAAATATTTTCCACATCGTATATCGATAAAGGCCGATTATAAAAATAGCCTTGTACGAGTTTCACATTCTTTTCCTTTAAAAATTGTATTTGTTCCGCTTTTTCTACTCCTTCTGCAATTACATTTAATCCTAGAGTATATGCTAAATGAATAATTGCAGCCGTAATATTCGTATCTCTTTCATCTATATATATACCTTCCATAAAAGAACGATCAATTTTTAACGTATCAATCGGATATGTTTTTAAATAACTTAAAGATGAATATCCCGTTCCAAAGTCATCTAAATGAATTTTTAAATTTTGTTCTTTTAACTGCAATAGCACTCTTTTCGATACATCTTTATGTATAAGAGCCCCTTCTGTAACTTCTATTGCTAATAAATGAGGGGGGACATTGTACTTGTTTAAAGCGCGTGTAATCATCTCTATCAATGTAATAGAACGAAAATGTCTAGCTGAAATATTAACTGCAATTGGTACAACTTCATACCCTTTATTTAACCATTCACGTATTTGTTCACACACTTGATGTACTACCCATTCATCAAGTTTAATAATAAATCCTGTTCTTTCAGCAAGCGGGATAAATTGATTTGGCGAGACCAATCCTAGCTCCTTATTCTCCCACCTTATTAAAGCTTCCATACTGGCTATCTTTCCCGTTTCAATATTAATTTGAGGTTGATAATATAGGAAAAATTCATCTTTTTCTATAGCACGATGTAACTGATTTTCTATTATAAACCTTTGTTCACGTTCACAATCTAATCCACTACAATAAAAATGATAATACCCTTTTCCTTTTTCTTTGGCTTTTTCCAAAGCTGCGTCGACTCTTTGGAAAAGTATTTTTTCATCCATTCCATCTTCTGGGGCCATTACAATCCCAATTGATGCACTCAAATAAACATCCTCTTCTTCTAGTACAAAATGCCCACTAATTTTTTTTAGTATTGTTTGTGCAACTTCCTCTACGCATTCTCTCGTTATATTTTCTATTAACATAACAAATTGATCATCATGTTCTCTAAATAAATGCATATCTTCTATTTTTACGTCTCGTAAGCATTCAGTAACTTTTTTTAAGACTTGATCTCCTTCTTTATGACCAAATGTATCATTAATAAAGTGAAATTCATCCAAATCTATAAAAACCAATGCGAATTTTTTATTCTCAGCTAAAAATTCATTTAGTTTATTTGTACATGATATTCTATTCATTAACCCTGTTAACTGATCGAAGTAAGCCAAATATTCTGTTTTCATCTCATTTAATACTTGCCTTGTAACATCCCTCGTAACTATGTACACCCCGACGATTTCACTATTCACAATAATGGGGATTGTCCTAACTGAAATATAAAGTTCATATCCTTCTTTATGAATATATTTCTTTGCAACAATTTGTTGTGCTCTTCCCTGTAAAGCCCCCTTAAATATAGTTTGAAAAGCCTGTTCATATTCCTTATTTATAAACTGAAAAACAAATTGATTACTTAGTTCTTCATATCGATATCCAAATATTTCATATGTTGCTGGATTTGCATATGTAATTCTCCCAATAGAATTTACAGATACAATGGAGTCATTATTATATTCTAGTAATGACTTAAATAACATTTGTTTTTCTTCTATTTCCACTTTTTCCTTAACCTGTGCTGTAATATCCCTAGTAATACAAATAATAAACTGACATATTCCATTTACATCACATACTGGATTAAGTAAAGATTCATAATGTATATTACCAGTTGGTAAACTAATTACATCACAAAATGTATTTGCTCTCGCTTCTCTCATTACTTTTGCATATTGCCTTTGTAATACCCTTGCCGTATCTTCTGGTAATACTTCTGCAAAAGTTTTTCCATAACATTCTGTTCTTAGCCTGGCATAATCCATTCCTATTTTATTCACATAAATATATTTAAAAGTTTCATCATCAATAACTTTCACAATAAAAACTAAATCTTGAATAGCATGTAGCAGTCCCTGTTTTACTAAATCCATATCTATCATACTTAAATAGGTATTTTGATTGTTATATTGTTCCTTCATATTTATCTCAACCCGTCTTATCTATTTTTATTCATATACCTCATTCTATATGAATATGTACCTTTTTTAAAATGTATGATTACATATTTTCTAAAATAAATAAAAAAGTCGCCAAATGGCGACTTTTAATAAACGATTTCTAAATCTAATCCTGGATAATTTTGTTGACGGAACGCTTCATAAATTAAAATTGCTGCTGTATTAGATAAATTTAATGAACGTACTTTATCCGTCATTGGAATACGTAAACAATGATCGAAGTTTTCTTCGATTACATTAGCTGGTAATCCATTTGTTTCTCTTCCAAACACGAAATAGTAATCCTTCTCACGTTTGCTATAATCAAATGCTGTATGAGCTTTCTCGCCATACTTTGTTAAATAGAAGAATTCACCATCTTTATTTTTCTCATAAAATTCTTCGATTGAATCATAATACGTAACTTTTACGTGCTGCCAATAATCTAATCCTGCACGCTTTAACATTTTGTCATCCGTTGAAAATCCAAGCGGTCTAATCAAATGTAATTCTGTTCCAGTTGCTGCACATGTACGTGCAATATTTCCTGTATTTGCTGGAATTTCTGGTTGATATAAAACAACATGTACTCCCACGCGATATTCACCTCTATTTTTTGTCTACTACGTATTATACCACTTGAACGAAAAATCTCTACCCATTAATAATATGAAAGAATTTATATTTCATTTGCGGTGTATATTTACTAGAGTCTTCATAATTCCAATAACGCCGACGGCTATTCGCTGAATGTGCATTTACAAGCGGCATACCATCTGCGTCCTTTGCTACTACAATTGTCGTATGATTCCACCTACCATCATCCTCAAAATCATACGCAATTACATCGCCAAGGATTAGGTCTTCTGGCTTTTCTACCGCTTCTGCCCGAAGCCCTGTTGTAGCACCTGACAAATACCAATAAAAAGAGTGTGCTACAGCCCAGCTCCAACTCCATTGGTTTCCCCTTTGCCACCACCCTTTACGAATATTAGGATGTCCGTTCATTGGCACTTCTCCAGTGTGCAGACATTGTGAAATGAAATTTGTACAATTATCAGGGAAATTACGATATACAGGATTGCGATCATCCCACCAACGCTCTGCATATTTCACTGCCTCTAAACGATTATATTGATATGAACCGTATTTTTCTTTCGTGACTTCTCGTTCTAACTTTTCACCTATCCCTATTTCTTCTGACACCTCAAGAGCATAATCATCTATTACACGACTATTTTTCAGACAAACTCGTCGTTTTAATTGTTCCTCTTCGATATAAAATAATTCTTTATGCTTAATTAAATATTTAAAGTGTACTTGATAATCAATTTCTTGATGCTCACTACTATTTAATTGTCTAATGAAAGAAATATCGGCAGTTGCTTTCACTATATCTGCACTACGTTTTTGAAACAATTGTTTCTTTCTCTGTACCAGTCGTAATAAATCTTCAGCAATACCATCCACGTCAGTTCGTTTCTCTGTGATATATGCTAAAAACTGTTGTACTTGCTTTTCAATATTCGCTTTTACAACCATTTCGTCTCCCTCCCATATTACAATATGAAAAAGGGAGATATTATCTACTCTTTTTTCTGTGCTAACAATTCAAGTCCACGATTCATTTCATGAAGAACCTCTTCATCTTTCTCACGTTCCATCGCTTTTTCAATTGCTTCGCCTATTCCATCTCCGCCAATTTTCCCAAGTGCCCATGCTGCTGTTCCGCGAAGTACTGGCCTTGGGTCATCTTTCATAACAGCGATTAAATCAGGAATTGCTGCTGTTTCTTTAAAATGCGCAAGTGCTAAAATAGCATTTCGTTGCAATGGTTTTTTACCTCTCCATGAACCAGACATAATTCCATACTTCTCTTTAAAATCACGATTACTAATTGTTAAAAGTGGTGTTAATAACGGTTTAACTAACTCAGGGTCAGGCTCCATCTCAGGATGGTTGTGGAAATCCATTCCTTTATTTTTTGGACAAACAGTCTGACACGTATCACATCCATATATACGGTTTCCTATTTTATCGCGATATTCTTCAGGCAGAAACCCTTTTGTCTGTGTTAAAAATGCGATACATTTCTTCGAGTCTAACTGTCCACCCTGTACTAAAGCACCTGTAGGACAAATATCAATACACTTCGTACAACTTCCACATTGATCTTCTATTGGCTGATCCGGAGGGAATGGGACGTTCGTAATCATTTCTCCTAAGTATACATACGAACCAAATTCCGGCGTAATAATAGCGCAGTTCTTACCACTCCATCCAATACCGGCACGTTCTGATACAGCTCGATCACTTAGTTCACCTGTATCGACCATTGATTTCACTTCTATATCCGGAAGTTTCTCGATTAAATATGCCTCTAATTTTTGCAAACGATCTCGTAAAACGAGATGATAATCTTGTCCCCACGAAGCACGACAAAAAATCCCGCGGCGTTCTCCACGCTTACTTAATGGTGCATTTTTTAATTTTGAAGGGTACGCTAAAGCAATCGCAATGATTGATTTTGCACCAGGTAGTAAAAGCTGTGGATTCGTTCTCTTCTCTATATCAGGCTCTTCGAATCCAGACTGATAATTTAATTGTTGCTGCTGGATTAATCGTTGCTTTAATTCCTCAAATGGTGATGCACTAGCAAACCCTATTTTATCTATACCAATCGTTTTACTATACGCAATTACTTCTTGCTTTAATTGTTCAAAATCCATTCTTTATCGCCTCCTCCGATGAATCTATCCCTTATGTAACGACTATATTGGTTAGTAATTCACTTTTGGAATACTATTCTTTACTTCTATTTTCGCATACAATTACGCTTTTCAAACATTAAAAAACGCAATGCCTCGTTTATCTTAGAAACGAAACACTGCGTTGATCACAATTTATTAGAAAAACATTAAATAAAATTTGGAGCGGGTGAAGAGAATCGAACTCTCGACCAGAGCTTGGAAGGCTCTTGTTTTACCACTAAACTACACCCGCAAATATGAAATAAATATAAGATATTAAAATAACTTATGTAAAGTAGTATAGCATGTAAAAAAATACGAAGCAAGAATTTTATCGAAAAAAGTCGAAAAAGTGATGAGATAACTCATCACTTTTTCAATTCTTTATCAATTGCCTTCTTCATACTATCGAAATCAGGATTTGCAAGATTTCCATTTATATATACTGAAGGAGCACCTTGAACTTTTAATTTTTGAGCACGATCTGAATCTTTACGTACTTTGTCTTTCATTTCTTTACTGTGTAAATCTTTTTTAAACTGTTCTACATTAATTTTCGGAAGCTTTTCTTTCACAATATTAAGAAGTAATTCTTCTGTAATCCATTCTTCCGTATCTTTCTTTTGATTTTGATAAATCTCATCATAGAAAATCCAGAATGAATCTTGATCTTGTTTATAAATCGCTTCACCAGCAGCTGCACCTAAATCAGAGTCTTTTCCGATAAATGGGAAGTTAATAAAATATAACTGCACTTTACCTTTATCAATATATTCTTCTTTTAATCGTGGTAATACTGTTACATCCCAAGTACGACAAGCAGGACATTTGAAGTCTCCAAATTCAACTACCTTAACTGGAGCATCATCTTTCCCTAAAGATTGTTGCGTAGAATAAGCAAACATCTCATTCCCTTTATCTTTTTTGTCATTTATGATGCTATACGCAATTGTTCCGATTACAATCAATACTGCGATAGAAAAAACTACACCAAGAACCATGAGTTTATTTGATTTCATATACATTCCTCTTTAAATTCATATTCTGTATACAGCATTGTACACAATACACATAATATCAACACTTATATCGGTCACGCAATGAACACGCTCACATAAATTACAAAAATACAACATTTGTGACAATATTGTGTCGTCTTTTGTCACAAATTATTCAAAAAAAGAAGCTCCTATATAGGAACTTCTTTTAACTTACTGCTTTTTCACGGGCATTTTTTAACATGGATTGCTCTGTTTTTATATCATGACGAATTACTAGTTTCTCGCTAACTGCTTGCACATATTCATCATGATTTATATAGCCTTCTTTCTCCATTAACCTTAAAACTACATTCCGTCTCTCAACTGCTTTATCATAATTTTGTGCAGGTGAGTAATAAGCCGGTGCTTTTACTACAGCAGCCATCATTGCACTTTCAGCCAGTGTTAATTGATCCACTTTTTTACCGAAGTAAAGGTTTGCTGCTTTTTCAATCCCCCATGCGCCTTCTCCGTAGTAAATATTACTTACATACAATTTTAATATCTCATCCTTTGTGAATGTACGTTCAATCTTTTTCGTATAAAAAATTTCTTTCCACTTACGGGAAAACGTACGTTCATTAGATAGGAAAGCATTTTTAGATAACTGCTGTGTAATCGTGCTTCCTCCTTGCACAACACCACCAGCTTTTATATTCTCAATAGACGCCCTGATAATCGCTATATAGTCTAAACCGTTATGATGATAAAATCTTTTATCTTCCGTCGCAATAAATGCGTGTGTTAATGATTCTGGCACCTCTAAATTAGCAGGTACATGTAATTTACTAATATCACTTCGCTCAATCATTACATTTCCAACGAATAATAATGCAAAACTTAACAATAATAATAATATAATGGCTTTATAAAGAAATTTAGTTAATGGATTTAATGCAACTTTTTGATGATAGTTCACTCTAGATAATACTCGTTCTTTCATCTCGAACACCTCTTTTCCACACAGCATATATAACTCTTAACTTAAGAATACATTGTTGTAAAAGAATATCCCATCGATTTCTCTTACACGTACCTTACAACATTGTAAGGTGTAAAAATGTATTGTATCACAGTCCTTTTTTATCTACTATTCATATGAAATGTTGAATATACATTGTTTATAGGCAGGCAGTAGGACTCCCCTTAATAATTAGTAACAGAAAAAGAATTAAGACCACCATAACTATCTCCATAAAAAAAGCTTAATTTAACTTTATTCTTTTATTATATCATTTATAAATTTATACTTTTAAACATCTAGCAATCTAAGTATATACGATATATCACTATTATGCAGAACAAACGTTCTTTAAATCAATACTAGCTTTCATACTATCTCACTATTGGCTGACAGTAAAACTTCTCCCACTCATTAATAGCCTACGCTTTATTATTGTGACCTTTTTCTGAAACAGTATACATAAAGAAAAGGTTAGCGATTTGAGGTGTCCTCAAATAACTAACCTAAACGTTACAACCTTCCTATAAGATTATATGGCTGCACTTCCCATGTTTCGTATGGAATGAACTGCGTTGCCTTCATCGCATCAAGTGTCCTTGATTTCATATGCGGACGCGTTATATACTCATCAATGTTCTCTTCGTTTATAGCAACAAATTTGGCTTCTTTTATTTCTTCAGGTTGAATTTTTATTTCGCCACTAACATATGCTACTTTAAAGACAACAGCTAAAATATGCATAGAAGCGTTATAATACACTCCTGTAATTCCAATTGGCTTCACCGTTAAGCCCGTTTCCTCCATTATCTCTCTACAAACAGCTTGATCGAGGGCTTCTCCTTCTTCTACCTGTCCTCCAGGCATTTCCCACGTATCCGCTCGCCAGTGCACTTTTGTTAAAAGTACTTCATTCTTTTCATTTGCTAAATAACCTGATACGGCAACAATATGTTTCGGTGTTTTATGCTCCATAAAAATGCCTCCTAGAAATACAATTAATTCATGTACAATCTATAACCATATTCCCTACCTACAACAAAACACCTTTAATAATTCATCATCTTAATTAACTTCACAAAAAAAGACCCTATTCGTTAAACGAAAGGATCTTCTGTCTTATTATTCTCCTAAGTCTACGTTGTGGTAAACTTGCTGTACATCTTCTAAATCTTCTAATGCATCAACCATTTTTTCAAATTGTGCTTGAGCATCTTCAGGAAGTTCTACATCATTTTGTGCAAGCATTGTTAATTCTGCAACTGTAAATTCTGCAACACCAGCATCTTTAAGTGCAGATTGTACGGAATGGAATTGATCAGGTTCAGCATAAACGATAACAGACTCTTCTTCTTCTAGAATGTCACGTGCATCTACATCTGCTTCCATTAAAATTTCAAGAACTTCATCTGATGTTTTACCTTCAAGACCAATAACAGCTGTCGCGTCAAACATATAAGCTACAGAACCGTTTACGCCCATGTTACCACTATTTTTGCTAAATGCAGCTCGTACATCTGCTGCAGTACGGTTTACGTTATTTGTAAGTGTATCTACAATAACCATAGATCCATTTGGTCCAAAGCCTTCGTAACGAAGCTCGTCATAATTTTCTTCTGAACCACCTTTTGCCTTTTCAATCGCACGATCAATAATTGTTCTTGGCACGTTGTATGTTTTCGCACGCTCTAATACGACTCTTAGTGTTTGATTTGATTCTGGATCTGGCTCGCCTTGTTTTGCTGCCACATAAATTTCACGTCCAAACTTCGCGTATATACGGCTTGTATTCGCATCCTTTGATGCTTTTTTATCTTTAATATTGTTCCATTTACGGCCCATACTTTCCACTCTCTTTCCCGTTTTAAATCTACATAAAAATATTAATATAAAATATAATGTGTATTCAACACATTTTTAAAAGAAATATAAAAAGTTCATTTTTGATTCATATTACAGACATAATATAAATCACTATCATTTTGTTCTTTCGACAAGTTATATTATACATGAATTCCTAAGTTTATTACGAATTTTAGAATCACATAGCATAATTTAACAAAAAAACTCTAACATTTCTGTTAGAGTTTTTTACATCGCCGATACCGATTCCCATAATTACTTTCTATTGTTGTATAATTAAAATAGGAAAAAATTTGAAGAAAAGATGGGGGAGAATTATGACACATTCAAATGAGAAAAAAGCACATGGTCTTAAAGGAATAGGAGAGAAGCTAAACCCAACTATCTATCAAGTGAGATTCATGAAATTAGATGAACCAATTCGATTTGAGTTGTTTCCTGAATTAAAGGAATTAGGGGACTGGTTGAGTACTTCAACGCAAATGTGGGCGTGCCACTCAACTATGTACAAGTACAACAGAGAAGAGTTTGAAAAGAGGTTTTTAGAAATTACAAACTTAACCGTTGATAATGTACTAATATCTACTGGTGGTGTCGGATTTAACTTCATGTCACCTGGGTGGAGAAATTCTCTCTAGAGTGCTGGAAAAAATTCTTGTATATGTAATATTCTACTGAAATTCTATAAAAGGATAAAACCGAACGTTCAGTTTTATCCTTTTAGTACTTCATAGTTTCTTCCAACTGTATCTAAAGTTCGTCGCTTACTCACCGCACACTACCTCCTACGCACCATTAGTGCTTATTTTGTCGTGTAATGAAAACACAAAAAGACTCTATACAATTAGTATAGAGTCTTGATGTTACGCCGTTCGTGATACCGATGGTCGGGGTCGAACCGACACTCCCGAAGGAACACGATTTTGAGTCGTGCGCGTCTGCCAATTCCGCCACATCGGCACAATAAGAAAGGCGGCAACCGGATTTGAACCGGTGGTAAAGGTTTTGCAGACCTCTGCCTTACCACTTGGCTATGCCGCCATATGAAGTTAAAATGGAGCGGAAGACGGGATTCGAACCCGCGACCCCAACCTTGGCAAGGTTGTATTCTACCACTGAACTACTTCCGCAAAAATGGCTGGGCTAGCTGGATTCGAACCAGCGCATGACGGAGTCAAAGTCCGTTGCCTTACCGCTTGGCTATAGCCCATCGATCTCTTACTTAATTATATGTAAGTATCAATTAGATTATTTGTAATTTTTAAAATAAAAATGGGGCGACTGATGGGAATCGAACCCACGAATGCCGGAGCCACAATCCGGTGCGTTAACCACTTCGCCACAACCGCCATGTTGTGTATATATATTTGGCAGGGGCAGTAGGAATCGAACCCACACTGGAGGTTTTGGAGACCTCAGTTCTACCTTTAAACTATGCCCCTATGTAAATGGTGGAGGGGGGCAGATTCGAACTGCCGAACCCGAAGGAGCGGATTTACAGT